>SLCE01000031.1 GCA_007125985.1 Ectothiorhodospiraceae bacterium | reverse complement strand
TTCCGGGATTAGGCGTGTTGTCTTAGTCCCGGGCGGCTACTACCGTCGCCCGGGACTGGCACCATATCGCACCAAACCGGGACTTTTGATCTAGCTGAGCGACACTTCGATCGGCCAAAGGGCTTTAATCCTGCTTACGGACTGTCCGTTGGCATGATCCCCTCTCCGCCCAGAGCGAAGCCCGAGAATTCGGCCAACGAGGAGACTACAAATGACAGACAGGACACGGGTGCTGGTGGTCGGCACCGGCGCCATCGGCAGCTTTTATGGCGCCATTCTGGCCCGGGCCGGCGCCCAGGTGGAGGTTGTGAGCCGATCCGAGCACCAACAGATGCGCGAGCATGGCGTTCGCGTGGACAGTAGCAAGATGGGCGACCTCTCGTTCCAGCCGGCCACCGTCTACAACGACACCAGCGAGGTGGAGAC
Source organism: Ectothiorhodospiraceae bacterium (assembly GCA_007125985.1). GTDB lineage: Bacteria > Pseudomonadota > Gammaproteobacteria > Nitrococcales > Aquisalimonadaceae > LSCE01. Next base: position 31,353 of record SLCE01000031.1, on the reverse strand, counting down.
TCCGCCAGACCTGCTGCTGCTCTGCGTCAAGGTGCTGGACGATATCGACCGCGCCGAACTGATTCGTCCCGCCGTGGGGCCGGATACCGCCATCGTGCTGATTGAGAACGGCATCGAGATCGAACCGCCGCTGGTCGAGGCCTTCCCCGACAACCCGCTGGTCAGCTGCCTGGCCTTCGTGGCCGCCAGCCGCGTGGGCCCGGCGCATACCGAACACAAGGCCTACGGGCGGCTGGTGATCGGCAGCTACCCCAGCGGCATCAATCCGGCCGCGGAACAGCTTTCAAAACTGCTGGAACAGGGCGGCATTAACGCCCCGCTGGCGGAAAACCTGGTCACCGAGCGCTGGCGCAAGGCGGTCTGGAATGCAGCGTTCAATCCCCTGTCCGTGATTGCCGGTGGCGCCACCACCACGGATCTGCTGGGCTCTGACAACGAACAGCGGCTTGGCACGATTCTGATGCAGGAAGTGTGCGACGTGGCGGCCGCCGCTGGACACCCCATGCCGGAAGACCTGCCGGAGAAGAGCGTGGTCAACACACTGAAAATGCCGCCGTACCACAACAGCATGGCGCTGGACTACCTCAACGGCCGGGACATGGAGGTGGAAGCCATCCTCGGCAACGTGATCCGCGAAGCCCGCCGCCTGGACGTGCCTGTCCCGCACCTGGACACCGTCTATGGCGCTGTCAAGATCCTTCAGCGGACGCTGGCCGGCCGTCAGGCTGGTTAAGGAAGCACTGATCTAGTCCCATGATGCTCTGCGGAGCCATTCGCGTGCGCGAATGGCCCGCCCTGCGGGGCGCTGCGGCTACTGATCCTGCAGCGGCTCCGGCTCCTCGTCCACGCCACCCCCGTCCCGGGGCATGGCCACCAGCAGCGAGCAGCGCAGCTCCTCCAGCAGCGTGGTGCCCACCGAGCCGTGCCACCAGCGGGCCAGCCGTCCTCGCGGCTTATGCCCCACCACCACTAGGTCCACAGCGAGCTCCTCGGCGAGGCGGCTGATCTCCGGCACCGGCTCCCCGGTGCGGCGATGCCCTTCCACCTCCAGCCCCTTGGCGCGTAACGCCCCCACCCCCTCCTGGAGGATGCCATCGATACGTGCCATCTCGTCGTCCAGATAATGCTCCGGGTATCCCGCCTCGACGAAACCGTACGCCGTGGGTAAACGTACCACGGCCAGCAGATGCACCTTGGCCTGATTCTGCAAGGCAACGCAGGTTCCCTGGGCCAGCGCCTCGCGGCCAGAGACGGAGCCGTCGTACGCCATCAGTATGGTGCGGTACAGACACTCGCTCATCGTTTCGCGTATCTCCCCATGATCCATGCGGGCACCAGGGCAATCAGGAAAAACACGGCCAGCGCCAGGTAACTGTCCTGAAAGCCCAGGGTGTAGGCTTCACGGTACACCACTTCGCCAAGCAGACGGAATGTTTCCGCGTTGCGGGCGTCCTCACCCACACCCGCTGCGGACAGATACGGCTCCATTCGCGTCATCCAGTCACGGGTCACCGGGTTATCGGCAGTCTGGGTTTCGGTGAGCATATCCGCGTGGAACTGCGTACGCCGATCCAGCAGCACGGACAACAGATTGACTCCCAGCGCGCCGCCGAGTTGGCGGGAGAAATTGATGGCTCCAGCCCCCTGTGAGACCTGTTCCATATCCAGTGTTTTGAGCGAGCCGGAGTTGATGGACGGCAATCCCAGCCCCATCCCCACACGGCCGACCAACACCCAGAGTGCCATCACCCAGAAGCTGGTATAACTGTCCGCCAGCCCCAGCATCCAGGTGGACCACGCCACGATCACCAACCCGATACCGATGGGCACCTGCGGCGGAAGACGGTCGGACAGCGCCCCGGCCACCGGAAACGACAAGGCCATGGCCAGCCCCGCCGGCATGAGCAACAGACCCGCGTTGGTAGCGGTAAACCCCTGGATTTCCTGAACAAACAGAGGGATCAGATAGGTGGTTCCGAACAAACCGGCACCGTAAGCGAAACCCACCACGCAGCCGGCGGCAAAGCCCGGAACCGCAAAAATGCGCAGGTTGAGCAGCGGATTCCGGGACCGCAGCTGCCACACCACAAAGGCCATTGCGGTGACCACTGCCAGCATCAGTGTTCCCTGAATCAGCAGGCTTTCCCAGCCATAGCGCTGGCCATTGGACAAGGCCCACAACAGGCTGGTCAGTGAGGCGCAAAGCAGGCCAAAACCCAACCAGTCGAACGCCACCCGAGTATCATCCTCACGCCCGGTGGTGAAGAACAGCGCACAGACCATGCCAAGAATGCAGGTGGGGATGGGCATGTAGAACACGGCGCGCCAGCTGAACCAGTCCACCAGCACACCGCCAATGGCCGGGCCCACCGCTGGCCCCAGCACCACGCCAAGGCCGTAGATGCCCATGCCCAGCCCCCGCTGGTGAGGCGGAAACACCCGGAAGATCACCGTCATGGCCAGCGGCTGGATAATGCCCGCCATGGCTCCCTGCGCGACCCGGGAGAGAATCACCAGGTCTTCCGTGGGGCTCAGGGCACCCAACACCGAGACCAGAATAAAGATAGACATGGCGCCCACGTACGCCGCACGCATACCGAAGGCGTGCAGCGCCCAGGCGTTGGCCAGCATGCAGGCGGTCATGGCCGCCAGATACCCGGTGGAAAGCCATTGCGCCTTGGACTGGGGAATGCCGAAAGCGCCCATGATATCCGGGATGGCCACGTTCACGATGGTGGTGGCCAGGGTCATGGACAGGGTGCCGAGCATGACCGTGAATGTGGCGAGCCATTTGTAGCGGGGCCCGAAGCGGGCAAATAGCTGGTCAGTCTCGGATGTCAATGCTGACCTCGACCATCATGCCCGGGCGCAGTCGGGTATCCGGCTGATCCAGAGCAATGCGCACGGGCACCCGCTGCGTGGTCTTGGTGAAATTTCCACTGGGATTGGGGCTGGGCAGCAGGGCGAACTCACTGGTGGCGGCTGTCCCCACCCGCTCCACCCGGCCGGCGAACCGCTCGCCGCGGAATGCGTCCACGCGGACGTCCACGTGCTGCCCCACCTGCACCGGGGCAAGCTGGGTTTCCTTCACATTGGCCTCGATCCACACGTCCCCCGGCGCGTGCACCATCAGCAGATTCTGGCCCGGCTGAACATACTCACCCGGGTTCACGAAAGTTCTGGCGATCACACCGTCGATGGGACTGCGCAGCATGCGATCGTCCACATCCAGGTCCACCCGTCGCCGCTCCGCCTGTAACTCGCCCAGCCGTGCCTCCAGGGCCTGTAGCCGCGCCTCCAGCACGCCACGGTTCAGCAATTCTGCTTCCGCCTCGGTAATGGCCAACTCCGCCTCATCACGCTCCGCAGCGCTTCGGTTGAGGGCGATCCGCGCACTGTCCAGGCGAAAACGCGCATCATCCAGTTCCTGCTCGGACACCATGGCGTCATCCGCCAGATCGCGTACCCGGTTGTAATCGCTCTGCGCCTTGCTCAGGTCCTGTTCCCGGCGTTCATGCTCCGCGACGGCGATTACCAGACGTTGCCGGGCACGTGCCAGGCGGGAGGCGTCCCGCGCCTCCATCAGTGTCAGCTCTGCCTTCAACTGCTCCCGCTCCGCGGCCAGCGTGCGCTCCCGTGCCGCCAGAACCTCCCCGGACAGTTGCGCCTCGGTGCCGTCCACCGCCACCAGACGCTGGCCGGCTTCCACCTGATCACCCTCAGACACATCCATCTCCACGATCCAGCCCGGCAAACGCGAGGCCACGACAATCAGGTCCGCCTGGATCCGCGCGTCGATCACATGGACATGGGTCAACCTGTGGTGCAGCCATCGGCCCCCGACCACAAGCAATGCCAGAATCAGCACCAAGGCCAACGGAATTTTCCAGCCCAGGCCTGTCCGCCCCCGTGCAGCTTCAGCCATCAAGATTCTCCGCTCGGTCACGAATGTGCCGCAGCACCCGCAGGCATTGCAGCAGATCGTCTTCGCTCAACCCTGTAAACAGTTCCTCGCGCAACGCCGCCGCCACCACCTCGATCTCCCGGAGGGCATCCCGTGCCCGCGGTGTCAGATACACCCGACGGACGCGGCGATCGTCCTCGCTGGCACGCCGTTCCAACCATCGATCCCGCGCCAGGCGATCCAGCAGCCCCACCAGCGTGGGGCCTTCCACCCCCATACGCTCGGCGAGCACCTTCTGTGTCACCCCCTCTCCGACCCGGGCCACATTAATCAACGTGCGCCATTTCGCCTGGCTGAGGCCGAGTGGCTGCAATCGCCTGTCCAGGCACATCCGCCAGGCCCGCCCGGTTTCGAACAAGGCCTGCCCGAAGCCGTCCACGCGGCTGTATTCATCCCGATCTCGGCTGTCCGGTTCCGACATCATCCACCCTATAGTTCCCTGCTTCGCGGCGTTGCCTCGGAGCACACAAATAGATAGCCTGCTATTAAAGCACAACTTCAGCCTGACCATTAAACGGAGGAGCACGTCACCATGAGCGGCCAGCGCCATTACGGCGACCATCAGCTGAAGATCTATCAGGCGGGCCTGAAGGGACAACGTCCACGCCTGCCCATGGGCATGGAGGAACTGGAGGCCACGGCCAGGGCCTTACTGCCGTCGGAATCCTATTGGTATGTCGCTGGCGGAGCGGGCGAAATCACCATGGACGCCAACCGCAGGGCGTTCGACAAATACCGCATTCTGCCCCGCATGTTGACCGACGTGTCCCAGCGGGATCTCAGCGTGGAACTCTTCGGCCACTCCTACCCCAGCCCCTTGCTGCTGTCCCCGATCGGGGTGCAGGGCATCATCCGGCCGGAGGCGGAAGTGGCGGTGGCGAAGGCCGCGGCATCCATGAATGTGCCCATGATCCTGTCCACCGTCTCCAGTCACTCCATGGACGACGTGGCCGCCGCCATGGGCGATGCGCCGCGCTGGTTCCAACTGTACTGGCCGAAAAGCGACAGCCTGGCCACCAGTTTCGTGCAGCGCGCGGAGGCGTTGGGTTATCAAGCCATCGTCGTCACCCTGGATACCAAGATGATGGCCTGGCGGGAGCGGGACCTGTCCACGGCCTACCTCCCTTTCCTACGCGGCATGGGGTTGTCCAACTACATCAGCGACCCGACTTTCCGCGACGCCCTGGATGTACCTCCTGAAGAGGACATGTGGCCGGCAGTCCAGCGCTGGAGCCATGAGTTTGCCGCGCCATTCCGCACCTGGAAGGACCTGGCAAAGCTGAAATCAGCCACAAAACTGCCCATTCTGCTGAAAGGCATTCTGCACCCCGACGATGCGCGCCTAGCCCTGGAACACGGTGCGGACGGCATCATCGTCTCCAATCATGGCGGACGGCAGGTGGATGGCTCCATCGCCTCCATCGACGCCCTGCCATTGATCACAGACGCCGTGCAGGACCGGGTTCCCGTACTGTTCGACAGTGGCATCCGATCAGGGGCCGACGTGGTGAAAGCCAGAGCCCTCGGGGCCGACGCCGTCCTGCTGGGGCGGCCGTATATCTGGGGCTTGGCCGTGGCCGGTGAGGACGGCGTCCGGGAGGTGATCGCGCGGGTGCTGGCCGATACCGATCTCACCATGGCCCTGGCGGGCGCGGCCCGCTTTAAGGAAGTCAACCGGGGCCTGCTGGCCGACTGAACACCGCATCCCAAGTGGCCGGCGCGTGCCGGCCGCCCTGCCTTGCCATTACGTTCCGGCTGCAGCGGGAACCAAGGTTCTCGTTGACAAGCCGGAACGGGAACCTCTACGCTTCCTCAAAATTATTTTCGGAATATAATTCCGCATAGCAAAACAATAAGCCGAACTGTCTCACTTTGGAGAGCCCCATGTCGGTCAACTGCCTGCCCCTGCCCTCAAGCCCCGCGGGAGAAAGCCTATGAAGCTGAACGTTCCCGAGAAGGTCGAACAGGTCAGCGGCGTGCGCCAGCTGCCGAGCGCCTGGAAATACCTCCCGGCCCTGTGTGCGCTGATCCTGACACTGCTGACGCTGGACTATCTGTTCAACACCAAGCTGCTGGGCGCCGTTACCAAGCTGGAGACGCAGTTCTACTACACTGTGGTCGCCATCATGCTGCCGCTGGTCTACCTACTCTGGCCGGCTTGGGGTGGTGCCGCTCGGAACCGGATTCCCTGGTATGACATTCTGCTTTTCCTGGTGGCACTCACCGTCTGCGGTTTTTTCGTCTACTACGCGGAAGACATCCTTGATCGTGGCTGGTCCTTCGGCGCACCGCAGTTCGCCGTGTACTGGTCCGTTGCCTTGTGGGTGGTGGTGCTGGAAGCCTGCCGACGCGCCGGTGGCTGGCCGATTGCATTGATCGTGGGCTTGTTCTCCATCTACCCGCTGGTGGCGGACAAGATGCCAGGGCCGATCCAGGCCTTTCCCTCCACTCTGGAAGAGGCGGCCGCCTATCACGCCATGAGCCAGGAGAGCATCATGGGGGTGCCGCTGCGCGCCTTTGCCAGCCTGGTGATCGGCTTCCTGCTGTTTGGCGTCGCCCTGCAGAAGACCGGCGGCGGCAAATTCTTTATCAACCTGGCGTTCTCGCTGCTGGGGCATGTGCGCGGCGGTCCGGCCAAGGTGTCGATCTTCTCCAGCGGCCTGATGGGCTCCATGAGCGGCAGCGTGATCACCAACGTGCTCACCACCGGTGTGCTGTCCATTCCGGCCATGCGCCGGGTGGGCTTCAGCAAATCCTACGCCGGCGGCGTCGAGGCTTGTGCATCCACGGGTGGTGTGCTGATGCCGCCGGTCATGGGCGCCACCGCCTTCATCATGGCCATGTTCCTGGACGTGCCCTATACGCAGATCGCGCTGGCGGCGGCGATTCCGTCCATCCTGTATTTTCTCGGTCTGTTCATCCAGATCGACTCCTATGCCGCGCGCTTTAACCTCAAGGGGCTGCCGGTTGCCGAGCTGCCCTCGTTTAAGCAGACACTGAAGGAGGGCTGGTACTTCGTCTTCGTGTTCGTGCTGCTGATCTACATGCTGATCTACCTGCAGCGCGAGGCGGTGGCGCCGTTCTACGCCACGGCGCTGCTGCTGGTGATCAACCAGGTGCTGCCCTACCAGCGCTGGGGCTGGAACGAGGTGCTGGATTTCTTCAACAGCGCGGCGAAGCTGTTCGCGGAGCTCATCGCGATTCTCGCCGGTGTCGGGCTGCTGGTGGGGGCGCTGTCCATGACCGGCTTGTCGGGCACCATCGCCAATGACCTGATCTGGCTGGCTGGCGGCAATACCCTGGTGCTGCTGCTCATGGGCGCGATGACCAGCTTCATCCTCGGCATCGGCATGACCGTGACCGCCGCCTACATCTTCCTGGCGGTGGCCCTGGCGCCCGCGCTGATCCAGGGGGCGGGCATGAACCCCATGGCAGTGCATTTGTTCATTCTGTACTGGGGCATGCTCAGCTTCATCACGCCGCCGGTGGCGCTGGGTGCCTTTGCCGCCGCCACCGTGGCCGGTGCGAAACCCATGGAGACGGGGCTGCAGGCCATGCGGCTGGGCAGCATTATCTACTTCATCCCCTTCCTGTTCGTACTCAACCCGGCGCTGATCCTGCAGGGCAGCGCGACCGAAGGCCTGGTGGTGTTCACCCAGGCGGTATTCGGCGTGTGGATCATTGCCTCGGCGCTGCAGGGCTACTTGCTGGTGATTGGAAACCTCTGCACGAATCGCGCCCTGCAATGGCCGATCCGGGGGATGCTGGTAGTCGCCGGCATGACCGTCGCCGTGCCCGGCGGCGGACCGGTACCGCTGAGCAATATGGAACTCAGCATACTTGGCCTCGTCATGGGGATTCCCGCGGTGGTTCTGGCCTGGTGGATCAACCGCAACCAGGCGTCACGGAAGGTGCAAAACCAGGCGTGACCCGGCAACCAACGAATCAGTTGCCATATCCGAGTGTTCACTGTAGACAGCAAGTATGGCCCTCGCTCGGGCCCTTCGGAGGAGAGAAGCATGAAGACTATGATACAATCGCTGGCCACCGCTGCCGGCCTGTCCGCCCTGCTCATGGCAGGGGCAGCAAACGCCGAGGCGGAACTGCCAAGAACCTTATCCATGACCGCATACCCGACCGGCTCCGGTGGCTATACCCAAATGGCCGCCATCGGCAACGTGCTGCAGGGAAAGGGCACCTCGGTCCGCATTCTGCCGGGCGATAACGACATCAGCCGTATGACACCGCTCAAGAACGGCCGGGTGGATTATTGCGCCTGCGGTATTGCCAGTTACTTCGGCTCCGAAGGCGTGCTGATGTTCTCCGGCCCCGACTGGGGACCGCAGCCCATCCGCGTGATCACCACCTCGATTGCCAACTTCGGCCTCGGCGTGGCTGTGGCGGGTGATATCGGCGTGGAAACCCCGGCCGACCTCCGTGGCAAACGCGTGGCGTATGTTCGCGGGGATGACGCCCTTAACGTGGCCGTAGAAGCCTATCTGGCCTTCGGCGGCCTCACTTGGGATGACGTGGAACGTGTCACCTTCCCGGGCTATACCCGCTCCTTCGACGGTATCATTGCCAACCAGGCCGATGCCGCATTCACACTGACCGTGGCTCCGCCGGCCCAGCAGATGGCTTCAAGCCCGCGTGGACTCACCTGGCCACGCCTCGATCCGAACGATACAGAAGCCTGGGATCGCCTGCAGGCGGTGGCCCCTTACTTACAGCCGCATAACGTGACCGTGGCTGCCGGCCCCACCGACGCCGACAACCCCTGGGAAGGCTCCAGCTACCCTTACCCGATCCTGGTCACCAATGCTCACGTGGATGTGGACAAAGTGAAACCACTGATCCGCTTCTTCGTCGAGGATTACGACAGCTACAAGGACGCCGCACCGGGAACCGACGGCTACTCGCTGGACAACCAGAACATGAAATGGGTGATCCCATTCCATGACGCCGTGGTTGAGTACTACAAGGAAATCGGCATCTGGACCGACGAAATGCAGGAACACCAGGACATGCTGGTTCGCCGCCAGGAAATCCTGCAGGAGACCTGGCAGGAGTACACCGGCTCCAACCCGCCTTCCGATGAAGACGAGTTCAAGGCCGGCTGGATGGAAGCCCGGGCCGCAGCCTTGCAAGCAGCCGACATGAACCCGGTGTTCTATTAAGCTGTGACCGTTGTTTAAAGTGTCGATGGCGCCGCCCTCCTAGGGCGGCGCCAGACTGTTCTTAGGGAAGCGCTGATCTCTTCTCATGGACGAACATCCTAAGCCGTATCCAGCCCTTCCGAATCACCCGCTCCGCGCGCAGATTGTCAGCGAGTTGCATGCGCGCCCCTTCGACAGCATCGAAAGCCCCATCCGCGCCACTCACCTCGCGATGCACGGAGGCGACGCTAACCTGGAACGCGCCCATGTGGCAGCGTTGTGTCAGCGTTACGGTCTGCCGGGGCCAATATCCGAAGCGACCTATCTCAGTGAGGATCTGGGCCCCTACCGGGTGCGCTGGGAGCGGCATACGGAGTTTTCCACATACACCTTTTTCGTCCCAGGCGCGCCCGCCGATCAATCCCGGCCTTTTGCCGATCCGGCCTTGCAACGACTACCCGCCGACTGGCTGGAAGGTCTGCCCGGAAAGCTGGTCGCAGCGACGCATCTGACACTGTGCGCCGACGCGGAGCGTGAACGGCAGATCCCGACCATTACGGCGGTTTTCGGTCACGACAACGTCGCGGGCAGCCTGGTTGCTGATGGGCTCGCGGGCGTCTATACCGACTTCCGCCAGCAGCCGGATGGCCATACGCTATTGCTCATCGATGACCATGGTCTTGCCCCGCGCCGCGCCGGGCGACTGGTGCAGCGCCTTCTGGAGATCGAAACCTACCGGCTGATGGCACTCCTGGCCCTGCCCCTGGCACGCGCCGCCACACTGCGCCTGACCGAACTGGACACGCAACTGGAATCGATCACGCAGGAGATGACAGAGCGGGGTGGACTGGAAGACGAACAGCGGCTGCTGGACCAGATTTCTGATCTGTCCGCCGGACTGGAGCGCACCGTCGCCGCGAACAGCTTCCGCCTGAGCGCCGCGCGCGCCTACCACGCTTTGGTCAACCGGCGCATCGACAATCTTCGCGAGGAACGTTTACCGGAACTGCAGACAATCGGCGAATTCCTGGAGCGCCGCTTCAGTCCGGCCATGCGGACCTGCGAATCGGTAAACAACCGTCAGGAGGCATTGTCGCGCCGTGTTTCCCGCGCCGCCAACCTGTTGCGTACACGCGTGGATGTGGCGCTGGAGGCGCAGAACCGGGATTTGCTGGCGTCCATGAACCGTCGGACCGATCTGCAACTGCGTTTGCAACAAACCGTCGAAGGATTATCCGTTGTGGTGCTGAGCTACTACGGCAGCGGCCTGCTCGCATATTTGTACAAGGGTGCGCACGCCGCCGGCGCACCCATCAATGTGGACCTGGCAATGGGGCTATCCATCCCCGTCGTGGTTCTCAGCGTCTGGCTGGGTATACGCATCATGCGCCGCCGGCTGCTCCGCCGGGACAGCCACTAAGGGAAGTACCATGGGAATAAATCAGGGCTTCCCTAAGCCGGAACCCCTTATCGTGCAATGATGCGATACACCGGCTGAAGCGGGCCGATTTGCTTCAGCACCACCTGAATCACCGTCATCAGCGGCACCGCCAACAGCACCCCGATCGGCCCCCAGAGCCAACCCCAGAAAAAAATCGCAAGGAAGATCACGATGGGGTTGATGGCCATGCGGAAACCGTGCAGATACGGCTCCAGGAAAAACCCGACAATAGACGACAACACCAAATATCCCAGCGGTGCGGCAAGGATCATCCACAGATCTTCATGGGTCAGGGCCGACACCACGGCCAGCATGATCACCGTCAGCAGGACCCCCAGATACGGAATGAACCGCAGCAGTGTGGCCAGCACCCCCCAGACCATGGCCGACGGGAGCGCCAGGGACCAGACAAGCAGAGCAGTGGCCACACCCACCAGTGAGTTGGAAATGGTGATAAAGGCCAGGTATCGGGCGATCTGCGCCTGCGCATCCCGGATCACGCGAAGGGCGGTGAGCCGGCGGCTGCGTCCGGGCAATTGCCGCACGAAATGATCAATCAGGGTGTCGCCATTGACGAGCAGAAAGAAGCTCAGAGCCAGGGCAAGGGCGAAAGCCCCCATGGAATCCCGCAGGGCCACCGCCAGCTGATTCCGCCAGGAGTCCGCCTGCACCACCACCGTCTGCGGCCGCTCCTCCTCTGTGGTCTCCGCCACCTCGGCCAGTTGCTGCTCCACCTGGCGGGCGGACTGGGTCATGGACTCGTAGAGCTGACGTAGCTCACCATCATGCACCAGCAGGCGGGCCAGACCGTCCGGCGCCTGCTCCAGCCAGTCCGCCGCGGGTTTGGCTGTCGCATAAAACGTACCGCCAATGGCAATAACCAGGGCGGACAGGAGCAACAATGCCGACACACCGCGGTGGATGCCCTGGCGGGCAAAGCGCCGCACCAAAGGCGCCAGCAACAGACTGGTGAGCACCGCCAAAGTAATGGGGAGGATCATGTCCCGGGCAAGGTAGAGCGTGTAAAGCACGCCCAGGGCAAAGAGCCCGTGAATCGAGACCCGCAATGGGTCTCCGGGGTTCGGCAGCCTCCAGGGCTTCGTATTTCGACTATTCTGGTCGTCGCTGGACATGCCGGGGTACCGGTTTGATCAGACGCGTTCCAGCAGGCAGACTACCATGAAGAGTAGGCCATCGCTTCAGCTCGCCCATCACCGAGGTTCCCAATGCACCTCCTCCACGTTCCTGCCCCACGCCTGCGGTTACCACTCATTCTGCTGCTGGGGCTGCTGCTGGCCCTGTCGTGGAACAGCCAGGCCCGGGAGCTCGCAGTCCCGGAGGATGAGCTGATCCCGGTGGAACTGGCCACGGTGGGCGTGGTTCCGGGATCCAATGCCCCGGTGGTCCTGCTCCGGGAACCGGAAAGCGGGGATATCGTACCGATTTTCATCGGCGTGGCGGAAGCACGGGCCATTCTCATGGCGTTGCGTGACATCCCGGTAAGCCGGCCACAGACGCATGACCTGATGCGCGATCTGTTGACGGCGACCGATGCCTCTCTGGAGCGGGTCATGGTGGACGACCTGGTGGATGGCACCTATATGGGAGTGCTGGAGCTACGCATGGCAAACCGGGATGAACCGGTGCTCGTGGACACCCGACCCAGCGATGGCCTGGCCCTGGCAGCCCGGACCGGAGCCTTGATTCTCGTCGCGCCCCGCGTGCTGGAGGCCGGGCGAAGCCTGGAGTACGAAGGACTTCAGGACGACCAGGTTGTGACCGCCCTGGGAATCACGGTTGAGGCGGTGACACCGGAGTTGCGTCAGGCTCTGGGGCTGCCCGATACCCCGGGCCTGCTGGTCAGCGGATCCCGTGGACGGGCGGCCGACGCCGGTATCCAGCCGGGCAGCCTGCTACTGACCGTGAACGGCGAGACACCGGACAATCCCATGCATTTCCTGGAACTGGTGCGCGAAACCCCCACCGGTCAGCGAGCGCATATTGAATACTGGCAGGATGGGGAGCAGTACGAGGCGCGGATTGCCACCGACGTTCCCCCTCCCGGTCGCGGCGAGGGACCGCGTCTACAGCTCTGAGCCCCTGACACAGCCACTCGCCCGCCAGCAGGGTAACCCTCTGCGGCCCCATGACTGCTGGCCACGCGGCCCCTACCCGGCATAGACCGGCAGCGGCTGAGGCTCTGCGGCGTACCGCATGGAAGCACACACGGACTGCAGCCCGGTTCATATACACGGAATGGATATAGCTTATGCGAATAATCCATTTCAAACCTAGACGTCTCGCGCATACCATGGGCGCCATCTTATCGCGCTGTAACACACTGCAGTGCGGCCCTAAATGGCACTCTGGCGTGAGGACGAGGCTTCATGAGCAATATTGTCACCGAGCGTGTGCTCAGCGTACACCATTGGAACGACACGCTGTTCAGCTTCCGCACCACCCGCAACCCCGGCCTGCGGTTCGAGAACGGCCAATTCGTGATGATCGGGCTCGAAGATAAAGGCAAGCCGCTGATGCGGGCCTACAGCATCGCCAGCCCGAATTACGAAGACCACCTGGAGTTCTTCAGCATCAAGGTGCCGGACGGCCCATTGACGTCCCGACTCCAGCACTTAAAGGAAGGGGACATCGTCTTCACCAGCCGCAAGCCAACCGGCACGCTGGTGGTAGGCGACCTCCTCCCGGGCAAGCGTCTGTTCCTGTTCAGCACCGGCACCGGTCTGGCCCCATTCCTGAGCGTGATCCAGGACCCGGAGACATACGAGCGATTCGAACAGATCGTGCTGGTTCACGGCGTGCGTCAGGTGAGCGAGCTGGCCTATGCGGATTTCATCCGCGACGAGTTGCCGAAGCACGAGTTCCTCGGGGACGAGATCCGGGACAAGCTGGTGTATTACCCCACCGTGACCCGGGAGCCTTACGAGAATCGCGGCCGCATCACGGATCTGGTCGACAGCGGCAAACTGTTCCACGACATCGGGCAGGAGGCGCTGGATCCGGAACAGGATCGCGCCATGATCTGCGGTAGTCCGGGTATGCTCAAGGACATCGGCGCGATGCTTGATGACCGGGGCTTCAGCATTTCCCCGCGCATTGGCGTGGCCGGGGATTACGTGATCGAACGCGCATTCGTGGAGAAATAGGCGAACCGCGGCAGGGCCGCCGTGCTGTCTGGCGGCCCCGCTCCACACCTCAACTCCTATTGCTGGGGAAGCGCTGGCCTATTCCCTAGAAGAAGACCCAGCCCAACAACAGTAGCCAGGCCACCATCACCACGGTGGCCACCACCGTGTACCAACCGTTCCAGATCCAGCCGGCGGTCTGGGGGCTGACGCCGGCCATTCGACTGGCGATCAGAATCGACGTGGTCACCGGCGAGCATCCGATTGCCAACGTCCAGCCCGCCATGACCGACAGGGCCAGCATCTCCGGAGCCAGGCCGAAAAGTTCCGGCTGTGCCAGGGATGACAGGCCGATGGTTGCAACCAGGATCGGATTCAGGCCAATCTGGGCCAAACTCACCATCAGCACCACCAGCAAGACGCCGATAATCGGCCCCTGCAACCCCATCAGGCGAAGAAAGTCCGCGAATGCGGTGGTGGGCACGGCCGCAGCGATCAGCGTGCCCAGCAACCCGGCAGCACAGAGCACGGACACCTCCGCACGCATGCCGCCGAACTGCCGTTCCGACCCTTTGACCAGCTTTCCGCCGGTCAGCACCAATGCCTGGACCAGGCCGCGGCGTGAGCGCTGGATCAGCATCCAACTGAATGCGGCTGCCGGCGCGGTGAGCAGGATGGCCAGCGGCAGATCCACCCCCAGAACCAGTTCCACAACCACAGCCGCGGAAAAAATGGACAGCACCAGGAGCAGAAAGCGGGTGATATCCCAGGCAGCCCCCACAGGGGGTTCTGCAGCCGGTAACTGCCCCGCCAGCTGACGGGGTGCGGTGGAGCGATCCCAGGCCCAGCCCAGCACCAGGATCAGCACCATGGTGGCCCAGCCGTAGGGCAGCACCTGCCACCAGCGTACGTCCGGGACGATCGACAGTATCAGCGCCAGCGTGATAGTCAGCGGCGAGCCCAGGGTAATCACTGAGAAACCGCGAATCATCGCGGTGAACATGCGGCGGTTGCGCACATCCTGAATACGCAGGTTGCCACCGGCGGCTGCCAGCGTATTGGCGCGGCGCACCATGACCCCGAGCAGGTTGAGCACCGCCATGTTAAGGAGGATACCGATCAGGAAGGAACCGCCACTCAAGGTGGCATAACGCTTGCCCGGCGGCTGGTTGATGATCACATTGCCACAGCGGCGCACCAGCGGGGAGCTTTCAGCCGCCTCCCGCAGAAAGGACAGGGCTGCCAGGAACGTGGCGAAGTAGGCGGCCCGGTTCAATGCCAGCAGCAGGCTGGCAGCCGGATCCTCGGATAACCACGGCAGCACCAGGATAGCGGTAACGGCGAGCGTCAGTAGGATTCTGGGGACGCGGGTAAGCTGCGGCCACTGGACGAGTACATAGGCGCCCAGCAGCAAATGGGATGCAAACGCGGCAGGCAGCCAGCCGAATAGCTGGTATCCGAGCGTGGACACCATCACCAGCGGTAGCAGATGGACGTCGAGCGGTGGCAGCCTCATGAGTATCCGCTGGCGGCCGGCGGCAAAGCCGGGCCGCCGCAACCGGTGTCAATCATCGCCGCCCTGTGCCGGCAACGGTCCCGAGCGCACGCGGAATGACCCCTCACCCATGGCGATCAGTTCGCCGTCCGGGCCGAATACCTCCCCGGTGGCGAAATAGATGCGCCTACCCCCTGCCTTGCGCCGACCAACCGCGCGCACGATCCCCCCGCTGACCTGACCGGTAAAACTAACCGTCAGGCTCAGCGTGATGGCGCCTCGACGCTCGGCAGGGTCTTCCGAATAACAGCCAGCAAAGCCGCAAACTGCGTCAATCAGCGTTGCGAGCACACCGCCGTGAATCACACCGCCACGGTTCAGGTGCTGCTTGCCGATCTCCAATTCCAGCACGGCCAGTTCCGGTTCCCATTGCACCAGCCGGTGCCCGATATGCCCGTGGAAACCGCTGGCCATGTCCGCATCGATATCGGCGAGTTGCCTGTCTTTGCTCACTGAGCCCCTCCTCGCATGACAACGCCCGCACCACGCCGGCGCATCAGCCCATACCGGCGGGATGCGGGCTGCCTGGCTGATTACTTGTCGATCTGCTGACGCAGACGCGCCTTGAGAATCTTCCCGGTGGGTGTGGCGGGTAGCACCTCCATGATCACCACCTCCGACGGCCGCTTGTAGGGTGCCAATCGCTCCGCCGCGAACGAGCGGATCTGCTCCGCCGTGGCGGTGCTGCCCGGCGCCAGCTGTACATAGGCAACAACCTCTTCATTGCCCTCGACAGCGCGACCCACCACGGCACAGAGCGTGACGTCCGGATGTTCAGTGAGTACCGCCTCCACGTCCGGCGGATAGACATTGAAGCCGGAACGGATGATCAGTTCCTTTGTGCGCCCGACGATATAGAGGTTTCCCTGAGCATCCAGCCGCGCCAGATCACCTGTGTTGAGCCAGCCGTCCTCCGTCAGAACCTCCGCCGTGGCATCAGGCCGACGGAAATAACCCTTCATGACGGTGGGACCGCGCACCCACAACTCACCCACATCGGGATCGCTGTCCGAATCCTCTTCCCCGCGCTTGAGCTTGTATTCCAGCAATGGCAACACCGGCCCGGTGGAAATGTTGTCGTGGGGCCCGCGTATGCGGGTCTGGGAGATGGTGGGGGCCGCCTCGGTCAGCCCGTAGCCGTTGTTCAGCGGCAGACCAAAGGCCTGCTGTACCCGCTCCTTCACGGCGGGATCAAGCGGCGCGCCTCCAACAGACATGTAACGCAGCTCTGGCGCCCGCAGTTCCCGTCCCTGTAACCGCAGATACTCCAGCAGGCGCTGGAACATGGCAGGGACACCCTGGAGAACGGTCACGCCCTGATGCTCCAGCGCTTCCGCCAGTCGGGCCGGCTCGAAGCGCGCTTCGAGCTGCAGCGTGGCACCATACAGCATGGTCCCCAGGAACACGGACGACAAGCCGAACACGTGGGAAATAGGCAACACACCGTATACCCGGTCCGTTTCCCCGAGCTCCCGCAGGCCGCCCGTGAACGCTGCGACAGTCAGCATATTGCGGTGGGTGAGCATGACGCCCTTGGGCACGCCCGTGGTACCGGAGGTGAAGATCAGCGTGGCCACCTGATCCTTACCGGCAGCCTGAACCGGCTCCGGTGCGGCGCTGTCCCGCAGCGGGCCAATGGCAATCTCCCCGAGATCCGGCAGTTGCCGTCGCACGGCACCGTGGCGATCCGCATGAGCTCCCGCTTCCGGTGAAATGCCGGTGGTATAGAGCAGGCGACGCGGATCCGCTGCCTCCGCAATGGTATCGATTTCCTTCGCCGACAGGCGGGCGCTGACCACCGCCACCCAGACATCCAGTTCCGCTGCGCCGAGCAACAGAGCCACCAGCGCCCGGGAGTTCTCGTTCAGCACCATGATGCGGTCGCCGGGCCGGACATCCAGCGAGGCCAGCAGATCACGGCTGCGCCGGATCGCCTGACCCAGTTCGCCGTAGGTCCACCGCACATCACCGTCCACCAGGGCCAGACGATCGGGCGCGTGGTCCGCCCAGTGCAGCGCCGCCTGACTGATGCGATTGGGCAAGGATGCCAGCAGTTCACTGGCCGGGCGCCCGTTGATCCGCTCGTCGGGCGCCTGGAACTCGGTATTCACACTCATCCGGTCACGCTCCTAGTTCGCCGCGTCCCGGATCATGTTCCGGGCCACCACGATCTGTTGGATCTGCGTGGTGCCTTCATAAATGCGGAACAGGCGCACGTCACGGTAGAAACGCTCCACCGGATACTCGGAGATGTAACCCGCACCACCATGGATCTGCACGGCCCGGTCGGCCACGCGGCCCACCATTTCCGCGCAGAACAGCTTGCAGCAGGACGCTTCGGTGCTCACCGTTGCCCCGGTGTCCATTTTGCGGGCCGCTTCCAGCACCATGGTGCGGCCGGCATAGGCCTCGGCCTTGCTGTCAGCCAGCATGGCCTGGATCAGCTGATGCTCGGCGATGGGCTTGCCGAACTGCTTGCGCTCCATGGCAAACCGCAGCGCCTCGTCGATCAGGCGCTCGGCCACCCCCACACACACGGCGGAGATGTGCAGACGGCCACGGTCCAGCACTTTCATCGCGGTCTTGAAGCCCTGCCCTTCCTTCTCCGGGCCGCCGATCATATTCTCGGCCGGAACGCGTACATCCTCGAAGATCACGTCACAGGTGTGGGAGCCGCTCTGCCCCATCTTCTTATCCGCCTTGCCAAGGGTGATGCCCTTGGAGTCGGCATCCACCAGGAAGGCGGACACGCCGCCGGCACCCTTGATCTCGGGATTGGTGCGCGCCATCAGAGTGAACACGCTGGCACGGGGCGCGTTGGTGATATAACGCTTGGTACCGTTGATCACATAATCATCACCATCACGGACCGCGGAGGTTTTCACGGAGCCGGCATCGGACCCCACATCCGGCTCGGTGAGCGCAAAGGAGCCAATGATCTCGCCGGTGGCCATCCGAGGCAGGTATTTCTTCTTCTGCTCTTCGGTGCCGTCCATGATGATGCCCTGGGAACCAATACCGTTATTGGTGCCCATGATGGAACGGAAAGCCGGCGACGTGTGCCCCAGTTCGTAGGCGACATTAACCTCCTCTTCCATAGTCAGCCCCAGGCCACCGTATTCTTCGGGGATGGAAAGGCCGAACAGGCCCAGTTCCTTCATCTCCTCCACAATCTCCTGCGGGATGCGGTCCTCTTCCGCCACCTGCTGCTCATGGGGGATGAGGCGTTCCCGGACAAACCGGGACACAATATCCAGCAACTGGTTCAGCGTCTCCTGATCGCGGATCATGAGCGTTTCCTCCAACGGGTTATCCAAGGCAAGGCCGACAGACGCATACTGCGAACACACGTCGGGCAGCGGGCGTTACGGGATCGACACGGTCAATGCGCGTATTATAGAGAGTCAGCCCGGATGCGGCGTTGCCGAATTCCTGACAGTCGGGCGAGGCAGCCCCACCCGGCGAGAACTCATGCGCAGTTTGCATTGCAATCTGGCACGAACTATTCTTTCGGTCAAGTTTTTGGAATTAAGTTTCGCAATGCGAAATGAACATGCGCCAGCCCGGCTCCCGCGGCTGGCGTTTCGGCTTGCGCCGGTGCGTTGTACCGGCAGGATAAACGGACTGGAGACGATACATGACCTTGGACGCGAACCAATCCGATCTGGTGCTTGGCATTGTCGGCACCGGAGCCATGGGCCGGGGCATCGCCCAGATCGCCGCACTGGGCGGCGTTCGGGTTTTGCTGCTGGATGCCCGTGAAGGCGCCGCGCAGGAGGCCCGCGATTTCGTGGGCAAGATGGTGGACCGGCTGGTGGAGAAAGGACGTGTCGAGCCGGCCGCCGCGGATGCTGCCAAGAATCGCCTCCAGGTCGTCGGCGGCAACGCCGAGCTGGCACCGGCCCACGTGGTGATCGAGGCCATCGTGGAACGCCTGGAACCGAAGCAGGAACTGTTCCGGGAGCTGGAAGGCATCGTCAAACCGGACACGATCCTGGCGACCAACACCTCCTCTCTGTCTGTCACCGCCATCGCCGCGGGTTGCGAACGCCCGGAGCGGGTGGCTGGTTTCCACTTTTTCAACCCTGTTCCGCTGATGAAACTGGTGGAAGTGGCCACGGCCATTCGCACCGCCGACTGGGTTGCCGATGCGCTGGTCACGCTAGCACATCGCATGGGTCATACGCCGGTGGTCTGCACCGATTCTCCCGGCTTCATCGTTAACCATGCCGGTCGTGGTTTTGGTACCGAAGCTGTCCGCCTGCTGAGCGAAGGCGTTTGCGAGACCATTGATATCGACCGCGTCATGCGAGAGGTGGCCGGCTTCCGTATGGGGCCGTTCGAATTGCTGGATCTCACCGGGCTGGACGTCTCCCACCACGTGATGGAGTCGATTTACGATCAGTATTATCAGGAGCCCCGATTCCGCCCCTCCTACATCACGCGGCAGCGCGTGGCGGCCGGGCTTTTCGGTCGGAAGGTGGGTAGCGGCTTCTACACCTACAAGGACAACAAACCGCAGCAGCCGTCGGAGCCGCCAGCTCCGCAAGGTACCGATGTGGCCATCTGGGTGAGCCAGGCCGATGCGGAAGCCGGGCAGGCGTTGCGCGCCGTCCTGGAGCAGGCGGGCGTCCGGTTGGATCCGGGCGCGGAGCCGGGCCCGGACTCCGTCTGCCTGGTGACCCCGCTGGGCCAGGACGCCACAACCGTGGCACTGGAACAAGGGCTGGACCCAAGCCGCACCCTGGCCGTGGACACCCTGTTCGGCCTGGATCGCCGCCGCACGCTGATGCGCACACCGGTGACCACGCCCGAGGCACGGGAGGCCGCCCACGCCGCCCTGGCAAAGGATGGCACGCCTGTCACGGTGATTCGTGACAGCGCCGGCTTCATCGCGCAGCGCGTGGTCGCCACCATCGTCAACATCGGCTGCGACATCGCCCAACAGCGCATCGCCGCCCCGGCGGACGTCGATACGGCGGTGAAGTTGGGCCTGGGCTATCCCCACGGCCCACTGGGTTTCGGTGATACGCTGGGCCCTCAACGCATCCTGCGCATCCTCGAGAACATGCAGGCATACTACGGCGATCCCCGCTACCGCCCCAGCCCGTGGCTGAAACGCCGTGCCATGCTCGGCATATCGCTGACCACGGAAGAGAATTGAGCCGCGGCAGCGAATCGGACAAAGCCAACGAACACGGCGCACCGCGCCCGGAGGAATCAAGACATGATGAACGCCTACCTTTATGACGGCATCCGCACCCCCATTGGCCGCCACGCCGGTGCGCTGGCCAAGGTACGCCCGGACGACCTGCTGGCCCACTGCATACGCCACATCGTGGAGCGCAACAGTTTCGATGCCGCGACGATTGAAGATGTGATTGCCGGCTGCACCAACCAGGCCGGCGAGGACGCGCGCAACGTGGCCCGCCACGCGGGTCTGGTGGCTGGCCTGCCGGTGGACGTTGCCGGCCAGTCCGTGAACCGCCTGTGCGGCTCCGGTCTCGCAGCCGTGCTGGACGCTGCACGCGCCGCCAACTGCGGCCAGGGCGAGTTGTTCGTGGCCGGCGGCACCGAAAGCATGAGCCGCGCCCCGTTCGTGATGGCCAAATCGGAAAGCGCCTACAGCCGCGACTTCCGCATGTTCGACTCCACCATTGGCGCGCGCTTCCCCAACCCGCAGGTGATCAAGCTCTACGGCAACGACACCATGCCGGAGACTGCGGACAACGTGGCCAGCGATCTGGGCATCAGCCGGGAAGAGTCCGATGCCTTCGCCGCCTGGTCACAGCAGAAATATCAGGACGCCAAGGAAGCCGGATTCTACACCGAGGAATTGCTGCCGGTGGACGTGCCGCAGGGCCGCAAAAAACCGCCGATCACGGTAAGTGAGGACGAACACCCGCGTGCCGGCACCACCATGGAAACCCTTGGCAAACTGCGCAGTCTGTTTGAGGGCGGCGTGGTCACCGCAGGCAACGCCTCCGGCGTGAACGATGGCGCCGCGGCCCTTCTGGTGGGCAGTCTGGAAGCCGGTGAGAAGGCGGGCATCAAGCCCCGCGGGCGCATTCTCTCCGGCGCCGTTGCCGGCGTGGAGCCCCGGGTCATGGGCTTGGGCCCCGTTCCCGCCTCGCGCAAGGCGCTGGAGCGGGCCGGGCTGAGCCTCGACCAGATGGATGTGATCGAAATCAACGAAGCCTTTGCCGCTCAGGTGTTGGGCTGCACCAAGCAGCTTGGTCTCGCCAACGACGACCCGCGCCTTAACCCGAACGGCGGCGCCATCGCCATCGGTCACCCCCTGGGCGCATCCGGCGCGCGCCTGGCGCTCACCGCGCTGCGGCAACTGGAGCGGGTGCAGGGACGCTACGCGCTGGTCACCATGTGCATCGGTGTTGGCCAGGGGATTGCCACCGTTATCGAGCGGGTTTGAACCACGGCGCTGCCGCCTCGGCGGTAGCGCGATGAACACGACACGCAACAACGGCGCCTGACACGGCGTGGAGGACAGAGAATGAACCGTTTTCAGTGGGATGATGCGCTGCTTCTGGACCAGAGCCTGACCGAAGAGGAGCGCATGGTTCGCGACAGCGCCCGCGATTACTGCCAGGAACAGCTGATGACCCGGGTGCTTGAAGCCAACCGCCACGAGCATTTTCACCGGGAAATCATGAACGAGATGGGTGAACTGGGCCTGCTGGGCCCCACCATTCCGGAGGAATACGGCGGCGCCGGGGTCAACCACGTCAGCTACGGCCTGATCGCCCGGGAAGTCGAACGGGTGGATTCCGGCTACCGTTCGGCCATGAGCGTGCAGTCGTCGCTGGTCATGCACCCCATCCACGCCTTTGGCAGCGAGGAACAGCGCAAGAAATACCTGCCCAAGCTGGCTACCGGCGAATGGGTGGGCTGTTTCGGTCTCACCGAGCCGGACGCAGGTTCCGACCCCGGCAGCATGAAGACCCGTGCCGCAGAAGTGGACGGGGGCTATCGGCTCAACGGCGCAAAGATGTGGATCACCAACTCGCCCATCGCCGACGTGTTTGTGGTCTGGGGCAAGCTGGACGGCGTGATCCGCGGCTTCATCCTGGAAAAGGGCATGGAAGGTCTGAAGGCGCCGAAGATCGAGGGCAAGTTCTCGCTGCGCGCCTCCATCACCGGGGAAATCGTGATGGACAACGTGTTCGTCCCCGCGGAAAATCTGCTGCCCAATGTAAAAGGCCTGAAAGGTCCGTTCGGCTGCCTGAACAAGGCGCGCTACGGCATCAGCTGGGGCGCCATGGGTGCCGCCGAGTTCTGTTGGCACGCCGCACGGCAGTATACTCTGGAGCGCAAGCAGTTCGGTCGGCCCCTGGCGGCCACCCAGCTGGTGCAGAAAAAGCTGGCCGACATGCAGACCGAGATCACGCTGGGCCTGCAGGGCTGTCTGCAGCTGGGTCGTCTGATGGACAGCGGTGACTGGGCGCCGGAAATGATCTCGCTGATGAAGCGCAACAATTGCGGCAAGGCACTGGACATCGCCCGCACGGCCCGCGACATGCATGGCGGCAACGGTATTTCGGATGAATACCATGTGATCCGCCACGTGATGAACCTCGAGGCGGTGAATACCTACGAGGGTACGCACGACGTGCACGCATTGATTCTCGGCCGCGCACTGACCGGTATTCAGGCTTTCGCCGCCGAGTGACATCCGGCATGCGGGCCCGTCCGGGCCCGCATGCCGCCGGTTCTGAAAATACGCCATACGATGGGAGGCATTCATGGATAACCACGAGGCCGTGGAACGCGAAAGCATGGAGTTCGACGTGGTGATCGTCGGCGCCGGGCCTTCCGGGCTGGCCACCGCCTGCCGGCTGGGCCAGATCGCCCAGGAAACCGGGGAAGAACTCAGCATCGTCGTCGTCGAGAAGGGCTCCGAAGTAGGCGCCCACATCCTCTCGGGGGCGGTACTGGAGCCACGGGCCCTGAACGAACTGTTCCCGGACTGGAAGGATCGTGGAGCTCCGCTGAATACTCCCGTGAAGGATGACGAGATCTTCTACCTGCGCGGCCCGGACAAAGCCAGCAAGGTGCCGGGCATGTTCGTGCCCAAGACCATGCATAACGAAGGCAACTACATTGTCTCTCTGGGCAATGTCTGTCGCTGGCTGGGCGAACAGGCCGAAGCGCTGGGTGTGGAAGTGTTCCCCGGCTTCGCCGCCGCCGAGGTATTGTTTGATGACAACGGCGCTGTGTGCGGTATCGCCACGGGCGATGTGGGCATCGGCGCAGACGGCCAGCCCAAGCCGAGCCATGAGCCCGGCATGGAGCTGCGCGCCAAGTACACCATTTTCTCCGAAGGCTGCCGCGGTCACCTGGGCAAGCAACTGATGGAGAAATTCGACCTACGCCAGGGCGTGGACCCGCAGCACTATGGTCTCGGTGTGAAGGAACTCTGGGAGATCGACCCGGAGAAGCACCGCGAAGGTCTGGTGATGCACAGCGCCGGTTGGCCGTTGACCGAGTCCGGCTCCCTAGGTGGCGGTTTCCTGTACCACTTGGAAAACAACCAGGTGGCGCTGGGGTTGATTACCGACCTGTGCTACGACAACCCGTATGTGAGCCCGTTCGAGGAAATGCAGCGCTGGAAAACCCATCCGGAGGTGCGCAAGTACCTGGAAGGCGGCAAGCGCATCTCCTACGGCGCCCGCGCCATTGCCAAGGGCGGTCTGCAATCCCTGCCGAAGATGCACTTCCCTGGTGGCCTGCTGGTGGGCTGCGATGCCGGCACGCTGAACTTTGCCAAGATCAAGGGCAGCCATACGGCCATGAAGTCGGGCATGATCGCCGCCGAGGTGATTGCCGAGGCGCTCAAGGGCGGCCGCGCCAATGACGAGCTGACCGAGTACAAGGCGGCCTTCGACGCGAGTTGGATCCACGAAGAGTTGCACAAGCAGCGCAACTTCGGCCCTTATCAGCACAAGTTCGGCAACTTCATCGGCTCCGGTCTGGCGGTGGTGGACATCAACTGGCTGGGCGGCCGTATGCCGTTCACCTTGCGCGACCCGAAAGCCGATCACGATACGCTGAAGCCGGCGGATCAGTGCAAGAAAATCGACTACCCGAAGCCGGATGGCAAGCTGACCTTCAACCGCCTGGATTCGGTGTTCATCTCCAACACCAACCACGAGGAAGACCAACCCTGCCATCTGCAACTGAAAGACGCTGATGTGCCCATTCAGGTGAACCTGCCGAAATGGGCAGAGCCAGCACAGCGCTACTGCCCGGCGGGCGTGTACGAAGTGGTGGAGAACGACGACGGGTCCAAGCGTTTCCAGATCAACGCGCAGAATTGCGTGCACTGCAAGACCTGCGACATCAAGGATCCCACCCAGAATATCAACTGGGTGACGCCGGAAGGCGGTGGTGGCCCCAACTACCCCAATATGTAACGCGGGGCGCTGGGATTGCCAGGTGGACGGGGACGCATCGCGTCCCCGTTTTTCTTTTCGGCCAATCGGAAATGACGAATTCATGCGTGACCCGATGCCGTCGTGATGGCATCCTTCACGCCGCTGTCATCTGTTTGCAACATAACTGTCACATTGAACCTGTACCGTGCGCGGTCAGATCGACATGACAGCTGCATGACAGCACGTCTGAACGCTCGCGCACCGGAAGCCGGAGCCCATGCCCAGAACCAACCCCTCGTCCGTTCGCGAACCGGCCCTCAGCCGGCGGCAGCCCGCCGATGTGCCAGCCTGGTTGCGCGGCATCTACGCCGGGCTATGCCTTTACCTGTTTCTCGCCGCCCTGAACGTGCTGGGGTCCGGCCTCGGCACGTTCGGCCGCGCCAGCGACTTTTTGACCCAGGTCTTCGCCTATGGCGAAAACCCGTTCATCGCCCTGTTGGGCGGTGTGCTGGTCACCATGATTGTGCAGAGCTCCTCGTTCACCTCTGCTTTGATCGTGACCCTGGTGGCCAGCGGCGAAATGACCCTGGGCACCGCCGTGTTCGCCATTATGGGCGCCAACATCGGCACCGCGGTCACCGGCGTGATCGTGGCCTTGGCGAATGTTCGCATCCGACGTAACTTCCGCCGCTCCTTCACCGCCGCCCTCCTCCACGACTTCTTCAACATCCTGACAGTGGCGCTGGTCTTTCCGCTGGAATGGATCAGCGGCCTGTTTCATGAATCCGGCCGCGGCCTGCTGACACGCCTGGCGGCCTGGTGCGCCGATCTGATCGGCATGGAGGAAGTGGCGCGACCGGATAGCCCCGTGAAGGTGGTGACCGCACCGGTGGTCAATGGCGTTGATGCGCTCGGCGCCTGGCTGATGCCCGGCGCCACCGGCGAGGGGTTGCTGGTGGCCGCCATTGGCCTGCTACTGATGTTCATCGCCCTGATCTTCATGGTGCAGAATCTGCGTGGGGCACTGCTGCGCCACCTGGACGGCCTGTTCCGCACCTACTTCTTTCGCAATGATCTGCGCGCCTATGGCGTGGGCGTGATCTCCACGGTTCTGGTGCAATCCAGCACCATCACCAGCAGCCTGATGGTACCTCTCGCGGGCGCCGGTGTGGTCCGCATCCGCCGGGTGCTCCCGTTCATGATGGGCGCCAATCTCGGCACCACCGTCACCAGCGTTCTGGCGGCCACGGCCAACCCCATTGCGGCCGCCATGACCGTGGCGCTGTTCCACGTCATCTTCAATCTGACGGGTACAGCCATCTGGTATCCGCTCCGCCGCATACCGTTGAAAATTGCCACCTGGTATGGGGGGCTGGCCGGGCGACAGACCCGTTACGCATTCGCCTTCCTGTTTGGCGTATTCTTAGTGATACCGCTGCTCGGTATTGGACTCACCGAGCTGATCGGCAGTCTGCGCTGAACACGGCGCCGGAGGACTCCATGTTTCGACAGATCTACAGCGCCCTGACCTCGGATAACACGATCAATCTCGCGTTCGAGGACCTCACCCGCATGCTGGAGCACGGGGCCTGGATGTTTGAGCGTGCCAACGAGGTTTTACACAGTACCGTGCCCGCAGACCAGGTGCGGCAACCGCTGTATGACCGCGATCAGGCAATCAATGACCTGGAACGCTCAATTCGACGCAAGGTCCTGCGCTACCTGACCGTGAACCCCGGCCACGACGTGGCGATCTGTCTGGCGCTGATGAGCGTGGCCAAGGACGCCGAGCGCATCGGCGACTACTGCAAGAACGTGTTCGAGGTGGGGTACTTCTACCGGGAGGGCTTCCATGTGCCGAAATACCAGGAACCCCTGGACCACATGGCAGAGGACATGGGGGCACTGTTCGGCACCGTAATCAAGGCAACCCGGGATTCCGACGAAACCGCGGCAGAAACTGCGCTGACACGGGCAAGCCAGATCCGGCGCCAATGTGATCACATCATTGAGGAACTGTTCCGGGACGAGGACAGTATCGAATTCCACGAGGCGGTGGCCTACTCTCTGCTGGCCCGCCATTACAAGCGCGTGGCGGCACACCTGGCCAACATCGCCACCGCCGTCATGGGCCAGCTCGAGGATCTGGATTTCTACCCGGAGGACGGAGAAGGCTCCGCGGATTGACTGTCGCGCCTCCGCTGCCGGGCCGCGGGGCCTTGGCCGCGGGGCCTTGCTCAGGGCAGGCCCCGGGAAGAGGGCGTAGGGCGTCCCGCCCGCCGACCAATGACTGCGGAATCCCCCCCTTTTTGCTCCCGGCAGATGTCCGGATCACCCTCGCAGATGTCGCAGCGGCTACCCAGGCCGCCGCAAGACCCCTTGATCGTCTTGTTCGACAGGATCACGCCGATGGCCATGCCGGCGAAGAGCAACGCGAACAACACGATGGTGACGATAACGGTGGTCAGCATACGACACCTCACACATGGGCCATGGACCACGGTACCCCCGGCAGCCGCCCGGTGGCAAACTGATACGCACATCACCCCGCGCCGCCTTATCAGCGGCCGGAACCGTCGGAGATCGGCGCGGCGCGCCGCTTCCGACCGACGCTCGCGGTCTGCGCTTTCTGGCGCTGTCCAGAGCCGTCAGCCGCCGAAATCGTCGTAGAGGATGTTCTCGGGTTCAACGCCCTGGTCGCGGAGCATTTGCTGGCAGACCGCCAGCATCACCGGGGGGCCGCAGATGTAGTACTCGCAGTCCTCCGGCGCCGGATGGTCCTTCAGGTAATTATCGTACAAGACCTGGTGAATGAAGCCCGTGAGCCCGGTCCAGTTGTCTTCCGGTAACGGGTCGGACAAGGCGAGATACCAGGAGAAGTTGTCGTGCTCCGCCGCGAGCTTGTCGAACTCCTCCACGTAGAAGGCTTCGCGATAGGACCGGGCACCGTACCAGAAACTGATCTTTCGTCGGCTTCTGAGGCGCAGCAACTGATCGAAGATATGGGAGCGCATGGGTGCCATGCCAGCACCACCGCCAATGAAGATCATCTCGGCGTCGGTGTCCTTGGCAAAGAATTCACCGAATGGACCGAATACCGTGCATCGGTCCCCCGGCTTGAGCCCGAACAGATAGGAGGATACCTTGCCCGGCGGCACCTTGGTATCAGGCGGCGGTGTCGCGATACGGACATTGAACTTCAGGATGCCACGCTCGTCGGGATAATTCGCCATGGAGTACGCCCGGATCACGGTCTCGTCGCTGCGGCACTCCAGGTCGAACAGCCGGAGGCGCTCCCAGTCCTCCCGGTAGTCCGGGGGGATGTCGAAGTCGCGGAACTTCACATGGAACGGCGGCACTTCCAACTGCACGAAACCGCCGGCGCGGAAAGCGACATCCTCCCCTTCCGGCAGCTTCACGACCAGCTCTTTGATGAAGGTGGCAACGTTGTCATTGGATATGACCTCGCACTGCCATTTGCGCACCTCGAAAAACTCGGGTGGCACGATGATCTGGAGGTCCCGCTTCACGGCCACCTGGCAGGAGAGCCGGAAGCCTTCGCGGATCTCCTTGCGGGTGAAATGCTCCCTTTCGGTGGGCAGTATGTCACCACCACCCGCCAGAACCCGGCAGCGGCATTGACCGCAGGTACCACCGCCACCGCAGGCCGAGGACAGGTAGACCCCGTTGGCGGCCAGGGTGCCCAACAACTTGCCGCCCCCCTCTGTCACGACGGCCTTGTCCGGATCATCATTGATATCGATGCGTACCTCACCAGCGGTCACCAGGCGGGTGCGGGCCCAGAGAATGATCAGCACCAGGGACAGGACCACTGCGGTAAAGGTGCCCACACCGAACAGGATCTCGAACAACATGTCACCTCCCGCCCGGTTTGCGCACGCACTAGAGCTGCACGCCCGCAAAGGACATGAACCCCAGGGACATCAGCCCCACGATAATGAAGGTGATGCCCAGCCCCTGGAGCCCGGCGGGCACATCGCTGTACTTCAGCTTCTCCCGGATCGCCGCCAGCAGGACTATGGCCAGAGCCCAGCCCACACCGGCACCGAAACCGAACACCACGCTCTCGCCGAGGCTGTAGTGCCGTTCCACCATGAACAGGCTGGCGCCGAGAATGGCGCAGTTGACGGTGATCAACGGCAGGAAGATGCCCAGGGCGTTGTACAGGGCCGGCACGTACCGATCCAGGCCCATCTCCAGGATCTGCACAATGGCGGCGATCACGCCGATGTAGCAGAGCAGACCCAGGAAACGCATATCCAATGACTGCAGGGCGGGAATCCCGGTCCAGGCCAGCGCCCCCTCGTCCAGCAGATGATGCAGCAGCAGGTTGTTCACCGGCACGGTGATGGTCAGCACCACCACCACGGCAACGCCCAGTCCCAGGGCGGTCTGCACCTTCTTGGAAATGGCCAGGAAGGTGCACATGCCGAGGAAAAAGGCCAGCGCCATGTTCTCCACGAACACGGCACGGATGAACAGGCTCAGGTAATGCTCGAACACGTCAGAACGCCTCCACTGACCGGGAGTTCGGCGCGATCCTGAACTGGGGCTCCTCCACCTGGTCCGGCTTCCAGGCGCGCAACAACCAGATAAAGGCGCCGATCAGGAAGAAGGCCGCCGGCGGCAACAGCATGAGGCCGTTGGGGGCATACCAGCCCCCCTCGGCGACGGGGCGCAGGATTTCCGCACCGGCCAGCGTGCCGGAACCGAGCAGCTCCCGCGACGCCCCCACGAACAGCAGAACCACCGAATAGCCCACGGCGTTACCGAAGCCGTCGGCTGCCGCCATCCCCGGGGAGTTGTTCATGGCAAAGGCCTCGGCGCGGCCGAGAATGATGCAGTTGGTGATGATCAACCCCACGAATACGGACAGTTGGCGACTGATTTCGTACGCATAGGCCTGCAGCACCTGGTCCACCAGGATCACCAGCGAGGTGATAATCGTCATTTGCACAATGATGCGGACGTTGGTGGGGATATGCGTGCGAATCAGGCTGACGAAGAAGTTCGAGCAGGTCAGCACGAAAATCACCGCCAGACACATGGTCACGGTCGTCTGCAGCGTGGTGGTAATGGCCAGCGCCGAGCAGATGCCCAGAATCTGCAAGGCAATCGGATTGTTGCTGAAGATCGGCTGAAACAGCACCTCTGTGACTTTCGCTGCTGCCATATCGCCTCCTCGGGGATCGGAGAGCCGGTCCCGCCTCAGGTTGCCTCGTTGTCCCGGTATGCGTCGCGACGATGTTCCAGGTAGGGACCATAGCCCTGGTCGCCCACCCAGAAACGCACCAGTCTGTTGACGCCCTCCGTGGTGATCGTGGCGCCACTCAGGCCATCGATCAGGTGCTCCCGGTTGGTGGCGCCATCCGGCACGGCGCCCTTGATCACGCGGATTGCCAGGTCCCCGTCATCGTCCAGCAGCCGCTTGCCATCCCAGATGGCCTGCCAGCGCGGATTGTCGATTTCACCACCCAGGCCCGGGGTTTCCCCGTGCTCGAAGAAACCAATACCGGCCACGGTGTCGGCGTCCGGCTGCAAGGCCAGGAATCCGTACAGGGTGGACCAAAGACCGTAGCCATGAACCGGCAGGATGATGCGCTCCAGTTCTCCCGCCTCACTCCAGGCCAGGTACACCTCGCCCACATGAGGCTGCCGGCGGATACCGGCCGGATCCGGAGCCACTGGTCGGCTCCTGGCCGGATCCCGGGCGGCCCGCATCGGGTCATAGTCTTCGGGCATGTCCACGTAACGGCCGGTGTCGAATTCCACGAAACGACGCTCAATACGCTGGAACGCCTCCCGGAGATCCATGCCGGGCTCATACAAACCGGCCGCCCGCAGGATATTGACCTGGCGATACTGCATGCGATTGTCGTGCTGGGCCTCGCGCAGTCCCACCGACGCCGTGGATACCACCACGGCGCACACCAGGCAGACCAGGAAGGAAACCCGGATGGTGTTGGCGATGGAGTCACGGCTTCCGGCCATGGGCTAGACCTCCTTGCGCCGCATGCGGCGCCGGATATTCGCCTGAACAACGAAATGGTCGATCAACGGCGCACACAGATTGCCGAACAGAATGGCCAACATGACCCCTTCCGGGAACGCGGGATTGATCACGCGAATCAGGATCACCATCACACCGATGAGCATGCCGAAGATCCATTTGCCGGTGTTGGTCATCGCCGCGGAGACGGGATCGGTGGCCATGTACACCAGCCCGAACGCGAAACCACCCAGGGTCAGATGCCAGTACCAGGGCATGGCAAACATGGGGTTGGTCTCGCTGCCCACCAGATTGAACAGCACAGCCGGGACAAACATCCCCAGAAACATGCCCAACATGATCCGCCAGGAAGCGATTTTGGTGATCAGCAGAATTGCCGCACCAAGGGCGATGACCACGGCCGAGGTCTCGCCAATCGAGCCCTGGATGCCACCGAAGGCGGTATGCATCCAGGTCAGATCCACCCCGGCAGAGGTAGCGGCCACCCCGGTCAACCCGGCGCTATAATCGAGTTCCCCGGCCGCCGCAATGGCCAGAGGCGTGGCCCCGGTAAAGCCGTCCACCGCTGTCCACACCGCATCCCCCGTCATCTCGGCCGGATAGGCGAAAAACAGGAACGCCCGCCCTACCAGGGCCGGGTTGAGAAAGTTCTTGCCGGTGCCGCCGAAAAC
>SLCE01000241.1 GCA_007125985.1 Ectothiorhodospiraceae bacterium | reverse complement strand
GCAGGCAAAAGAAAACCCCCGGGGCGCAGGCCGCGGGGGTTCGTGGGGGCGGGCGTGGAATCAGGCCTTGCTGAAGTTCTCGGCCACGAAGTCCCAGTTCACCAGATTCCAGAACGCTTCCATGTACTTCGGACGCGCGTTCCGGTAGTCGATGTAATAGGCGTGTTCCCAGATGTCGCAGGTCATCAGCGGCACCACGGAGTCGTCGGTGACCGGAGTGGCTGCGTCGTCGGTCTCAACGATAGAGAGCTTGCCGTCGGCCTTGTTTTTCACTAGCCAGCCCCAGCCGGAGCCGAAGTTGGCGATGGTCTTGTCAGTGAATTCTTTCTTGAAAGCATCCACGGAGCCGAAGTCGCGCTTGATCGCGTCGGCCAACTCGCCGCTGGGTTCGCCGCCGCCATTGGGGCTCAGGCAGTGCCAGTAGAAGGTGTGGTTCCAGACCTGGGCCGCCTGGTTGAACAGACCGCCGGAGGCCTTCTTGATGATCTCCTCCAGCGCCAGGTTTTCGTACTCGGTGCCCGGGATCAGGTCGTTGAGCTTGTCCACATAGGCCTTGTGGTGCTTGCCGTGGTGGAACTCCAGCGTTTCCGCCGAGATGTGCGGTTCCAGGGCGTTCTTGGCATAGGGTAGTTCTGGAAGTTCGTGTTTCATGCTCCACTCCTCGTGGTTATTCGCAGAATTGACTCAATCTGGCGAGACCCCGCCATCATGCCAGCTTGGCCATGCAGGGCAATACCGGGGCCGCGGGATCCACACGCTTGCGTGAAAAGAGTCTATCAGTGCATGGTCGATATGCAATAAGATGCATAGCTGGCCTAGCGCCCCCTGTGGAGTCCGTGATGGGGGCGGGCGCCGGGCTTTTCAACGTCCGCATCCGGGATGCGGTGTACCGGCCCGCGCGATAGAATGGCTGAAATGTACGGCGCCGAGGGCGCCCGGACCGCGATAGAGGTGTTTTGATGGACGAGATCCAGCAGGCAATCAAAGAACAGGTGGAAGCGCATCCGATCATCCTGTTCATGAAGGGAACGCCGCAGTTCCCGCAGTGCGGTTTTTCCATGCGCGCGTCCCAGGCCCTGGCAGGCGTTGGTGTGGAATTCGCCTATGTGAACGTGCTCGAGGACGAGCGCATCCGTCAGGGTGTGAAGGAATTCGGCAACTGGCCCACCATTCCGCAGCTGTATGTGAATGGTGAATTGGTCGGGGGCTGCGACATTATTCTGGAGATGTACGAATCCGGTGAGCTGGAGACCTTGGTCAAGGACGCCACGGCCGCCAAGCAGGAGAGCTGAGCCGATGGTTGCGTGACGGGCGGGGCGTGGCCCGTGCCCGTCACCCTCTCGCCACCGCCCTCAGCGGCCGCCTTTCGGGATGCCGATGTGCGTATCCCATTGGTTGACGATCTCGCAGAACAGATCCGCGGTCTTCTCCGCATCGTAGATGGCCGAGTGCGCCTCTTTGCCATCCCAACCCAGGCCCGCCGCCTTGAGCGCCTTTGCCAGCACCGTCTGGCCGTAAGCCAGCCCTGCCAGCGTTGCGGTATCAAAGCTGCCGAATGGATGGAACGGGTTGCGCCGGATTCCGGCCCGCGCCACCGCCGAGTTCAGAAAATTCAGGTCGAAGGTGGCGTTATGGCCGACCAGGATGGCACGGGTGCACCCGGTATCACGGATTTCCTGGCGGATGGGCTTGAACACCCGGCCCAGCGCATCCTGCTCGCTGTAGGCGATGCGCAGCGGATGATCGGGGTCGATGCCGTTGATTTCCAGTGACTTGGGGTCGATGTTGGCGCCTTCGAAGGGCTTCACGTGGCAGCTGAAGGTTTCCCCCCGCACCAGGCGGCCGTCGTCATCCATGTGCAGCAACACCGCGGCGATTTGCAGCAGCGCGTCGGTTTCATGGTTCAGTCCGCCGGTCTCCACGTCCACCACCACAGGCAGATAGCTGCGGAAGCGGCGAGCAATGGCCGCCGCGGGCCCACGCCCTTCCTTCGCGGCCAACAGTTCTTCGGTGGTGGCGTCGTCGTCCAGATAGTTGTCGTCTTGCATGATCAGCCGGCCAGTTTCCAGGTCAGGGTTTCACCCGCGCGGAGCGGTACGATGCGTTGCGTGCCGAAACGGTAGTCGTCCGGGACCGTCCAGTTCTGGCGGATCAGGGTGATGGTGTTGCGGTTGCGCGGCAGCCCGTAGAAGTCGGCGCCGAAGTGGCTGGCGAACGCCTCCAGCCGGTCCAGCCGGCCCACCGATTCAAAGGCCTGGGCATACAACTCAATGGCCGCAGGCGCCGAGAAGCACCCCGCGCAGCCGCAGGCGCTCTCCTTCTCAGACTGTGCATGCGGTGCGCTGTCGGTGCCGAGAAAGAATTTGGGGCTGCCGGAGGTTGCGGCCTCAAGCAGTGCCTCCCGGTCCCGCTCCTGCTTCAGGATAGGCAGGCAGTAATAATGCGGGCGGATGCCCCCTACCAGCAGGTGGTTACGGTTGAACAGCAGATGCTGCGGCGTGATGGTGGCGCCCACGTGGGCTGCTGCCTGACGCACGAACTCCACCGCCCGGGCCGTGGTCACGTGTTCGAACACGACGCGGAGCATCGGATACTGCTCCAGCAGTGGGGCCAGGCGTTCGTCGATGAAGCGGCTCTCGCGGTCGAAGATGTCCACCGTGTCGTGAGTCACTTCACCGTGGATCAGCAGGGGAAGGCCGGTTTCCTCCATGGTCGCCAGCGCTTCGGCGCAATGGGCCAGGTCGGTGACGCCGGCATCCGAGTTGGTGGTGGCGCCCGCCGGATAGAGTTTGACGGCGTAAACACAGTCACTGGCAGCGGCTTCGCGGATGGTGTCGGGGCTGGTGTTGTCGGTGAGGTAGAGGGTCATCAGCGGCTGGAAGTCGCTGGTGCCCGGCGTGGCCTCGAGAATGCGGTCACGGTATGCCCGGGCCTGGGCCACGGTGGTCACCGGCGGGGTCAGGTTGGGCATGATGACGGCCCGCCGGAAGCGGGCCGCGGTGAACGGAATGACATCGGCCAGCACATCACCGTCTCGCAGGTGCAGATGCCAGTCGTCCGGGCGGGTAATCGTG
>SLCE01000033.1 GCA_007125985.1 Ectothiorhodospiraceae bacterium | reverse complement strand
TGTGGGCCGGCTGGGCTGGCCAGCGGGGCTCCACAACGCTTTGCTGCCTGTCGCCCCACCTGCGAGAGGTTCGGGCTCGGATATCGACGACACCCGGCCGCCTGAAGAACGAAACACGTTCAACGAGAGGTTCACCATGAGCATCCACGTCAACGGCGTGACCATCGATAGCAGCGACATCAACGTCGAATCAGCGTACCACCAGGAACCGGGCGCTGACCCCCGGTTCGCCCTGCGACGCGCCGCCGTGGCGCTGACAGTTCGCGAGTTGTTGCGCCAGCGTGCCGAACAGCTCGGAGTCGACACCTCCGGAGACGATGCGGCATTGGATGCGGCCCTGGAGACACTGATCGAGCGGGAAGTGGATGTCCCTGAAGCCGACGTGGAGACCTGTCGGCGCTGGTACCTGCAGAATCCGGATCAGTTCCGGACGCCGGATCTGTCGGAAGTGCGGCATATTCTGCTGGCGGCGCCGCCGGATATCCTGGAGGAGCGGGACGCGGCCCGCGCCACTGCAGAGGAACTGATCGCACAGCTGCAGACGGATCCCGGGGCTTTCCCGCGTCTGGCTCGCGAATACTCTCGCTGTCCGTCGGCCAAGGACGGCGGCCTGTTGGGCCAGGTCAGCAAGGGGGAGACTGTGCCGGAATTCGAGGACGCCGTCATGCGGCTCCCGGTCGGGCTGTCGGAACTGCCGGTAAAGACACGTTACGGCTTCCATGTGGTGGAAGTGCTGCAGCGTGTGGAGGGCAGCCTGCTACCCTTCGACGCGGTGCATCCGCGGATCGCGGAGTATCTTGAGGAGCGGTCGCGACGTCGGGCGCTGAGCCAGTACATCCGCTTACTGGCCGCAGAGGCGGAGATCAAAGGCATTGATCTCGAAGCCGCAGAATCCATGCTTATTCAGTGATTTGAGGACACAATGTCAAGCAGCGACTCGGCAAATATTCGGAGTTTCGACGACCTGGTGCGCACCGGCCTGGCCCAGGGTACACCCCAGCGCCTCCTGTTGGTGCTGTTGCGCGCGGAGCCTGAGGGTGATGCCCAGGAGCCGGAGAAGGACGTGATTCACGGCCACGGCGCGCTGTCGCCGGTCATGGCCACGGACATCGAACTCACCGATCAGGTGCGGTTGGATGTGTTGGCGGAAGAGGCGGATAGTCTGGGCCACCCGTGGGATCTCCTCCTTGTGTCCAGCCTCAGCGGCAAAGGCGGGCGCCTCGCCACGAGCGAGGAGGCGGCGCCGTACCTGCAGGAGATGGCCGAGGCGGTGATGCGCGGTCGGGATCTGTCCCGCTACGCCGTGTTTGATCGTTCCGGTAGCCCGGTGGTACTGCAGATTGAGGAGCGCCCGCAATGAATGACTGCTGCGGGCCGGAGGTCCGCCCGCTGGGGGTGCAGCAGGCCCTGGAGCGCATTCTGGCGTCGGTCCGTCAGAGTGACGCGACGGAATCGGTGTCGCTGGAGCAGGCGCTTGGCCGGGTTCTGGCCGAGGACGTGGCGGCGCGCGTTGATGTGCCCCCCGCCGCGAATTCCGCCATGGACGGCTATGCGCTACGCCACCGGGATTTCTCGCCAGGAATCACCTTGCCGGTTGCCGGCGTCGTCCCTGCCGGTGCCGCCGCTCCGGCCCTGCCGTCCGGCCAGGCGGTTCGGATTTTTACCGGTGCGCCGATACCGGCTGGCGCCGATACTGTGGTGATGCAGGAAGTCTGTGAACCCGTGGGCGAGGGGGTGCGGCTGCCGGATTCCATCCGGAAGGGCAGCAACATCCGTCCTGCCGGCGAGGACATGACCCATGGGCAACGCGTGCTGCACGCCGGTCAACGACTGCGGCCGCAGGAGCTGGGGCTGGCGGCGACTGCCGGCCACGGTGAACTTGTCGTGAGGCCCCGTTTACGGGTGGCCGTGCTTGCCACCGGTGACGAGCTGGTGGCCCCGGGAGAACCGCTGGGACCCGGCCAGATTTACGATTCCAACAGTTTCGTGCTGCTGGGGCTGCTGCAGCGCCTGGGCTGTGAGGTCAGCCTGAAATCGGTGGTGGCGGACACACGACCCGCCACCGAACAGGCGCTGAGCGACGCGGCGAACCGCTCCGATCTGATTATCACCAGCGGCGGTGTGTCGGTAGGGGATGAAGATCATGTCAAGGCGGCCGTGGCGGCCCTGGGAGTGCTGGATCTGTGGCGTATCGCCATCAAGCCCGGAAAGCCGGTAGCGCTGGGCAAGGTTGGTGAAACCCCGTTTCTCGGCCTGCCGGGAAACCCTGTCTCTGTGTTCGTCACTTTTTGCCTGTTCGGCCGGCCACTGGTCCGGCGCATGCAGGGCGAGGCGGATGTCTCCACGCTGCGGGTGCCGGTGAACGCCGCTTTTGATCTGAAGACTGATGGTCGCTCCCGCTACCTGCGGGCGCGGATTGTAAAGCAGGGTGGTGAGCTCTGGGCCGAGGTCTACGGCCATCAGGGGTCCGGTGTCATGTATTCCACCAGCTGGGCGCATGGGTTGGTGGAGGTGCCCCCCGGCCGTCAGGTGGTGAAAGGGGATCAGCTGATGTATCTGCCGTACTCCGAGCTCCTGGCCTGACGCTTTTGAAGGCTGCAAAGACCCCGCCGTAGAGCCGGGTCTTTGCAGCGGTCGCCAGGATTACCAGCGCTTGTAGGGCAGGAATTTGCCGTTCAGCGTGATCTTCACCCGATCACCCTTAGGGTCGGGAACCTTGTCCACATCCATGGTGAAGTCGATGGCGCTGACAATGCCATCGCCCATCTTTTCCTGGATCACTTCCTTCAGGGTTTCCCCGTACACCAGGATCACCTCGTTGAGCCGGTAGACCAACGGATCTGCGGCCATGGTTGCCGCACGCTGCGCCTTGATGGGGTAGGCCTGCAGGCCCTTGGAGACGTCAGAAGGCAGCCCCAGCGCCTCGCAGAGCTTATCCGCCTCGGGCTGCAGCATGCTGTTCTCGCCCAGGGCGGCCGAGCAGACGAACACGGGATTCATACCGACGGCGGCGCCGAGCTCTTCCCAGCTCATGCCTTTTTCCGCCTTGGCGGCGACGATCGCTTCGCGCATTGCGTTCTTGTCCATGATGATGACCTCACTGTTGATGAATGGATGAATTCAATGACCGCCGGCTGCCGCTCGGCGGGGGTGTTCGTCCGAGCTGTCGTCCTGATCCTCATTCACCGCTGCCAGGCGTACGGTGCGGGTTGCTCCGCCACCGTTGCCCGACAACTCCTTGGAGCGGCGTACAAGGAAGTCCACCAAGTGGTTACGGATCTGGTAGAAGCGCTCGTGCTTGAACAGGGTTTCCCGATTGCGGGGACGGGGAATATCCACTTCCACCGCCTCAGCGACGCTGGCATTGGGCCCATTGGTCATGAGCAGGATGCGGTCGGACAGTAGAATGGCCTCGTCCACGTCATGAGTGATCATGAACACGGTCTGGCCGGCCTGGCTCCAGATGTTCAGCAACTCGTCCTGGATGGTGCCGCGGGTAAGCGCATCCAAGGCGCCGAAGGGCTCGTCCATGAGCAGCATCTTCGGTTCGATGGCAAAGGCCCGGGCGATACCCACCCGCTGGCGCATGCCGCCGGAGAGCTGGCTGGGCTTGCGGTCCTCCGTGCCCTTGAGCCCGACCATCTCGATGTACTTCATGGCATGGGCACGGACTTGTTCCCGGGACCAGCCCGGCCAGCGTGATTTGACCGCGAACATCACGTTGGACAGCGCGGACTTCCAGGGCAGCAGGCTGTGATTCTGGAAGATCACGCCGCGATCCAGACTGGTGCCCTTGACCTCCTTGCCGTCCATGAACACGTAGCCTTCGGTGGCATCGTCGAGGCCGGCGATGACATTGAGGATGGTGGATTTGCCGCAGCCGGAGTGGCCGATCACGCATACGAACTCGCCCCGCTGAATGCCCACGGTGACGTTCTCGAATACGGTCAGCGGTTCGCCGCCGCGCGGCCCGGGGAACACCTTCTTCAGATTCTCGATTTCAAGGAATGCCTTGTTCATGTTCAGCTCCTGTCGGAGGGCCGGCCCCCAGCCGGGACCGGCGCAAGGGTTAGTCGGCGTACTGGACCATGCGGGTTGCCGTGGCCAGGATGGTGTCGAGCACCATGCCCACCAGCCCGATCATCAGGATCGAGAAAATCACGCTGGTCAGATCCAGGTTGTTCCATTCGTTCCAGACGAAGTAGCCGATACCGGTGCCGCCCACGAGCATTTCCGCGGCCACGATCACCAGCCAGGAAATGCCGATGGCGATGCGCATGCCGGTGAGGATGGTCGGTGCCGCGGCTGGCAGAATGACCGTGAACGCCGTGCGCAGACGTGACAGTTCCAAGGTGCGTGCCACGTTCAGCAGGTCTTTCTTCACTCCCGCCACCCCGAAACTGGTATTGACCAGAACCGGCCAGACGGAACAGATGAAGATCACGAACACCGCCGACTGTCCGGCATCACGGATGATGAACAGTGCCAGAGGCATCCAGGCCAACGGCGAAATGGGCCGCAGGATCTGGATATAGGGGTTGAGCGCCTTCTGCATCAGCGGTGACATGCCGATCACGAAGCCCAGCGGTACGGCTACCAGAACGGCCAGACCGTAGCCGATTGCCACCCGGCCGATGGAGTGCGCGAGCTGGATGCCGATGCCCTTGTCGTTGCTGCCCCGGTCATAGAAGGGGTCGGACAACTCCTCGATGGCACGGTTAATCACCGCCGAGGGCGCGGGCACGCCGGAGCCGGCGGTGCTGCTGGCGCCGCCCATCAGCCGCTCGTACTCGCTCAATTCCTCCTGTTCCGAAGGAACCAGACCGCCGCTCACTGACCACTCCCAGGCGGCAAGGGCCACGATCAGAATTGTCAGGCTGAGGAGGGCCGCTCTCAGGTTGATTGAGTTCCACATGGCTTAGGACCTCCGGATCTCGAAGCTGTCCACATAGGCCTCCGGCTCGTGCGGATCGAATTCCTTGCCCATGATCATGTGACTCTTGTAGGTAACCTCTGGAGCCTCGTAGCCCAACTCTTCCATCAGGCGACCGCACTCGGTGGCCAGATAAACCTCCTCGGCCACGCTCTTGTAATCGACGCTGTCGTCGATATAGCCCCATCGGCGCATCTGGGTGAGGATCCAGACACCCATTGAGTGCCAGGGGAAGGGGTCGAAGTCGATGCGGTCCGGCTCATCCTTCACATTGCCCAAGCCATCGGCGTAGCGTCCGGTGAGTACCTGCTGCACGACCTCCACCGGCTGGTTCAAGTAATTCCGGGTGGAAATGGCTTCGGCAATCTCCATGCGGTTGCCGTGCTCGGAGGAATAATGCGTGGCCTCGACGATGGCCTTGAACAGGGCACCGAAGGTATTGGGGTGCTCTTCGGCGAAAGCCCGGCTGGTACCGAAGGCACAGCAGGGGTGTCCGTCCCACAGTTCCTTGGTCAGCAGATGAATGAAGCCGACACCGTCCCAGACCGCACGCTGGTTGAACGGATCCGGGGCCAGGTAGCCGTCAACGTTGCCTGCGCGTAGATTGGCAACCATCTCGGGTGGCGGCAGCACACGGATCTGAATATCGCGATCCGGGTCCAGGCCGTGCTCAGCCACGTAGTAGCGCAACAGGAAGTTGTGCATGGAGAATTCGAACGGAACGGCAAAGCGGAAGCCCTTCCAGTCTTTCGGGTCGCGTTTGTCCTTGTGCTTGTTGTGCAGGGTGATGGCCTGACCGTTGATGTTTTCCACCGCAGGCATGATGAAGGGCATGGAACTGGAACCGGTGCCCAGGGTCATGGCCAGCGGCATGGGGGTGAGCATGTGCGATGCATCGTATTCACGGTTGATCGACATATCGCGCGCCACCGCCCAGCCTGCCGTACGCAGCACCTCAACATTCAGGCCATGCCGCTCGTAGAAACCCATGGGGTGGGCCATGATGATCGGTGTGGCGCAGGTGATCGGCACGAAGCCGATTTTTAGGTCGGTTTTCTCGGGCTTGCCGAGGTTGTCCTTGAGCAGGGCCTTGGCCGCATCCAGCGGAAAGACACTTGCCAGGGCGGCGGCGAAGGTGCCCGTGCCCATCATCTTGATGAACTTCCGCCGGGAGGCATCGTGATGGCCGAACACCGCGCGGACCACCGCGCTCTCAATGGCGCGATCAATCATGGCTTCCTGGTCCATGGATTGACTGGTCGTGGCGCTGGCCGGCTGGGCAGGAGCCCCGGCAGCTGCAGGATGGCAGCTGCTGCAGCCGCAGCCTGCCCCATGACTCAGGTCGGATTCGGCCTTGAACGGATCACTCAATGATTTGTTGCTCATGGTTTTGCCCTCTGGCGTTTCATGCCCTGCTGGAAACGAAAAAGGGCGTCTGGTCGACCGTGGTCGACGAGACGCCCTTGCCTGTTTCAGTGATGCCTGGCTGCCGTACTCCCGTCTTTGGGCATCGCATCTGCGATACACGGCAGCTAGCCTGAGTGGACTAAAGCACCTTTTGTGCCAGATTGTTAAAAACAATAAAAACCAGTGGCTTAGGGTTTTGTCTGCGTTTTCGGTGAACTGGTCAGCGTGCGGGGTGCACGGAATTGGTGCGGCGCCTGAGCCGCTCTGGGCAATCAGCTGAATTTCTGCAGCAGGCGGCGTGCGACGTCCACTAACCGTTTACTGTGGTCCATGGCGGTTTTCCGCAGCATGTCATGGGCCTGCTGTTCCGGCAGCCCATGGCGCTCCATGAGCAGGCACTTGGCGCGCTCTACCAGCTTTTGTTCCTGCAGACGTTACTCTGCCCGGGCCAGTTTGCGCTGTAGTGCGTGGTATTGATCGAACTGGGCAATGGCCACCTGGACGATGGAGCGGACCCCGTCCGGTGACAGGCCCTGCACCACGTAGGCGCTGATACCCGCC
The DNA here is from genome assembly GCA_007125985.1 of Ectothiorhodospiraceae bacterium. Taxonomy (GTDB): domain Bacteria; phylum Pseudomonadota; class Gammaproteobacteria; order Nitrococcales; family Aquisalimonadaceae; genus LSCE01. The sequence goes on along the minus strand of SLCE01000033.1, from coordinate 25,251 downwards.
TTTGCAGCCGTTTGCAGCATGTCCGGGTTTTGGTGCTCACCAAGCATGACGATGGGTTTGGGGTAGGAGTGTCCTGCTGAGCCCAGATGTTCCAACGTATCGCGTTTCGCTGATCCGGCCTCCACAATCACGACATCCGGGGAGGTGTCTTCCATGAGTTGATACAGATCATCCATGCCCTGCACCGTGGCGACCACGGTATAACCCGACTGGTCGAGAGCATCCTCCAGCCAACGGGCCCGATCGGTACTGTCATCCACCAGCATCACGCGTGTTGACATGGCGTGTCCCCGGTTGCAGTTAGGTCCAGGACTCGATGTGCAAGATTGGTGCCGCTGCTCAGTGGAACGCACCGAAGTGGCGCCCGACCCGGTTGCTGCCAGTCCGTTTCAGCCCGGAGACATGACGTGACTCCTGAGATGTGGCGGTTGGGAATAGGCTTGGGTTGAAGCGGTAATACAGCGCATTTTGCGCACGTTGGCGGTGCATTCATGCGATCATCGCACCGTGCTGGTGCGCCCTTCGCTAAATAACAGGTGAGGTCAGATTTGAGTTCCGTTGTTTCCTCGAGTGCCATTATTAGCCGTCCGCTTGCCTGGGGGCTGTTGGTGGTGGTGATCGTCATTTGGGGGGCCAACTGGCCAGTGATGAAGTACGGCCTGGACTACATCAGCCCCTTGTGGTTCGCCGCCACGCGCATGTTGCTCGGGGCATTGACCATGGCCTTGGTGGCCGGTTTCCTGGGTAGGCTGGAGGTTCCGCGGCGGGGTGATTGGCCTGTTGTGATCTCCGTCGGGCTCATGCAGATGGCCGCGTTTCTGGGGCTGGTCACTGTGGCGTTGCAGTTCGTTCCCGCCGGGCGTTCCGCCATTCTCGCTTATACGACCTCTCTGTGGGTGGTGCCGCTGGCGGTGATGCTGCTGGGCGAACGTGTCAGCGCCCAGAAACTGGCGGGGTTTCTGCTGGGCCTGCTGGGGGTCATGGTCATGTTCAACCCCTTCGGCTTCGATTGGTCTGATCCCGACGTGGTGATCGGGAATGGTCTGCTGTTAATCGCCGCGTTCTGCTGGGCCGTACTCATTATTCAGGTCCGCGGGTCGCGGATGCAGGGTTCACCGCTTTCCCTGGCCCCCTGGCAATTCCTGGTGGCAAGCCTTGTGCTTGTACCGGTGGCGGTCGTCATGGAAGGGACCGGGCGCTGGTCATGGGGCTTCGAACTCGGTTGGGTGCTGTTCTATAACGGGCCACTGGCCACGGCCCTGTGTTTCTGGGCGATGATCTCCATCACCCGGGCGCTGCCCGCATCCACCACCTCGGTGGCTTCCCTGGGGGTTCCCGTGTTCGGTCTGCTGGCTTCGGCCGTGGCGCTGTCGGAGCCGCTGACGCTGACCAATACGGTGGGGCTTGGATTGATTCTGCTCGGGCTGCTCAACGTGACGCTGGCGGATCGTGCTGTGGCGCGGCAGGCATAAGGTTAAAACCAACCGTTATTGGTTGGGCGTCGTGGACTATCGTTAAGTTATGGTGATGATCGGCCTCAAGGCCGTATGCCGGGCGTTTAACGAGATGGCGGAGCGGGAACAATGATCAAGAGCGTGCAGAATAACGCGCGCGCCCTGGTAGTGGGTGCGTTAATGCTTGCCGGTACGGTGTTATCTTCCGCCCAGGCGGAGGAGATCAGTTATAACCATGCATCCATGCTTGCAGGCAGTTGCTTCAACTGCCATGGAACCGACGGGCGCTACGGGGAGGATTCCATCCCTTCCATTGCGGGTCAGCCTGCGGGGGTTCTGCTTGCCCAACTGATCGCCTTCAAGCGCGATGAAACGCCGAACACAACGGTGATGAATCGCATCGCCAAAGGATATACCGAGGCCGAGCTCGAGGCGTTGGCCAACTATTTCGCGTCCATCAGGGACTAGGGGGCAGGCATGAAGCATTTCATCACCAATCGACGGGAGACGTTGAAGCTGTTGGGTGCGACGGGCGCCGTGGCCGCGCTGGGAAGCTGGGGTGTTCCCGCCTGGTCCAACGGTGGCCCGGGCCACGTCGTGGTCGTGGGCGGGGGGTTTGGCGGGGCCACGGCGGCCAAGTACCTGAAGCGGTACAACCCCGCGCTCCAGGTGACCCTGGTGGAGCCTGTGGAACGGTTTTATACCTGCCCGTTCACCAATCTCTACCTCGGGGGACTGCGCGAATTCGAATCGGTGGGGCATGATTACCGGGAACTGAAAGACCGGTATGGCGTGAACGTGCTTCACACCACTGCCCAGGATATCGATGCGGCGGCCCACACAGTGACGTTGGGTGACGGGTCCACGCTGCGTTATGACCGGCTGGTGCTGTCCCCGGGTATCGAGATCCGCTGGGACGCGCTGGAAGGTTACGGCGAAGATGCGGCGGAGAAAGCACCACACGCTTGGAAGGCCGGTGAACAGACCCTGCTTCTCAAGCGGCAGTTGGAGGCCATGGACGATGGTGGGGTGTTTATCCTGTCGGCGCCCGCCAACCCGTTTCGCTGCCCGCCAGGGCCCTATGAGCGCGTGAGCATGGTGGCCCACTACCTGAAGACGCACAAGCCGCGCTCCAAGGTGCTGCTGCTGGATTCCAAGGACGGCTTTTCCAAGCAAGGGCTGTTCATGGACGGCTGGGCGGAAGTCTATGGCGATATGATCGAATGGGTCAGCCTGTCAGATGACGGCCGTGTGGTGCGTGTCGATGCCGACCGCCTGGAAGTGGAGACTGAGTTCGGTGAACGCCATCAGGCGGGTGTGCTGAACGTGGTGCCACCACAAAAGGCGGGCTGGATCGCCGATCGCGCAGGCGTGACCGATGAATCCGGCTGGGTGCCGATCAAGCCGGCGACGTTTGAGTCCACGCAGGTATCGGACATCTACGTGGTGGGGGACGCCACGGTAGCAGCGCCGATGCCGAAATCGGGGTTTGTCGCCAACGCCCAGGCGAAGGTGGCCGCCATGGCCATTGTGTCGTCCCTGGCGGAGCGGGAAATGCCGCCGGCCTCCTGGGCCAACACCTGCTATAGCATCATCGCACCCGGGTACGGGATTTCCGTGGCGGGCGTCTATTCCGTTCAGGACGGCGCCATTGCCGAGGTGGAGGGTTCCGGCGGTATCAGTCCACGGGATGCGGATCCGGATTTCCGGCGCCGGGAAGCGGAGCACGCCGTGGGCTGGTACAACGCGATCTGCCAGGACACCTGGGGGACGCGGCCCGCCTGAGCATGAAACGACTTCGTTCGGATAAGGCTGCGCGGGCGATGACGCAATGAGCCACATCACCCTGGTGCTGTGGTTTGCCCTGGGAGTCGGCCTCGTGTTCGGCGTCGTCGGTCAACGGACGGGCTTCTGCCTGACGGGGGGCTTGCGTGACTGGCTTCTGGATCAGGATGGAAGGCGTGTGCGCGCTTTCGCACTGGCGTCGGCGGTAGCCCTGGTCGGAACGCAAACGCTGGAAGCCCTGGGCTATGTGAGCCTTGGGCGTTCCCTGTACCTGCAGCCGAGTTTCTCCTGGCTCCTGTTGCCCTTGGGGGGCTTGCTGTTCGGCTACGGCATGGTGGCGGCAAACGGCTGTGGTGCACGCTCGCTGGTGTTGTTGGCCAGCGGGAATCTACGTGCGTTTGTGGTGCTGATCTGCCTGGCGATCGGCGCCTACATGGTCTTGTCCGGTCTGCTGGCGCCGCTGCGACTGTGGCTGGCGGCGCTGAGTTCCGTGGCGCCCCCTGTCGCCCCGCTGAGTCTGTCCGGCTGGCTGGGACAGTATGTCGGTGCGGTGCCGGGCCGATGGATCGCCGTGTCGCTGGTGGCCCTGCCACTCCTGGCATTCTCCCTTGGAAACGCCCGCTTCCGGCATTCCCCAAGGGACTGGCTCGGAGGTGTGTTGATCGGTGGTCTGGTGCCGGTCGGCTGGTTCATCACCGGTTACCTTGGGGCGGACGATTTTGATCCGGTTCGGCTCGTTTCCCTGACCTTCGTCGCGCCGATTGGTGACAGCGTTCAGTACGTGATGCTGTCCACTGGAACGGCATTGGATTTCGGCGTGACCGTGGTCGCGGGCGTTTTGGCTGGTTCGCTGGTGGCGGCGCTGCTGAGCCGCAGTTTCCACCTGCAGGGTTTTGACTCGCCGCAGCGCATGTTGCGCTCGATGGCGGGTGGGCTGCTGATGGGCGTTGGTGGCGGGCTGGCGTTGGGCTGCTCGGTGGGGCAGGGCTTGACGGGGATGTCCACGCTGGGGCTGGGCTCTTTCCTGGCGATTGGCGGTATTCTGCTCGGGGCCGTCCTCGGTTTGCGTGGACCCTTGCGCTTACCCCGTCTGTGAAACCATTGCGGTCCCCGCCTGTCTATCGGAATTATAACGCATTTGGTGGGAGTGATGAGATTGACCAAACCCGTTTTCCGTGGTGATCGCCGCAGCTTCCTGCGTTCCGGTGCGGGCGTGCTGGGGGTGGGAGGCCTCTTGCTTTCTGCGCCGTCATTGCTATTGGCGCGGCAGCCGTGGGAGCGGCTGGACGTCGTCCGGGAACTGCTGGATGGGTCAGAGCCGAGCACCACCGGTATCGATCTTGATCTGCCCCTGGTGTCCGAGGACGGCTCGTCCGTCTCCCTGTCCGTGTCAGTGGACAGCCCGATGTCGGATGACGATTACGTGGAGTCCATCCATGTGTTCGGCGCCGGAAACCCGAACCCGGAAATCGCTGCTTTCCGGCTTACGCCTGCAGCCGGCAAGGCGGTTGTGGCGACGCGCGTGCGTCTGAATGAATCACAGACCGTGATCGCAGTAGCCCGCACCAGCCGGGGCGAGATGAAGGTGGCGACGCGGGATGTACGCGTGACCGTCAGCGGATGTCTCAGCCGCAATGGCGATAGTAGCGCCATGGGTCTGGATAACCCGCGCGTCCGGGTGCCTCCGAACCCACAGGCTGGAAATCCTGCCGAGATCCTCACGCTGATCAACCATCCCATGGAAACCGGATTGCGTGAGGGTGAAGACGGTGAACTCATACCCAAGCGCATTGTGGAGCGCTTCCAGGTCGAACTCGATGGTGACCCTGTGTTTGAGGCAGAGCTGTATCAGGCCGTGTCAGCCAATCCCTATCTGCGATTCCATGTGAAGCCGCGTGCCGGCGAATTGCGTTTCTCGTGGACGGAGGATACCGGGGAAACCGTTGAGGTGACCGAGACGCTGGACCCCGCCTGAGGAACCGGGCGGGGTCTATCTCCGCGGCTGTGAGACTACTTGCGGACCAGTACCACTGGGCAGTGAGCGCCGTGTAGTACGCGCTGGGAGACGCTTCCCAGCAGCGCTTCCCGCACGCGGCCCATCCCCCGCGGACCGATAATGATCATCGGGTTATCCTGCTTGCTCGCGTATTCGAGGATCACTTCAGCGGGGTCTCCGCTGAGCTTGACTGTCTCTGCCGATTCCGCGGCCTCACCCAGCGCCGCTTTGCCGACCTTGAATGCTTCCTTGGCTGCCTGATCCCAGAGGCTGCGGAACGTCTTCTCGTCGAAGCGCTCCACGCCGACCATATGCGGCGAACCGCCGGGCAGGCCGATCAGTTCCAAGGGCGTGCTCGGGAACGCATGCACCAGATGGATTCGGGCGCCGGTGACTTTTGCGAAGTAGGCGGCGTATTCCGCACCGCGGGCCGAGTGGGATGAGCCGTCACAGGCGACGATCAGGGTATTCACGGAAACCATGGCGTTTCATCTCCTTGCCACTTCATGCTGGCTTGTCGTTGTCGTGGCGCCGGGTCGGCGCGTTTCCTCCGACTAGATGGTAGCAGTTCCGGCCGCATGCCGGCAGTCGCGCGGATCACGACCCGCGCATGCTGTGTGCCGGGCCATGCTGGACTATGCTGCAGATAGAGCTGACCAGTCGGCAGAGGCAGACGATGATCACCAGAAACGCAAGCATTCGACACCTGAATCCGGAAGAGCACCTCGAGTTCGTCAACGACCGGGGCAAGCCGGTGGAACTGGTGCTGCGAACGGAACTCGGAACGACCATGCGCCTGGTGGTCCCCATGGGGAGCCGGGTTCAGTGCCTTATGGGCCGGGAGCGTGGCGCCCTGTACTTGCTGGACGTGGAAGGCGCGCATGACCGGTTCCGGGTGGTAACCCCGGAGAAGCGCACTGGTAGCGAGTGAGCTTGGCCTCGTTCAGCGACCGACCTCCATGTGAAGCTCCAGCGTGCGCATGAGTCGGTGCCGGTCGATCCAGCCGGATACCCGCCCATCGTCCATGACCGGTACCTGATTCAGATTGCGCTCCGTCATCAAGTGCAGCACCTCATGTGCTGGCGTGTCCGGTTTAACGGTGACCAGTGCCTCCAACGGCGTCATCACCTGTGACACCGGGGTGATTTCCCATTGGTCCTGCGGAACGGCCCGCGCATCGCTCAGACTGACCAGCCCCAACGGGCGACGTGGTTCACCAACCAGACAGGCCCGTTCCCCGCTGGGCAACACCTGTTCGGACACCCAGCGGCTCAGTGTCTGTTCCGCCGTAACCCGGGGGATATCGCCGCTGGCCAGATCCCGGGCCCGGACCGACCCCAGGCGCTCGCGCATGTCGAAGGCGCGGCCCTGGCCTTCGGCCATGTTGAGCAGAAACCAGGCGATCAGCGTGATCCAGAGTCCGCCAACCCAGTTTCCAAGCACCAGGATGTTCAGCAACGCAACCGCGAACAGGGCGTAGGCTACCACCCGACCGCCCATGACCGCTGCGTCCATGCCTTTACGGGCATCACCGGTTGCCTTCCAGACCAGCGCCCGGAACACGCGCCCCCCATCCAGCGGAAAACCGGGAATCAGATTGAACACGGCAACCACCAGATTGATGAAAGCCAACCATGTGAGGGCTACGTGCAGGGCCTCATGCCAACCTGCTGTCAGCAGGGATAGCACGCCAAAGCCCGCTGCCAGGGAGAAGCTCACCAGCGGGCCGGCGATGGCAATCCAGAATTCGTCATCCGGGCGGTCGCTGTCGCGGCTCATTTGCGCCACGCCACCGAAGATGAACAGTGTGATGGCCCGCACGGGGATTCCACGGCGTATGGCTACCAGGCTATGCCCCAACTCATGGGCGACAATGGAGGCGAAAAACGTCAATGCGGTGGCCAGGGCCGCGAGCACGGCGGTGGAGAGCGGCCAATCGGGGTATTGCTGTTGAAGGCCAGCGCTCATCCCCACCAGGAAAAGGGTGAAAATGATTAACCAGCTTACATGCAGTTCGATACGAATGCCGCGCACGTGGCCGAGCAGAAGCACAGTCTTGAACATAGCCATTCCTGTAGCCCGGGCCGTAGCCCGTCCAACGCAATCACAGCCCGATCCGGGCCCCTGTTCTGATGGGAGCATAGCCGGCCGGTCGGGGCAATGGCGTGGGGCAGTCCCGGACACCATGTTCACGATCACTTGATGTATAAAGCTTGTGGAAACGGTACCAAAACGCCTAGTCTCTTAAGGAAGCACTGATCGATTCCCATGGTACTCTGCGGAGCCATTCGCGTGCGCTGACCAGGCGGCGCTCGCAGGCAATGGCAGTCGTGCTTGGCAAGAGCGCCAACGCTGCTCAGCGTGCGCGAATGGCCCGCCCTACGGGGCTTAGCAGCGTGTCCGGGTTCTGTGTTGCGGCTCTTGCCAAGGGCTAGCCATTGCCTGCGAGCCGCGCCTTGCCCCCGAACACGCTGCTAAGCCAGAGCGCCATGGGAATCGATCAGTGCTTCCTTAACCCCCTTTACGCAGGAAGAGGTGAACAGCGTGCTGGAACAGATAGCGCCGGAATCCGTCGGGCTGTGTTCCCGGCGGCTGGAGCGTGTCAACGCGTGGATGGATCGGCAGGTCGAACAGGAGCGCCTGCCCGGCTTGAGCACGCTCATTTACCGGCGCAGTGGTGTGGCGTTTCTGGAAACCCGTGGTTACCGGGATAGGGAGCGGGGCCTGCCGGTGGATCAGGATACGGTCTTCCGCATCTATTCGATGACCAAACCTGTTACCAGCGTCGCCTTGATGATGCTTTATGAGGAGGGGCGCTTCCAACTGGATGATCCCGTGGCGCTGTACATTCCGGCGTTCCGTGACATGCAGGTGATGGAGGGCACCGATGTGGACCGGCCACGCCTGGTACCGGCCCGCTCGCTGATCACCATCCGGCAGTTGCTGACACATACCAGCGGGCTCACCTATGGTTTCATGCATGCCAATCCGGTGGATGCGCTCTACCGGGAGCACCAGGTGGATTTCGGCCGTCGCCAGGAACCGCTGGCGGATATCGTGGCGCGGCTGGGAAGGCTCCCGCTCATTGCCCACCCGGGCAGTGAATGGAATTACAGTGTGGCCACGGATGTGCTCGGGCATCTGGTGGAAGTTCTCTCTGGAGAGCACCTGGAGGCATTCTTCCAGCGACGCATCCTGCAACCACTGGGCATGCGAGACACCAGCTTCACGGTGCCGCAGCATGCGCGTGAGCGGTTTGCAGCCATGTATGGTCCGCTGGATGGGCCGGGGCTGTCCGGCGTGAATGCGGTGCGTCCGGCGGACGCCTTGCCGCCATCCCGTCCCGGTGGCCTGCGGCGCTTGGAAAGCCCTGAAGACAGCCCATTCCTGCGTCCTGCGGACGCCTGCTCGGGCGGCGGCGGGCTGGTGGGGACCGTGGGCGATTACCTGAGCTTCTGCCGTATGCTGCTCAGCGGCGGAGAACTGGAAGGTCAGCGCCTGTTGGGGCCACGCACCGTCCAGTTCATGACGCGCAACCACCTGGGCGGGGATATGGCGTCCATGGGGCAACCGCGTTTCAGTGAAGCCACCTTCGAAGGTGTCGGGTTCGGGCTGGGCTTCTCCGTGACCCTGGATCCCGTTCGTGCCCAGCTCATCGGGTCCGCCGGCGAGTATGCCTGGGGTGGCGCGGCAAGTACCGCCTTCTGGGTTGATCCCAGCGAGGAGATGATCGTTATTCTCATGACCCAGCTCATGCCGTCCAGCACCTATCCGTTGCGACGGGAGCTACGTGCCCTGAGTTATCAGTCACTGATTGATTAGTTTCAGTGTTTCCCTAGACCGCGACAGCCGGCCGCATCTGCGGCAAGCTGTTGCATGATTCAGCATAACCCGGAGGAGAACCGATGGATTTTCAGCACTCGCAGCGCGTGCAGGAACTGCAGCAGCGCCTAACCGCGTTCATGGAAGAACACGTTTATCCCAACGAGCATGTCTTCAATGAACAGGTGCAGGCCGAGCGCTGGAAATCACCGCCCGTGCTGGAGGAGTTGAAACAGAAGGCGCGAGCGGAAGGCTTGTGGAATCTGTTTATGCCGGATCCCGAATATGGCCCCGGGTTGACCAATCTGGAATACGCACCATTGGCGGAAATCATGGGCCGTGTGTTCTGGGCCGCTGAGGTCTTCAACTGCAATGCGCCTGACACGGGCAACATGGAAGTGTTCGTCAAGTACGGCACGGACGAGCAGAAAGAGCGCTGGTTGAACCCGTTGCTGGAAGGGAAGATCCGTTCCGCCTTTGCCATGACCGAGCCGGCTGTGGCGTCCAGCGACGCCACGAACGTGGAAACCCGTATCGAGCGTGACGGCGATGACTACGTGATCAATGGTCGCAAGTGGTTCATCACCAATGCCATGCATGAGCGCTGCGAGATCTTCATCGTCATGGGCAAGTCCGATCCGGATAACCCCAACCGCCACCTGCAACAGACCCAGATTCTCGTGCCGCGGGACACGCCTGGACTGAAGGTGGTGCGTCCGCTCAGCACGTTCGGCTACTTCGAGGAGCCGGGTGGTCATGCGGAAGTGGTGTTCGAGAATGTACGTGTGCCAAAGGAAAACCTGCTGCTGGGAGAGGGGCGCGGCTTCGAGGTTGCCCAGGGTCGGTTGGGGCCGGGCCGGATCCACCACTGCATGCGTCTGATTGGTGCCGCCCAACGCGGCCTGGAGATGGCCTGCCAGCGGGTGGAGCAGCGCCATGTATTCGGTGGCAAGCTCAGCCAGCAGGGTTCCGTGCGGGAATCCATCGCACAGATGGCCTCCAAGGTTGAAATGGCCAGGCTGGTCACCTTGAAGGCGGCGTACAAAATGGACCAGGTCGGCACCAAAGAGGCACGTGATCTCATTGCCATGGCGAAAATCATGGTTCCCCAGCTTTCCCAGGAAGTGCTGGACATGGCGATTCAGATGCACGGGGCCGGTGGCCTAACCGCGGATTACTTCATGGCCGAGGCGTACAACTACGCCCGCTGGTGCCGCATGGCCGATGGCCCGGATCAGGTGCACATGATGGCGCTGGGCAAACAGGTCATCCGCGAATACGCCCTGTGATAGGGTGCCCTGGCCAACAAGGAGATCAACGCTTATGAGTCAGGCAGTGGATCAACTGGATACGGCGCGCCTTGAGCCGTATCTGGTGGAGCACATTGGTGGCTTCGGCCGCATTGCCGAATGCCGTAAGTTTGCAGGCGGGCAGTCCAACCCCACGTTCCAGATCACGGCGGAAGACGGGCGGCAGTACGTGCTGCGGCGCAAACCGCCGGGCAAACTGCTGAAATCCGCTCATGCAGTGGATCGGGAATACCGGGTCATGCACGCACTGCGGGATACCGATGTGCCGGTGCCGCGGATGCATGTGCTGTGTGAGGATGAGGACATCATCGGCTCCATGTTCTACGTCATGGACTTCGTCGAAGGCCGCATCAATTGGAACGGTGCGCTACCGGAGGCCACGGCGGAGGAGCGCGGCGCCATGTACCAGGAGATGGCCCGGGTGCTTGCCGCCATTCACAGCGTGGATCTGGAGGCCAGCGGTCTGAGCGACTTTGGGCGTCCCGGGAATTACTTCGCACGCCAGCTCAGCCGCTGGAGCAAGCAGTATTACGCCTCGGAAACCGAAAAGAACCCGGCCATGGACACGTTGATTGCCTGGCTGGAGAAGAATATTCCTGAGGATGACGGTCGCGTATCGCTGATCCATGGTGACTACCGTATCGACAACCTGATTTTCCATCCGCAGGAACCCCGCGTGCTGGCGGTGCTGGACTGGGAGCTTTCCACGCTGGGTCATCCCTGGGCGGATATCGCATACCAGTGCATGCAACTGCGCCTGCCGCAGGATGCCGCCATACCAGGGTTGGGGGATGTGGACCGGAAGTCCTTGGGGATTCCCACCGAGGAAGAGTACGTGGCGGAATACTGCCGTCGCATGGGAATCGACAGCATTCCGAACTGGAATGTCTACGTGGTGTTCAGCTACTTCCGGCTGGCGGCGATTCTGCAGGGCATCCTGAAGCGCGCGCTGGACGGCAATGCGTCCAGCGACCAGGCGTTTGAATACGGTCATATGGCGCGGCCCCTGAGCGAAGCCGCCGTGAAACTGATCTGAACGAGGTGGTCATGGACCAAAAACTGTTCAACATGAGCGGCCGCGTGGCATTGGTCACCGGCGCGTCCAGCGGTCTGGGAACCCACTTTGCGCAGGTGCTTGCCGACGCGGGTGCCCGCGTGGTTGTGGCGGCACGTCGCACCGAGCGCCTGCGTGAGCTGGTGGATGGTATCGAAGCATCCGGCGGTCAGGCGGTGGCCGTGACCATGGATGTGACTGATGCGGCCAGCGTGACCCGCGGATTTGATGAAGCGGAGAAGGCCTTCGGCACGGTCGATGTGCTGATCAATAACGCGGGCGTTGCGGATGCCCGCTTGTTCCTGAAAACAGATGAGGAAAGCTGGGATTTTGTCATCGATACCAATCTCAAGGCGGCCTGGCGCGTGGCGCACGAAGGCGCTGCGCGGATGGTCAAGGCCCAGGTGCCCGGTAACATCGTGAATGTGGCCTCCATGCTCGGCCTTGGGGTACAGGTGGGTCAGAGCCTGTATGCCACTTCCAAGGCCGGAGTGGTTCAGCTGACGAAATCCATGGCGCTGGAACTGATGCGTTATCAAATCCGGGTCAATGCGCTATGCCCGGGCTACTTCGAGACGGAGATGAACCGGGATTATTTCGCCAGTGAAAAAGGGCAGGCCTATATTGCGAAAAGCATTCCCAGCAAGCGGCTGGGGCAGTTGCCGGAATTGTCCGGTCCGTTGCTGATGCTGGCCTCCGAGGCGGGGTCCTTCGTGAATGGCGTGGCTCTGCCGGTGGATGGTGGTCACCTTGTTCATTCGCTGTGACCGTTCGGACGGTTCATCCGCGAGCCGTCCGAGCAGGGGGTATGGGAGCAGGGCATCAACCTGATCCCATACCCCGGATCTTAGGGAAGCACTGATCCATCCCCAGAGTGCGTCCTTAACGTCATGCCTGTTTGAGGAAGGCGTTCAGGTGTTTCGCCACCCATTCCGGCTGTTCTTCTTGCACGAAATGACCCGCCTCCACCTGCTCCACCTGCACTGATTTGAAGCAGTCTTCCAGATGGTTCAGGTATTGCGGGACGATAACCGGATCCTTGTTTCCGTAGAGATACAGGCCGGGCATGGGCCATACGTGATCCTTGACGCTGACCCAGTGTTCCCGATCATCCGGCAGGGTGCGGTAGTAGCTGGCGCCGCAGGCCGGTGTGCCCGGTATGCTGTAGTAACGGACGTATTCCGCGATGGCATCGGCGGGGAAGGGCTCGCGGTTCCACAGGCGCAGGAAATGCCTGAGCCATACTTCTTCGTTACCCGGAATCATGGCTTCGGCCAGGTGGCGCTCGCGCTGAAAACGCTGATACCACTCAAAGCGGCTGCCAGCCTTGCGGATCAAGGCCGTGGCTTCCTGGTTGCCGCGGAAATTGTTGATCACCACGATGTTCATGATGATCAACCGCGCCACCCGTTCCGGTGCGGCCAGGGCCATTTCCTGTGCGACCACGCCGCCCCAGTCGTGCCCTCCGAGGGCGAACTGCTGAATACCCAGCGCATCCAGCAACTCCAGCATGTCCTGAGCGAGTTCCTGCTTCCGGAACGCGCTTTGCTCCCCCTCGCGCGTGCTGTCACCCAGGCCTCGGAGGTCTGGAGCAATCAAGCGTAGCCCGCGGTCCAGATGATGGGCTACCGGTTCCCAGCAGTAGGAACTTTCAGGCCAGCCATGCAGCAATACCACCGGCTTCCCACTAGGGTCGCCGGCTTCGCGCCAGGCGAATCGGCCGCGTCTGATTTCCGTGAATTGAGGTGCGGATAGTGCCCCTTGCATGATGATGTCTCCTTTCAACACAAAAAAGGCCGGAAGAGTAACCCTTCCGGCCTGTCTGCTGAGTGCTGCAGGGCAGACTCAGACCTCCAGCCACTCCTTGCGGATTTCCGGATCGTCGTGGAGTTCTTGCGGCGTGCCCTCGAACACCATTCGACCTTCACCCATAAGGTATACCCGATTGGAAATCTTCAGCGCGATGCTGAGCTTCTGCTCCACCAGCAGCACACTGACTCCGGCCGCTGCGATATCCGTGAGCAAGTGGGCGATTTCCTCGACGATCTTCGGTGCAAGCCCTTCCGTGGGTTCATCCACGATGATGCACTCGGGATCACCCATCAGGGATCGGGCCATGGAAAGCATCTGCTGTTCGCCGCCGGAGATGACCTCACCCGGAAACTCCATCCGCTCCTTGAGCCGGGGAAAACGCTCGAAAATCTCGTCGTAGCCCCAACGCCCGGTTTGGCCACGTTTTTTCTTGCCGAGTTCCAGGTTCTCGGCCACCGTTAGCCCGGGGAAGATGGCGCGGTCCTCGGGCACATAGCCCAGCCCGCGGTGGGCGATCTGGTGTGGATCCAGACCGCTGATGACCTGATCCTTGAAACGAACCTCACCCACCGGCGCCACCAGGCCCATGACGGCCTTGCACAGCGTGGAGCGGCCCACGCCGTTACGACCCAGCAGACTGACGATCTCGCCGGGCTGCACGTTCATGGAAACGCCTCTCAGCACATGCGACTTGCCGTAGTAAGCGTGTAGATCATGCGTGGACAGCATCAGTGAACCTCCGTACCGAGATAGGCTTCCTGCACAGCCTTGTTGGAGCGAATATTCTCCGGTGCATCCGTGGCGATGATCTCTCCGTAAACCAGCACGGAAATTCGATCGGCCAGGTTGAACACCACGCCGAGATCATGCTCCACCATGACCAAAGTGCAGTCCTTCGTGACCTGACGGATCAATTCCACGACCTCGTCCGATTCACTGCGGCTCATCCCTGCTGTGGGTTCGTCCAACAGCAGCACTCGGGCGCCGGAACCGATGGTGGTGCCGATTTCCAGGGCACGCTGCTCGGCATAGGTCAACAGGCCTGCCGGAACATCGCGGCGATGGGTCAGGTTGAGCTGCTCCATCAATTGCTCGGCCCGTTCTGTGACTTCCTGCTGCTTGTTGACCAGCTTCCAGAAGGCGTACTTGTGACCCATGCCCCAGAGCAGGGCGCAACGCAGGTTCTGCATGGTCGTCATGTTCTGGAACAGGTTCGTGACCTGGAAGCTGCGGCTTAGCCCCATGCGATTCACCTTGTGCGGCGGCGTGTTGTGAATGGGCTTGCCGAACAGTTTGATCTCCCCGGCGCTCACTTCCATACGCCCGCTGATCAGGTTGAACAGCGTGGATTTGCCGGCCCCGTTGGGCCCGATAATCACGTGACGTTCGCCATCACGGACGTCGAGATCGACACCACGAATGATTTCCGCCCGGCCGAAGTTTTTCTTCAGGCCGCTCAGTGTGAGTGCATTACCTTGACTCATTTGTTACCTCCAGCGGCTTCAACGGCCCGACGCAGCATGGGGCGGGCATGAAACAGCATCAGACCCAAGCCCACCAGCAGGATGGCCACAGAGACCAGCCATGGTAGCGCTGTGGTGGTATCCACCGTGGTTACGAACAAGGTCATGGGCGCGCTTGGATTCCAGGACCGCAGGTAGTGGTAGGCCATCTCCACGATGCAGATGAAGCCCAGCAGGCCGATCAGTGCGGTCACCGTGCAGTACAGACGGGCAGGAATGGTGCCCTTCCAACCACCGGAACGGAAGTTGAACCACTGTTGATAAATGATGCCCACGATGCCCATGGGAGCGAACATCACAACGGTGATGAAGAGTATGCCGAAGTAAAGCAGCCAGGCGTCGCTGATCGAGCTGAGGTTGCTTTCCAGATAGACCACCAGCGCTGCACCAACAATGGGGCCGAAGAAGAAGCCGATGCCCCCGATATACGCTGCCAACAGCACTTCACCGGACAGCAGGAAGCCGATGGCCTCATCCGTCACGATTTCCTCCACCAGCACGAACATGCCGCCCGCGACGCCGGCAAAGAAGGCCGACAGCGAGAACTGCATGAAGCGCACCGTGGTGGTGTTGTAGCCAACGAACTGGGCGCGCTCCGGGTTGTCCCGGACCGCGTTGGCCATCCAGCCGAGCGGCGTTTTCCTGAGCAAGAACATCAGCAGGGCGCAGACGAACAGCCAGAACACCATCAGGTAGTAGACGGTCAGGCTGCGGCCGTACTCGATACCCAGCAGGGAGTTCACGTCCTCACGATCGCCAAACAACCCTGCTTCGCCGCCGAAGAAGCCGGTGAATGCCAGGGAACTGGCTTCCACAAGCCCCACGACCCCCAGGGAGATCATGGCAAACACCACACCCGCCTTCTTCGTGGAGAAGGATCCGAAAATTATGCCGAAGAACAGCCCGGCAAGGCCGCCCACCAATGGGATCAGTTCGATGGGCACACCGTAACCGGTGCCGTCCAGCACCGCGTTATTGCTCCAGCGCAGTGCGTGCATTGCGATATACGCACCGAAGCCGAAGTACACCGCGTGGCCGAACGACAACAGCCCCGTGTTGCCCAGCAACATGTTATACGCCAGGGCGAACACCATCATGATGGCCATGGAACTCAGCATGTGGATATCGTGCCCTGAGCTGAGCACCGTGGGTGCCAGCAGGGCGATGACCAGACACGCGAGCCATGGCCAGGCGCGTTTCACCCAGATGTTGCCGGCGCTTTTACTGCCGGCCAGAGTCTCTTGTTGAACAGTGCTCATGCTTCACGTTTCCCCATAATTCCACGTGGGCGGAAGATCAGCGTCAGTACCAGGATCAGGAACGGCAGCACAGGCGCGATCCGCGTGCTGTCCAGGTACCACAGGGTGGCGAAGAGGTGATCCGGCGGTACTGCGTAGCCAAACCAGGCGCCGACATGGGCGATGGAGAAGTCCACCGACAGCGTGAAGGTCTGCAGAATGCCGATGATCATGGACGCGATCAGTGCACCCGGGATGGAGCCCAGCCCCCCGAGCACCACCACGACGAACACGATGGGGCCCATCATGAAGGCCATGCCGGGTTCCGTGACAAAGTGGATGCCGCCCACCACGCCGCCCAGTGCAGCCAGCGCGGTACCGAAAGCGAAGACCCACATGAAAACCTGCGGTACGTTATGGCCCAGCGCGGCAACAATGTCCGGTCGCGACAGTGAACCCTGGATAATCAGTCCCGCGCGGGTCTTCTTCAGCAGCAGGTACAGGCCGACAAACATCACCACCGCCACGACCAGTATGAAGGCGCGGAACGCCGGATAACTGGTGCCGAATACCGTGAACAGGGTGAAGTCGAGCCCCTCTGGCATGCGGTAGTTCATGGGCAGCGTGCCGTAAAACAGGCGCACCAGTTCCTCGATCACGTAGGCGAGGCCGAAGGTGAACAGGAGTTCCGGGACGTGCCCGTGCTGATGCACATGGCGCAGGCCCCAGCGTTCGGTCATGGCGCCAAGTGCGCCCACCAGAATCGGGGCCAGAAACAGGGCCACCCAGAAGCCGGTGTACATGCCCAGGGTGTACGCAAAATAGGCGCCCAGCATGTAAAAGCTGGCGTGGGCAAAGTTCAGGACGCCCATCATGCCGAAAATGAGCGTCAGACCGCTGGACAGCATGAAGAGCAACATGCCGTACAGCAGCCCGTTTAGCAGGGAATAAGTTATCGTCTCGAGCATGGAAGCTCCAGCCTCACAGGAAATGTGCGGTCAGAACGGGCGCCCCTGGAGCGGGGCACCCAGACTTGGTTTTGCGTCAGCCCGTCTTAACGCGGCATACGCATATTGCAGGAGGTTGGAAGGACTGTGTCCTGCCAGTCCACCTTGGCAACCGTACGGAAACCAACGCCGGAGTTTTCCGTATCGTGTTTCACCTGGTCACCGTCCTGTTCGGCCATGACGGAGATGTACATGTCCTGGTGAACCTGGTGGTCGTCTTCACGAATGTACACGGTGCCGGTAGGGGATTCCCATTCCATACCGCGCAGATTCATGGCCACGTCCAGCGGGTCGGTGCTCTGGTCCGCCTCGATCGCCGCCTTCAGCATCATGAACATGTTGTACACACGCTGGTAGTACCAGTCGGTCTCCGGGTGACGCTCCTTGTAGCCAACGAGCCATTCCTCGTTGTCGGCCCAGCCTTGTTCAACAGGCAGGTTGGAATGCCATTCCGTGATCTGGAACAGGGTGCCGATACCACGGTCACCAACCGCTGCCGGTACGCCCAGGCCGCCGCCGTAGTACGTGTAGAAATTCACGTCCAGGCCCGCCGAGTTTGCTTCCCGGATCAGCAGCGTCAGGTCGTTGCCCCAGTTGCCGGTAATGACCGAATCGGCGCCGGACTGACGGATGCGGGAGATATAGGGCGAGAAGTCACGGACCTGCCCGATCGGGTGCAGGACTTCGCCGACAATCTCGACGTCCGGACGCTTCTCGGCAAGCATCCGCTTCGCTTCTGCCGCCACCACGTGCCCGTGCGAGTAGTCCTGATTGAGGAGGTAGACTTTCTTGACGTCTTCCTCGCCCATCATGAAGTCACTCAGCGCAGCCATCTTGATACGGCTCTCAGCGTCGAAGCGGAAGTGCCAGAAGCTGCACCGATCATTGGTCAGTGCGGGGTCGATTGCCGCGTAGTTGAGATAGAGTGCACGGCGATCGGGGTTTCGGCGATTATGGCGGTCCACCGTTTCCACGATGGCGCCCGCAACATTAGAGCCGTTGCCCTGACTGACAAACTGGATACCCTGGTCGATGGCGCGTTGCACGAGCTGCGCTGATTCGGACGGGCTCTGGCGGTTGTCCATGGGCACGATTTCAATAGGCCGTCCCATGATGCCGCCGTGTTCCTCGTTAATCCGGTCCGCCGTATAGCGGAAATGGAACAGGCCCATTTCACCCACGTTGGCAAACGGGCCGGACAGGGGTTCGATATAGGCAATGCGGATTGGATCCTCTGCCTGGGCGGTGGTCAGGGCGGAAAGCCCTAGGGCGACGCCAGCTACTGCCTTCGTCAGCAATCCGGCCTTCTTCTGTAACTGAGACATAAATCTCTCCTCCAGCTCGCGGTTGTTCCGCTTGGTCAAGGGTGTGCGTTCTGCACGTTTTTCTACTTAAACGGGCCGCATACCGGCCCAAATCCAACGGGTGACGCTTCTTCCTGTCATCTGCCCACCCGACCGCGGGGGCGGGTTTTTTGGTGGGGTCGACACATCACTCAGCGGGACTGCAAAAAATGAAACAGTCGTTCGCAGAGTGAATCATGGCTGACTATAACACCAAACATGACCCTGGAAGGAACCCCTGCAGTCACCTTTATTTAGCACGCATTCGTGACCGCAGGGAAAGGAAAAATAGTTAGCCGGCAAACCATCCATGCGCTGTTGTATGGAATTTGCCGTGACGCTGGGCAGTTACAGTAAACCGCTGCATTTGCAGCGGCTTCAACCGTGCAGGATGTTTCAGGCTGGCTCCACCTTGGCCTGATCCCGGAGCAACTCATCCCGTACGTTTCGTTTTCTGTAGTACAACGTCACGAAGCTGGATGTGATCACAATGAACACCGAGTACAGCACCGGAATGGCCATCATTTCGATCTGCAAGTCCCCGCTGAAGGTAATCACGACGATGAGGACTGCCAGTGGCCCGTTCTGGATGCCCGTTTCCAGGGATACGGTCCGTGCCTTCACCCGGTTGAGGCCGGTGGCACGGGCAAACCAGTAGCCGATGACGAAGCCGCACAGTCCCAGGCCGATCACGGCCGCATAGGTCTCCCAGCCGGTTTCCCGCAGTAGTGGTGCGCCCCCGGGGAGCCAGGTGACCAGCAGGTAGACAATGACCAGCAGTCCCAGCACGCCGCCCAGCAGTTCGCTCACCGCGCCGGCGTTCGCATTGAATCTTCGCAACCACATGCCGATCAGTGTCGGGATCAGGAGCACGAACAGCAGGGAGGCGACATTCTCCGGCGGCACCCGGAACTGGGCGTCCACATCACCGGTGTAAAAGTCGAGTATCACCGGCACCATGAGGACGGCAGCCAGGGTGGAGCACACGGTCATCATGATGCTCAGGCTGAGCAGGCTCCGCGAGAAGTAGGCAAAAATATTGGAGGTTGTACCTCCGGGCACGCAGCCCATGAGCACGAGGCCCACGGTTTGCACCGTGTTGAGCCCCAAGACCTTGGCCAAAGTGAAGGCAATCAGGGGCATGAAAAGATACTGCGAGGCAAACCCAATCATGACCGCCTGCGGATGCCGCATGGCGATGCGGAAATCCTTGAACGTCAGAGATGACCCCATGCCGAACATGATGATCACCATCATGATGGCCAGCAGTGCTTCCTGGGCAGGACTGAGCACGGCGACTCCTCCTTGGTTGTTTTTCTATTGCTGTTCGTTGCGTTTCAGATATTCAGCACGCAGGTCCTTGCGCAGCACCTTCCCGATGGGGGTGGTGGGCAATTCATCCCGGAACTCGATCTGCTTGGGCACCTTGTACCTGGCCAGGGCCTGCTGGCAGTGCTTGCGGATCTCATCGGTGGAGATTTCCCCGCGTTTGACCACGAAGGCGCGCACGGCCTCGCCGGTGTCATTGTCCGGTACGCCGATCACCGCCACTTCGTGCACCGCATCCAGCTTGCTGATGCAGTCCTCGATTTCATTGGGGTAGACGTTGAATCCGCTGACCAGAATCATGTCCTTCTTGCGATCGACGATGCTGAGATAGCCGTCGGCGTCCATCACGGCCACGTCACCGGTGTAAAGCCAGCCATCCCGGATGGTTTTTCCTGTTTCCTCCGGTTTCTGCCAGTAGCCGGCCATCACCTGAGGGCCGCGCACGATGAGTTCCCCGGCTTCACCGGGTTCCACTGGTTCGCCTTCGCTGCCCACCAGCATGATGTCAGTGTCCGGAACGGGGATGCCGATACTCCCCGAGCGCGGCTCGCCTTCCAGCGGGTTGAACGTGACCACAGGGGAACTCTCGGTCAGCCCGTAGCCTTCAACCAGAGGGGTGCCTGTTACCTTGCGCCAGCGTTCGGCCACCGAGCGGTGGAGCGCTGTGCCACCGGCAATGGATGCTTTCAGGTGCTTGGGTGGATAAACCGTGAACCATTCCTCGTTGAGCAGGGCATTGAACAGCGTGTTGACGCCGGTGATCCAGGTGATGGGGTAATTCTGGATGGCCCGTTGCAGGTTCTGGATCGGGCGCGGGCTTGGCACCAGGACGTTGTGCGCGCCGCTCATGTAGAACGACAACAGGTTCACGGAGAAGGCGAACACGTGGTAGACGGGCAGGGCGGTAAGCACGCATTCGGCACCGTCCTCGATATGGGAACGCCCCATGCTGTCGATCTGGCCGATATTGGTTAGCAGATTGCCATGGGTGAGCATGGCGCCCTTGGCAACGCCGGTGGTGCCGCCGGTGTACTGCAACAGAGCCAGCGTGGAGCGATCCAGGTCCTTCCAGTAGTCCTGCGGATCGATACCGACGGCCTGCTGCAGGCGACGCCCGGTTTCCAGTGCGTCCAGCATGAAGGTGGCGTCCACCGGGCATTCCGGAATCATCCGGCTCCAGTATTTCTGTATGTAGTACACGATAGGGCGCACCACGGCCGGGAACAGCAGGCTGATGGTGGTGGTGATCACGTGACGCACCGATGTGCGCGGCAGCATGTCCTTGAGCTTGTCCGTGAACATGTCGATGATCACGAGCACTTCGGCGCCACTGTCGATGAACTGCTTTTCCATCTCCGGTGCCGTGTACAGCGGGTTGACGTTGACCAGTACGCAGCCCGCCTTGAGCACACCGAAGGCGGCAATGGGGTAGCTCAGGCAGTTGGGCATTTGCACGGCGACGCGGGTGCCCGGTGCGACCTTCAGCTCTTCCCGGAGATAGACGGCGAAGGCGTCCGACGCCTCATCCACCTGCGAAAACGTCATGCGGCCGTTCATGCCGTTGGCGGTGCAGGTGGTAAACGCCTTCTGATCCGTAAATCGCCGGGCGCTGTCTACAAGCAGGGCGGGCAGATTATCGAAATCCGCTGAGCGCGGTGTTTGCTGCTGTTGGCCGTGGTACTGCTGTACCCAGGGGCGTTCCGCATAAACGGCATGCGCAGAGTTCATGCATCCTCCAAGCCCGCGCATGCCGATGGCTGCGCGTCATTTTTCGTTATTGCCGGGCCGGGGCCGTATAGGCCTCGCTCAAGGAAGTGCTTCCTGAAGGAAGCACTTCCTCAACGGCAGCTTACCCTGTTTTCTTCGTCAAATGCGCACCCCGGTGAAGTCCGTGGAGCCCATCATGGTCTTGAAACTCCCGGTGAGGGCATCACCGTCGGCTTCGGCCTTGAAGGAAACCTTGAACTTGCCCATGGGCGTGGGGATGTCAGCGCTGAAGCTGGCGGTGCTGCCGTCCACCGCGAGTTCCTCCAGCGGTGCGGCACCGTTGCTGCCTTCCAGCTGGCCGCTGTTGTCCTCGTTGATCACCAGGGTCGGGGTTTGCACGCCAAATGGCGTCTGCATGGTGAGTTTCCAGCTTCCGACGATACTCATGCCTAAAGTCTCCTGACTGAATGTAAGGGCCCTGGCGAGGCAGGGCCATGATGCATGTGGCAGGCGCTCAGGCGCTGCCGTTTTCCTTCTCTGCTTCGGCGCGCAGATCCTTGCGTAGTACTTTGCCCACGGGTGTCATGGGTAGTTCATCCCGAAACACGATCTGCCTGGGCACCTTGTAGTTGGTCAGGTACTGCTTGCAGTGTTCCCGGATCTGTTCTTCCGTAAGAGAGGCATCCGTGCGTACCACATAGGCACGCACAGCCTCTCCGGTTTGCTCGTCCGCAACCCCGACCACACCGGCTGAGGCGACGCCCGGATGCTTGGCGATGGCCTCCTCCACTTCGTTGGGGTACACGTTGAAGCCGGACACGTTCACCATGTCCTTCTTGCGATCCACGATGTGGAAGTAGCCGTCCTCGTCCATCCGCGCCACGTCGCCGGTGTAGAACCAGCCGTCCTTCAGTGCCTCGGCGGTGGCTTCCGGGCGGTTCCAGTAGCCCTTCATCACCTGCGGCCCCTTGACGATCAATTCGCCAGGTTCTCCCACAGGCACGGGGTTGCCCTCATCGTCCACGATGCGGATCCAGGTGCTGGCGTAAGGCACGCCGATGCTACCCAGGCGATTGCTTTCCAGCGGGTTGGTGGTGACACCGGGGCTGGTCTCGGTAAGGCCGTAAGCCTGCAGAATCGGATGCCCCACCACCTTTTCCCAGCGCTCGGCCACCGGAACCTGCACGGCGGTACCGCCGCCGATGGTGATGCCGAGATTTCTCGGGGGGCTGTTACGGAACCATTCCTCATTGAGCAGGCCCGCGAACAGCGTGTTCACGCCGGAGAAGAAGGTGATGTCGTACTTCTCGAAGGCGGGTTTCAGATTCACCGGTGGGCGCGGTGAAGGTATCAGCACATTGTGGCCACCCACGCTATAGAAAATGCCGCTCACCCCCATGGCGAAGATGTGGTACATGGGCAGGGCGGTCATGGCCGTACGGTTCTCGGGAAGATATTTCTGCAGGTTGTTGTAGGACTGGGCGACATTCGCCACCAGGTTGCGGTGGGTGAGCATGGCGCCCTTGGAACGCCCGGTGGTGCCGCCGGTGTATTGGAGCGCCAGCAGATCGTCCAGCTCCGGCTCCAGCGTTTTCACATCTGCGCCGGCCGACAGGTGTTTGTCGCCCTGTTGCAGTGCCTTGGTAAACGGCATGTGATTAACCGTGGCCTTCGGCACCATCTTTTTCAGCTTCTGGACGGTCTTGATCAAGGTTTTGCGCAGCGGCGGGAAGAAATCCGCCACACTGTGCACCAGAACTTGCTGCACATTGCTGTTCGGCACCACGCCGGGCAGCTTGTCCGCGAACATGTCGATCATCACCAGCAGCTTGGCGCCGGAATCCGTCAGCGCATGGTCGATCTCCGGGACCGTGTACAGCGGGTTGATGTTGACGATGATGCAGCCGGCCTTGGCCGCGCCGAACAGAAAGATCGGATAGGTGAGGCAGTTGGGGCTCTGGATCGCGACGCGGTCGCCTTTCTCCAGTCTCAGTTCGAAGCGCAGATAAGCGGCGAACTGGTCAGAGAGCTTGTCCACCTCGGCGAAACTCAGCGTTCCGGTGGTGCCTGTGGGCAGGCAGGTGGTGAAAGCCGGTTTGGCCCCGTTCTCCCGGCTGGCCTTGCGTATGATGTCCGCGAAACTGGCATAGCCGAGTTCGGAGAGATCGGCTTCACTGCCTTCGGGAAGGTGTTTCAACCAGGGGCGGGCGTCGTAGGGTGCGAATCCGTTAGCAGCCACGTCCGCCTGCTGCGTGGTCTCGTTGCTCATACACTTGCTCCTCCGGTTCATGCAGGCAGGCGATCACCGGTGCCGGGGTGATCGCCTGCCTCGATACAAATTTTGTTTTTGTATCATCTGGGGCCGTGTCAGTCGACAGCCAGGAACTCCGACTCCGCGATATTCATGAGGCTGTCCCGGCCGGCTTCCATGGCAGCCAGATGACTGCGGGTGCGGGGCAGAATCCGCTTGTAGTAAAAGCGTGCCGTGTGCAGCTTGCCCTTGTAGAACGCTTCCTCATCGGTACCCTGGGCAAGCTTTTCCGTTGCGACCCGCGCCATGTCCGCCCAGAAGTAGGCCAGGGTGACGTAACCCGCGTACATGAGGTAATCCACGGCCGCCGCACCCACATCTTCCGGGTTCTGCATACCGGCCATGCCCAGTTTCATCGTCACCTCGCCCCATTCCGTGTTCATCTGGGCGAGTTCCTGCACCATCTCGGCGATGTCCGCGTTGTCGGCATTGGCCTTGCAGAACCGGTGTACGATGCGGGTGAACGCCTTGAGCGTCTCGCCCTGGGTGCCCAGCACCTTGCGCCCGATCAGGTCCAGTGCCTGGATGCCCGTGGTGCCTTCGTACAGGGTGGAGATGCGCGCGTCCCGCAGGTTCTGCTCCATGCCCCATTCGGCGATGTAGCCATGCCCGCCGTAAACCTGCATGCCGTGATAGGCGGCCTCGACGCCGGTTTCGGTCAGGAAACCCTTGGCGATCGGGGTCAGCAGCGAGAGCAGGGCGTCGGCCTGCTTGCGGGCGCCTTCGTCCGGTGAGCGGCTGGCAATATCCCCTTGCTGGCTGCAGAAGTACATCAGCGCCCGGCCGCCCTCGGCGAATGCCTTCATGGTCAACAGCATGCGGCGCACATCCGGATGGACAATGATCGGGTCGGCGGGCTTGTCCGGCGCCTTCTTCCCTGACAGCGACCGCATCTGCAGTCGCTCCCGGGCGTAGGGTAGTGCGCCCTGGAAGGCCAGCTCCGCATGGGCCAGGCCCTGCATGGCGGTGCCGATGCGGGCCAGGTTCATGAAGGTGAACATGCAGTTCAGGCCCTTGTTGGGCGGCCCGATCAGGAAGGCGGTGGCGCCGTCGAAGTTCATCACGCAGGTGGCATTGCCGTGGATGCCCATCTTGTGTTCCAGCGCGCCGCAGACCAGGCTGTTGCGCTCACCCACCTCGCCGTCGGCATTGGGCAGGAACTTGGGTACGATGAACAGCGAGATACCCTTGGTGCCCGCCGGGGCATCGGGCAGGCGCGCCAGCACGATGTGGACAATGTTCTCGGCCAGATCATGCTCCCCGGAGGAGATGAAGATCTTGGTGCCGGTGAGCTTGTAGCTTCCGTCCGCCTGAGGTTCGGCCTTGGTGCGCAGCAGCCCCAGATCGGAACCGCAATGGGGTTCGGTCAGGCACATGGTGCCCGTCCATTCACCGGAAACCAGCTTTGGCAGATAGACGGCCTTTTGCTCTTCGGTGCCATGCGCATCAATGGTGCGCTTCGCTCCCTGCGACAGGCCCTGGTACATACTCCAGGACCAGTTGGCCTGTCCGATCATCTCGCTGATGGACAGCCCCAGCGATTCCGGCAGCCCCTGGCC
>SLCE01000113.1 GCA_007125985.1 Ectothiorhodospiraceae bacterium | reverse complement strand
TGTGGTGGCCGTGGGGCTGGGGTTCTGGCTGCTGTGGCTGAACCCCGCATGGTTGAGCCAGGGCTGGATGCACGCGAAATTAGCCCTGGTGGCGTTGCTCGTCGGCTACCACCTATGGTGCGGGAAGTTGTTGCGGGATTTCCGCGATGAAAAGAATCGTCACAGCCATGTGTGGTACCGGGTGTTCAACGAAGTCCCGGTGCTGGTGCTCGTGGCGGTTGTGATTCTGGCGGTGGTGAAGCCGTTTTAGTTTTGAGACGGTGCGCTCGCCGTTGGCGAGCACACCCTACGCGGGCTGCATAGCCGATCTTGATGGTGGATATCGCCTTCGGCTCAATCCACCCTACATCCTCGATCGAAGGGGTAGGGTGGATTGAGCGCAGCGATATCCACCTGATTTGTGCCCTCAGGCCACTTCCACGTCCTTGCGTTCGCGCTGGAACACGAAGCGGCCATCGTCCACGTCCACGCGGATCAGATCGCCGGGGCCGAAGCTGCCTTCCAGGATCTCCTGCGCCAGGCCGTTTTCCACCTGGGTCTGGATCACCCGCTTCAGCGGTCGGGCGCCGTACACCGGGTCGAAGCCGGCATCCGCCAATTTCTCCAGCGCCGCATCGGTAAACGCAATGTCCATATCCCGCTCCTGCAGGCGCTTCGACAGATACGCCGTCTGGATGCGGGCAATGCTGGTGATCTGCTCCTTGCCCAGCGGGTGGAACACCACCACGTCATCCACCCGGTTGATGAACTCGGGGCGGAAGTGCTGGCCCACGATTCCCATGACCGAATTCTTCATGGATTCGTAGTTCTCCTCACCAGCCATCTGCTGGATCACATCCGAGCCCAGGTTGGAGGTCATCACGATCACCGTGTTGCGGAAATCCACGGTGCGTCCGTGGCTGTCCGTCAGACGCCCGTCATCCAATACCTGTAGCAGGATGTTGAACACATCCGGATGGGCCTTTTCCACCTCGTCCAGCAGGATCACCGAGTACGGCTTGCGACGCACGGCCTCGGTGAGATAGCCACCTTCCTCGTAGCCCACATAGCCGGGGGGCGCACCCACCAGCCGCGCCACGGCGTGCTTCTCCATGAACTCAGACATGTCGATGCGCACCATTGCCTCTTCCGTGTCGAACAGGAAGGCTGCCAGCGCCTTGCACAGCTCGGTCTTGCCCACGCCCGTGGGGCCAAGGAACAGGAACGAACCATTGGGCCGGTTCGGGTCGGACAGCCCTGCCCGCGAGCGGCGAATGGCGTTGGACACGGCCGTCACCGCCTCCGCCTGCCCGATCACCCGCTGGCCGATACCCTCTTCCATGCGCAGCAGCTTTTCCCGCTCACCTTCCAGCATCTTGGAGACCGGGATGCCGGTCCACTTGGAAACCACCTCGGCGATCTCCTCCTCGGAGACACTGCTGCGCAGCAATTGCTTCTCTGGCGCCTCGGCCTGGTTCACGGATTCCAGCTTGCGCTCCAGTTCCGGGATACGGCCGTACTGCAGTTCCGACATGCGCGTCAGATCACCGGCACGGCGCGCCATTTCCATTTCCTGGCGAGCCCGTTCAAGCTGTTCCTTGATGCTGCCGGCCCCTTCAACGGCGGCCTTCTCCGAATTCCAGATCGTTTCCAGCTCGCCGTATTCGGCATCCAGCCGCTCAAGCTCCTCTTCCAGCGCCTTCAGACGCTTGCGCGAAGCTTCATCGGTTTCCTTACTCAGCGCCTCACGCTCGATCTTGAGCTGGATGCGGCGGCGGTCCAGGCGGTCCATCTCCTCCGGCTTGGAATCGATCTCCATGCGGATACGGCTGGCGGCCTCGTCCACCAGGTCGATGGCCTTGTCCGGCAGCTGCCGATCGGTGATGTAGCGGTGCGACAGGGTGGCTGCGGCGACGATGGCCGGGTCGGTGATGTCCACCTTGTGATGGACCTCGTAGCGTTCCTTGAGGCCGCGCAGGATGGCGATGGTGTCCTCCACACTGGGTTCGTCCACCAGCACCTTCTGGAAGCGGCGCTCCAGCGCGGCATCCTTCTCGATGTACTTGCGGTACTCATCCAGCGTGGTGGCGCCGATGCAGTGCAACTCGCCGCGGGCCAGGGCCGGCTTCAGCATGTTTCCGGCGTCCATGGAGCCTTCCGCCTTGCCGGCGCCGACAATGGTGTGGATCTCGTCGAT
The DNA here is from genome assembly GCA_007125985.1 of Ectothiorhodospiraceae bacterium. Taxonomy (GTDB): domain Bacteria; phylum Pseudomonadota; class Gammaproteobacteria; order Nitrococcales; family Aquisalimonadaceae; genus LSCE01. Next base: position 969 of record SLCE01000113.1, on the reverse strand, counting down.
GAACAGGATGATCTGGCCTTCCTGCTTGGCCAGGTCGTTCAACACGCCTTTGAGGCGCTCCTCGAATTCACCGCGGAACTTGGCGCCGGCGATCAGCGCGCCCATGTCCAGGGACAGCAAGCGCTTCTCCTTCAGGCCTTCCGGCACCTCGCCGTTGACGATGCGCTGCGCCAGCCCCTCGACGATGGCGGTCTTGCCCACGCCGGGCTCGCCGATCAGCACTGGGTTGTTCTTGGTGCGCCGCTGCAGCACCTGGATGGTGCGGCGGATCTCGTCATCGCGGCCGATCACCGGGTCCAGCTTGCCCTGCTCGGCCCGTTCGGTGAGGTCGATGGTGTACTTCTCCAGGGCCTGACGCTGATCCTCGGCATTGGGGTCGTTCACCTGTTCGCCGCCGCGGACGCTCTCGATAGCCTTTTCGATGGCGTCCTTGGTGGCACCGGCGTTGCGCAGACCCTCGCCCAGGGCACCCTTGTCGTCCAGCGCCGCGAGCACGAACAGTTCACTGGAGATGTACTGGTCCTTGCGCTTCTGGGCCAGTTTGTCGGTTAGGTTGAGCAGACGGCCCAGGTCATTGGAAAGCTGCACATCGCCGCCGGTGCCCTCCACCGTGGGCAGGCGGTCCAGCATCCGACCCAACTCGTTGCGGAACTGGTTCACATTGACGCCGGCCTGGTGCAGCAGATGACGGACGCTGCCGCCCTCCTGATCCAGTAATGCCACCATCAGGTGGGCCGGCTCGATGAATTGATGGTCCCGCCCCAGGGCAAGGCTGTGGGCATCCTGGATGGCCATCTGGAATTTCGTAGTCAGTCGATCCATTCGCATGGTGCTGTGGTCCTTCGAAAGCTGTGGATATCTGGAAGCCTAGATGGGGTCTGGGCCAAGGAAGGGCAAGCCCGGAGGGGAAAACACGCAACATTATTCAGGTTATCTGAATGAAACCGGGGCGGGGGCGATCGTAGGGCG
>SLCE01000083.1 GCA_007125985.1 Ectothiorhodospiraceae bacterium | reverse complement strand
TCATCTCGCTGTTCAAGAAGAAGTACCGGCTGAATTTCCGTCGCGGCCTGCAACTGCTCACCACGCTGACCACCAGCGTGGCGAATCTGGTGGCCATTCTGGCCGGCATCGGCCTGGTGGTGGGCGGCCTGTCCTACACCGGTGTCGCGGGTGCCTTTTCACGGGAACTGCTTCTGTACGCGGGCGGATCCATTCCGCTGATGCTCGCCGCCGGTGCAGTAACCAGCTTCGTGCTCGGCATGGGCATGACGGTCAGCGCCTGTTATATCTTCCTGTCGATTCTGCTTGCACCGGCGCTGGTGGCTGCGGGCCTGAATCCATTGGCGAGCCACCTGTTCATCCTATACTGGGGGATGATGTCCTACATCACGCCGCCGGTGGCGATCGCGGCAATCACGGCAGCAGGAGTGGCCGGTGCGAAGGCGGGCAAGACGGGCCTGTACGCCATGCGCCTGGGAAGTATCCTATTTGTGCTCCCGTTCCTGTTCGTGCTCAACCCCGCGCTCATCCTGCAAGGTGAGATCAGCAAGATCCTGTTGTCCGCGTTCACGGCGATCACCGCCATGTGGCTGCTCGCTTCTGCCGCAGAGGGCTATCTCTACCGGGTTGGCAATATCCAATGGCTCACTCGCCTGCCGGTGCTTGCAGCCGGGCTGGCGCTGATCTACCCCGAAGCGACCAGCGACCTGGCCGGTTTCGCCCTGGTGATTCTCATCTACGCCGCCCATTGGCTGATTGGACGGCGGACAGCGGCGACCGGGACTTCCTGAATCGGGGATGGAATGAATCAATGATTGACAAGACAATGACATCCATGACGGAAGCCCTCGCCGATGTGCGCGATGGCGACACCGTGATGATCGGCGGATTCGGCAGCTCCGGCATCCCGCTGCACCTGGTGGAGGCGCTACGCCTGCATGGCGCACGGGATCTGGTCATCATTTCCAATAACGCCGGCGTCGCGGAGGACGGCATTGCGTCCCTTCTCAAGGACCGCCTGGTGCGGAAAATTGTCTGCTCCTTTCCACGCTCTGCCGGGTCCATCTGGTTCGAGCGCCTGTTCGAGGAAGGCGCGATCGAGCTCGACCTGGTGCCGCAAGGCACCCTTTCCGAACGCATTCGCGCCGCGGGGGCCGGCCTGGGGGGCTTTTTCACTCCCACCGCATACGGCACACGCCTCGCTGAAGGAAAAGAGACACGTGTCATCGACGGTCGCGGCTATGTGCTGGAGAAACCGCTCCATGCGGATTTCGCCCTGATCAAGGGAGATCGCGGCGACGCCTGGGGCAACCTCACGTACAACACCGCGGGCCGGAACTTCAACCCGATCATGGCCATGGCCGGCAAAATCACCGTGGCTCAGGTAAATACCATCGTTCCCGTCGGCACCCTGGATCCGGAAGCGGTGGCAACCCCGGGGATTTTCGTAAACCGGCTGATCGCCGTGGAGGGTGAAGACCATGCAGCGGCTTGAACCGGAACAGATTGCCCAACGGGTGGCCCGGGACATTCCCGACGGCGCCTATGTCAACCTCGGGATCGGCCTGCCCACCATGGTGGCCAATTACGTGCCGGATGACCGGCAGGTAATCTACCACAGTGAGAACGGAATTCTCGGCGTAGGCCCTGCACCCGCCCCCGGCGAAGAGAACCCGGAGTTGATCAATGCGGGAAAGCAGCACGTGACGTTGCTGCCCGGAGGCTGCTATTTCGATAATGCGGAATCCTTCGCCATGATGCGGGGTGGCCATCTGGATATCGCAGTGCTGGGCGCTTTCCAGGCGGCGGCGAACGGTGACTTGGCGAACTGGGCAACGGATAACGACAGGTACCCCCCCGCCGTCGGCGGTGCCATGGATCTGGCCGTGGGCGCCAAGCAGGTCTTTGTCATGATGCGCCACACAACCCGGGATAACGCGCCGAAAATACTGGAAAAATGCAGCTTTCCCTTGACGGGGGCTGGAGCGGTCCGGCGCATCTACACGGATCTTGCCGTGATCGATGTCACCGACGCCGGGCTCCGCGTAAGGGAACTGTATTCCGGCAACAGCCTGGAAGAGGTTCAGGCACTGACCGGCGCACCGCTGTTACCACCGGAGTGATACTCGCCCCGTCATGCGGTAGCCTTGTTCCGTGCAGTGGAGGAGAACAGAACGGTGAGCAATGAGCACGACCACGATCACGCACATGACCATAGTCATGTGCCACCGGACCCGGCACTGCGGGTACAGGCGCTGGAGTCCCTGCTGGTCAAGAAGGGCCTGGTGGATCCGGAATCCCTGAACACCATCATCGATACCTATGCCAATGAGGTGGGCCCGAAGAATGGTGCCCGCGTGGTGGCCAAAGCCTGGTGCGACCCGGCTTATCGGGACTGGCTGCTAAAGGATGCAAGCGCCGCCATCGGCAGCCTCGGCTACGAAGGGCGCCAGGGCGAGCATATCGTTGCGGTTGAGAATACGGATACGGTCCACAATGTGGTGGTGTGTACCCTGTGCTCGTGCTACCCGTGGCCGGTACTGGGTCTGCCGCCCGCCTGGTACAAATCCGAGGCCTACCGCTCGCGCGTGGTGCGGGAACCGCGCGCTGTATTGGAGGAGTTCGGCGTCTCATTGGCTGCGGATGTGGAAGTACGCGTCTGGGACAGCACATCGGAGATGCGCTATCTGGTTATTCCGCAACGTCCCGCCGGCACCGAAGGCTGGAGTGAAGAGGATCTGGCCGCATTGGTGAACCGGGACAGTATGATCGGAACGGCCCAGCCAAATGAGGTTCAGTGATGAACGGCATCCATGACATGGGCGGCATGCACGGCTTCGGCCCCGTGCCTATCGAGCGCGATGAACCCCTGTTCCACGCGGACTGGGAGGCCCGCGCCATGGCCATGACGGTGGTCATGGCCTCGTGGAAACGCTGGAACATCGATGCCAGCCGTTACGCCCGCGAGCAGATTCCTCCCCGTACCTATCTTGACTACACCTATTACGAGCGCTGGCTCCACGCGCTCACGCAACAGATGCTGGACGCCGGCCTGATTACGGAAGATGAATTGCGAACGGGGGAACCACAGGGGGGAACTCCCGACGGCAAAGCGCCACTGGATCCCGATGGTGTGCGGGCGATGCTCCGCAAAGGCGGGCCTTCGGAG
>SLCE01000242.1 GCA_007125985.1 Ectothiorhodospiraceae bacterium | reverse complement strand
TCGGCGGCGGTGTTCATGATGAAGGTGAGGATGAACAGCACCAGCGCGGCCAGAAAGAGGATGCGGAAGTGCGTACCGCCCACAGCCGCCTCGGGCATCTCCACGGCGATGTTCGCGGACAGCGTGCGCATGCCCTCGAAGATGTTGAAGTTCATCACCGGGCTGTTGCCGGTGGCCATGAGCACGATCATCGTCTCGCCCACGGCCCGGCCGAACCCAATCATCACCGCCGAGAAAATCCCCGGGCTGGCGGTCAGCAGCACCACCTTGGTCACGGTCTGCCAGGGTGTGGCGCCCAGCGCCAGCGAACCCTGGGTGAGGTGTTTGGGCACGTTGAACACCGCATCTTCCGAGATGGAGTAGATCGTCGGGATCACCGCGAAGCCCATGGCCACGCCCACCACCAGAGCGTTGCGCTGGTCATAGGTGATGCCGGTGTCGGTAAGCCACTGGCGCATATCGCCACTGAACAACAGCACCTCGATGTGCGGCGAGAGACTGACACTGAGCCAGCCGATGAACAGCACGACCGGAATCAGCAGCGCCGCCTCCCAGCCCGGCCCCACCAGCAGCCGTATCCGCTCCCCGATCACCCGGGTCCACAGGAAGGCGAAGGCCAGGAATGCGATGGGCATCAGCAGCAGAATGCTGAACACCGATGGCAGGTTTGATTCCACGAAAGGTGCCAGCCACAAACCGGCCAGGAAGCCGAGAATCACGGTGGGTAGGGCTTCCATGATCTCGATGGTGGGCTTCACCATGCCGCGCATGCGCGGCGACATGAAGTAGGCGCTGTAGATGGCGCCCATGATCGCCAACGGCGCGGCGAACAGCATGGCGTAGAACGCCGCCTTCAGCGTTCCCAGGGTGAGCGGCATCAGGCTGAATTTGGGCTCGAACTCGTCAGTCGCTGACGAGGACTGCCACACGAACTCCGGCTGGGACCGCCCTTCGTACCAAACCCGCTGCCACAGCGCGGAGAACGAGATTTCCGGATGCGGATTGCGCACATCCACCATGTGCAGGCGCTCGTCGGCATCCACCACGTACAGACCATTGGCTCGCGGCGCAAAGGCCAGCACCCGCGGGGCACCGTCGGTGAGTTGCTGACTCAGAATGGTCCGCTCGGACGTCGAGTAGTGCACTTTCACCACGCCGGTTTCATCGGCCGTAGCAAAGCCTTTGCGTGCATACTCCGGCGCCACCAGGATCACCGGCGCATCATGGCTTGCGAAATCCCGCACCGGGGTGATGCGGTTGATGTTGTCGGCATCGCGCACCAGGAACCACTGGCGCACCGAGCCATCGGAACCGCCGACGATGATGGACACCGTACCCAGCAGGTACTCCATCGCGGTGATCGAAGCATTGGGGTCGGGTAACACCTCACGGGAATCCCGCAGCACCGCCCGCTGGGGCCGCGAGACATCGTAGTAGTGCAGGTTGCCGTCGGAGTCGCCCACCAGCAGGTTGCGCATGGTGATGTCCATCAGCAGGCTGGTGATGTGCGCCGCCCCGGGCGGGGGCTCCAGGTCGTAAACCTTCCGCTCCACGGTGACTTCGCCGGTCATGAAGGATGTGGTCTGCTCGAACTGCACCAGGCGCAGCCGGCCATCGGCCAGGGCCGCCACCACTGAAATGCCGCTGCTGCCGCCCTGTACCGTCAGCGCAGTGATTGCTGCCCCGTCCTCAACCACGTCCAGCAGCGCGGTTTCCTCATCGCCCAGAGGGAACTCCACGGCGCCGCTGGTTTCCCGCACGCCGTCCACGAAGCGCTCGCTGAACGCGTGCCGGACCACCAGCGCCTGACCGTTATCCAGCCCGTAGGCCGACAACCGGGTACGCGGCTCGGCCTGGGCCCGGGCGGTGACCTCGGCATCGGCAGGCAGCGGAAGCGCGGCCTCGTTCGTCACCTCACCGGTCCGCGGATCGAAGAACACCGCCCGCCGATCGTCCGTGAAGCGCACCGCCGTCTCGCGATGACGGTCGCTGGCCACATTGACCGACTGAGCGCTGTTTCCGCCGGGCGCCGCATAGCTCTGCTGCATTTCCATGGCCGCGGGCCGGAACATGGGCAGCACTTCGCTGAACAGGTAGACAAAGATCAGGCCCAGACACACGACCACGCTGACACCGAACAGCGCGATCAGGTACTTGGCCGAACGATCCTTCACCGACCGCCAACGGCGCAGCCTGGCGCGCTGTTCTCCGCTGGGTAGCAGGTCACGCACACCCGTGCGCTGCTCACGACTGGGACTGCTCACGTCATTCATCGGAAGGCGTTCTCCAGGTTCAGATCCGACGCGGGGCTTGATGGAAGCGGATGCTACGGGCGCGCCATGACCGTTGTGTTACAGATCCGAGGCAGTTCGGTGACAACTGAAAAACCCCGCCGCAGCGGGGTTTTTATGGAGTGGATCACCCGGCTCAGTTCAAGCCCAGCTTCTCCCGTTCCTGAGAGGCAACTGCCTCGGGGAGGGGGATGAAGCCGTCCCGCACCACCACTTCCTGACCCTGTTTGCCGAGCACCATCCGCAGGAACTCGCTCTGGGAGGGCGGCATGCCGTCCTGGGGGTGGTTGTTCACGTAGACGTAGAGGAAGCGGGCCAAGGGGTAATCCCCGGACGCAGCCATCTCAGCGGTCGGCGCTGCCATCACGGAGTCCTCGTCACGCGCCAGGGGAATGGCCCGCACACCAGCGGTCTGGTAACCGATACCGGAGTAGCCGATGCCGTTCAGGGACTCAGTGACACCCTGCACCACAGAGGCGGAACCCGGCTGCTCGTTGATGGAATCCTTGAAGTCTCCATCACACAGTGCGTGCTGCCGGAAATACCCATAGGTGCCGGAAACAGCGTTGCGGCTGTACAGGGTGATGTCGCGGTTCGCCCACGCACCCTCCAACCCCACCTGCCCCCAGCGGGTGATGTCCTCGCCGTAACCACAGCGGCGCGTGGAGGAGAAGATCGCATCCACCTGCGGGATGGTCAGCCCTTCGATGGGATTATCGCGATTGACATAGACCGCAAGCAGGTCGATGGCAACGCGGACCAGGGTAGGCGGGTAACCGTGGGCCTCTTCGAAGGAGGCCTCTTCGCTGTCGCGCATAGCGCGACTCATCGGACCGAAATTGGAGGTGCCCTCGGCGAGCGCGGGCGGCGC
>SLCE01000026.1 GCA_007125985.1 Ectothiorhodospiraceae bacterium | reverse complement strand
CTCCAAAGCAGTGGGCCTGGGCTGCTGTCCTCCTGAGCCTGAAACGCCAGCAACGTCCCGCTCCAATTGCTGATGTTGACCTTGGCCTGGAACAGTTGGCTCTCTTCCCCGGGACCTGAGGAACTGACCGTGAGCCGGGTGGCGCGAACCGGGTTTGGCGTTTCTTCCGGGGAGCTGTTCAGGCAGTCTGGGTCAACCAAGGAATCCAGATAGAATCCACCGTTGCCCTCTGGTGCGGGCGCATGCGCTGCTGCGTGATAGATGGATGAGGTTAAGCTGTCTGATGCGGTTGGCAGTGCCGCATGCTTCAAGACAGGGGCTGCCCGCACGCTGCCCGGCTGCGTGATGAGCAATCCGGCCATGGCCAATGCGATCGTCAGCGCTTGTGGTGGCCTCAGCATATTCTTGCCCTCGGTATTATTGTCCGCTCTTCGTCCGTGGTTGCGGGCTCAGTTCAGCCGAAAAACGCTCTGCAAGCGCACGATCGTATGTTCCGAGTGCCCCCAGCCCGTTGCCGTGACTCTGAAGCGATGAACAGGCTGAACGGCCTCGTCTGTGGCCAGGCTCTGCGATGCACCCACAGTGGATGGTAGATACTCCATCGCGTAAACCGGGGCATGGGCCAGGTCTGCGAAGCCGCCAACCGTATGCTGCACAGGTGCGCCAGGCACCTCGCCGTTCGTGGTTTCAGTTTTGTTGCCTTGTCCCAGCAGCTGATCGCCGGGGATTGCGGTGAGCTGGTGCGCAGCAGCGCGTAGGGCCGCTTCCGCAGCCTCAAGAGCGAGCGCTTGCTCTCGCGTGTTGTTCGCCATGTGCCCCTGTAGCAATGTGACTTGCATGGCGGTCAAGCCGGTTAGCGTTGCCAACGTCAGCAGCACCAGGCTGACAACCAGGGCGCCTCCGGTTTCAAATCGCCAGTAAGGTCGCTTCCTCGGGTGCGTTCTTTGCATTGTCACTACTCCAAGCGGTTGCGCAGGGCGATCGTTATTGTTGCTATGCGTCGGAGGCGGCGATCATCTGGGGCAATGAGCTGGGTGCCAATCAGGTTGTAGCGCGGCTCTGTGTTGCTGACTGTCGCCGCGCCTGGGTCTGAGCGCAGCAGCAGGGCGGTTCGGATGCTGACAACATCGTTCCAGTCATTGACCGACGCAGCGGTCTCATACTGGTCCGCGTAACCATCGCCGCTGGTATCTATGCCGTAGAGCACCTGCATTTGCTCTACGCCTTCCACGATTTCATCCACGCGGCCGCTTCCGCTGCCCACAACGCGCCGGAGGTAAAGCCCTGGTTCGCCCGTTGACGCATTGGCACGGATGAAGTAAATCCGGTTCTCCCATACGTACAGTGTTGCCTGATCGTCATAGGGGAACTTGAATGCCTGGCCGGCTGCAGCACTGTTTCCGGGGGCAGCGCCGCCACTGATTTTCGTAAGACGGTTGCCGTTGACTGCGCCGTGCACTTGCCACAATTCCCCGCCGGAGCAATCCGAGAGCACGGCGATCACCTTATCCCCGGCGTTCAGCTGCTCAGCGCCGCTTCCCAACAGCAGCACATTAGCTGGACCGCCTGGGTTGCCCTGCATGGCGACGGGCACTTCCACCGCGCGGTTAACTACCAGCACATCAGTTCCTGGTATGGGAGTCACCCCGTCCGGTAATGCGTCGCCGGTTCCGTTAATCCAGTCCTGAGCTCCGGTTGATCCGCTGGTGAGGTCAAGTGTTGAACCGGGAGCCGTGCCCGCCGCTTCCCAGCCGGTGATGGCGTGCAGCCCCATCAGGCTGTCCACGTACCCTGCCTTCCCCGTGTTGAGCCAGCTTACAATCTCGCTCGCGCAGCCCGTGTATCCGGCCATACGCCCTTCATACTGCAGTTCCCGGATCGCGAAGCGGCTGTTCTCCTGGGTTCTGGATAACGCCTCATGCAAGCGGTAACTCTGACTGCTGGCGAGGAATAACTGGATAGCGGCCAGTGAAATCAACATGGAGATCACCAGGGCCACCATCATCTCCACCAAGGTCACCCCACGCTGTTTGAACATCTGTCCCCGGGCATCCATACACATGATCGTTAGAGCGTGGCGGTGAACCGGACCGTCGTGTGTGCATCGTTCGCATCACTGTCATTCAGGTGCCGCGCCTCGGTCCAACGGAGACGGATCATCACCTGTTCGGAGCTTACGCTGATGATTCCTTCACCTTGAGGGAGGCTGCAGGCAAGGCTGTTCGCCCATTCCGTCAAATCCCGGGTGATGATGGATGCATTGTTGCCATGAAAGCCGGGGTCGCATGGCACAGGGCCATGGTGGCCGGTATATGCGCCGGCCAGCGCGGCCGCGCGATTCGCTCGCATGCGGTCGATGATATCCATGGCCAGCAGCGTTGCCTGGCTATGAGACTCCGCGACGTTAGTGTGCTGGAGCGCCTTCATATGAAGACCGGCAAGCCCCAGAAGGCCGACGGAGAGCACAACGAGTGCGATGAGGGATTCCAGCAGCGAGAAGCCGCCGGTTTTACTCGGAGCAGTCCGCATGAGGATCAACCGTCCCTGGTTAACGACATAATGCGCGCGGCGCCACCTCAGTCCACTAGGTCAGGCAGCTGGTTTCTTCAACACGCGGACGCCCCACACGGCTGATGATAATGCTCCGGCCGATTTCTTCATGGCAGATCGTGATCCGCCCCATCTGCAGGGCACCCCCTAGCTGCCGCGTCTGACCAGAGGGTAGATAACTCACGTACTGGGCCATGGAACCGTTGCCGGTTGCCCATAGGCCCTGTCTCATTGCTGCCTGTTGCCGGATGACCTCGCCGCCGCTGCCCAGGCCAGCACCCGCGGCGGGGCCGGCAAACACGATCCAGCCGGCATCGTAGCCGACGCCGGGCGTGCATTGGGCTCCGTTGGTGCTGGGGCAGAGTGTGACGCGCTGGTTACGCCGAACCGCCTCGGAACGGGCCAGGTGAAGCGCGGAAAGCAACATATTGGTCGATGTGATGACGCGCTGCTCCGCAGCCATGCGCCCCAAACCGGGCACAGCCACAGCGGAGAGAACAGCGAAAACCGCTAGCACAACCATCAGCTCGACCAGGGTAAACCCGGTATTCCTGAGCATGATCCTCCACTCCATGAGGTATCGTTGTTACAAGCGAAGAAAAGTTTATGCCGGCTTCG
>SLCE01000182.1 GCA_007125985.1 Ectothiorhodospiraceae bacterium | reverse complement strand
CCATCGGGTGGGCGTGTTCACCGCCTTTCTCGCCGGACTGGGCCAGGACGCCCTGCAGGGATCCTTGCTCGGTCAGCAGGCGCTGGCTTATGTGCTGCTGGCCTATCTGGTTCTGAAACTCCACCAGCGCATTCGTGTCTATCCGCTGATCCAGCAGGCAGGCATCGTGCTCATCCTGCTGGCCATGACCCAGCTGATCCAGACCTGGATCAACGGCCTGGTTGGCCGACCGAACCCGGGTCCGGAATACTGGTTGCCGCCCCTGCTGGGGACACTGATCTGGCCCTGGCTTTTCGTCATCATGCGCGGTGTGCGGCGCCATTACGGAGTTCAGTAACAAATGGCGAGTGGTGACGACAAGGACCGGCTCAAGGATTCGCGCCGTGAACAGCAATTGTTCACGCGCCGCGCCGTGCTCGCCGGCATCGGCGTCACCGGCCTGATGGGCGTACTCGGGCTGCGCATGAGCCAGTTGCAGGTTGCAGGCCATGAACGCTATACCACGCTCAGTCACGCCAACCGGATGCGCCTGGTGCCGGAGGCGCCGAACCGTGGGCTGATCCATGACCGCAACGGGCTGACGCTGGCGGAGAACCAGCCGAATTTTCAGCTACTGCTCACGCCGGAACAGGTCCCGGACATGGCGGCGACGGTGGACGGGTTGCGCTCCATCATGCCGGTCTCCGAACGTGAGCTGGAACGTTTCCATTCCCTGCTGCGGCGCTCGCGGCGTTTTGAGGCCGTGCCGCTCAAGATCCGCATGCGTGAGGAAGAGGCCGCCGCCTTCGCCGTCCACCGCCACCGCTTCCCGGGCGTGGACGTGGAAGCGCGATTGACCCGTCATTACCCGCATGGGCCACATGCCGTGCACGCCGTGGGCTATGTGGGGCGCATTAACGAACGGGATCTGCGGCGGCTGGACCAGAGCCGTTACGCGGGCACCAGCCATACCGGCAAGACTGGCGCGGAACTGCAGTTCGAGGACATGCTGCACGGACATTCCGGCCTGCAGCGGGTGGAAACCAACGCCCTTGGGCGCGTTGTGCGTCCGCTGGAGCGGGTGAGCCCCGACCCCGGGCAGGATGTCTACCTCACCATCGACAGCCGGCTACAGCGGGTTGCCGAAGACGCCCTGGGAGACTTTGCCGGCTCCATCGTCGCCATCGATGTGCGCAACGGCGATGTGCTGGCATTGGCCAGCAAACCTCTTTACGACCCCAATCTGTTCGTCAACGGCATCGACTCGCAGACGTACACGGCGCTGCAGAACGACCCGGACAAACCCCTGTTCAACCGCGCTCTGCGCGGCCAGTACCCGCCTGGCTCCACCATCAAGCCGTTCATCGGTCTCGCGGGACTGGAACACGGCATGATGCAACCATCGGACAGGGTGTTTTGCCCGGGACATTACTCGCTGCCTGGCATCAACCACCGCTGGCGGTGCTGGCGCCGACAGGGCCACGGCCACATGAACTTCATCGATGCCATGGCCGAGTCCTGTGACGTGTACTACTACGACCTTGCCTACCGCATGGGTATTGACCGCATGCATGCGTTTTTGAGCCAGTTCGGTTTCGGCCGTCGGCCCGGCCTGGGCATGCCCGGCGAATTGGGGGGCATACTGCCATCCAGGGAATGGAAACGGGCCGCCCGGGGCGAATCCTGGTTCCACGGCGAGACCATCATCACGGGCATCGGCCAGGGCTATTTCCTGACCACGCCGCTGCAACTCGCGCAGGCCACCGCCATTCTGGCCAATCGGGGCAAGGGGGTTCCGCCGCGGCTGATCCGCGCCATCCGCGACAATGGCTCACTGGATACCCGCGAACTCGGCGTGGAACCGCTGTATGAACAGGTCTCCGTCCGTGATCCTGCATTGTGGGACCACATCTTCGACTCCATGGAAGAGACCATGCACGGCCGCCGCGGCACCGGCCGCAACGCCGCCAGGGACCTGGGCTACCGCATGGCTGGCAAAACCGGGACCGCACAGGTCTTCAGCCTGGCCCAGGACCAGGAGTACGATGAGGACGAAATCGAACGCCGCCTGCGCGACCACGCCTTGTTCAACTGTTTCGCCCCGCTGGACAACCCCCGGATTGCGGTGGCGGTGATCGTGGAAAACGGCGGCAGCGGCGGCGCTGTTGCCGCTCCCATGGCCCGTACCGTTGTGGATGCCTTCCTCGACCTGTATGGGGAGGCGGACGCCTGAGATGAACAGCAGCCAGCAGAGCTTCACGCAGCGGCACCTGCACTTGGACGGCACCCTGCTGGTGGCGCTGCTCCTGCTCTCCGGGGTCGGGCTGATCACGCTCTACAGCGCCACCAACCAGAGCCTGGGCGATATCCAGCGGCAGCTGATCCGGCTAAGCCTGGCCTTCCTGGTGATGGTGGTGGTGGCGCAGGTCCCGCCACGCACGTTGCGACGCTGGGCGCCGTGGGTTTTCCTGGCCGGCGTCGGCATGCTCGTGCTGGTGCTGTTCTTCGGCACCGTGGGCAAAGGCGCGCAACGCTGGCTGGATCTGGGCTTCTTCCGCTTCCAGCCGTCGGAATTGATGAAACTGGCCATTCCCCTGACCATCGCCTGGTTTCTTGCCGACCGGGACCTGCCACCCCGGTTACACCATGTGATACTGGCCGCGTTCATGATCGCGCTGCCCACCGGGCTCATCGTGCTGCAGCCGGATCTGGGGACGGCATTGCTGGTGGGTGCTGCCGGCTTTTTCGTGCTGTTCCTGGCCGGCCTGCGCTGGCGTGTCATCGTCAGCGTGGTGGGGGTCATAGCCGCACTGGCCCCGGTTTTCTGGTTCTTCCTGATGCACGAATACCAGAAACATCGGGTTCTCACCCTGTTCAATCCGGAGCGCGACCCACTGGGTACCGGCTACCACATCATCCAGTCCACGATTGCCATTGGGTCAGGCGGTATTTATGGCAAAGGCTGGCTGAATGGCACCCAGTCGCACCTGGATTTCCTCCCGGAGCGGCACACCGACTTTATCTTCGCCGTGTTCAGCGAAGAGTTCGGCCTGCTGGGCGTCCTGCTGTTGCTGACCCTGTACCTGTTCATCATCGGCCGCGGCATGTACATTGCGCTGAACGCACAGGACAATTTCGGCCGCCTGGTGGCGGGCAGCCTGGCGCTCACGTTCTTTGTCTATGTTTTCGTCAACATCGGCATGGTTTCAGGGCTGCTTCCGGTGGTGGGGCTTCCCCTGCCGCTGATCAGTTACGGGGGCACATCCATGGTGACGCTGATGGCGGCCTTCGGTATTCTCATGTCCATCCACACCCACCGGAAACTCTGGGCATCCTGACGAGTCAGAGGGCGCGGAGGATAAAGGCCGGCAGCCTGTCGCCGGCTGCAGACAGCAACTAGCAGCGGGAATTAGAAATGACGTTCAGGCCAATGCTGAAAGGACTGGTGGCGGGCGCCCTGTTAACCCTGCTCACCCAGGGGGTCGTGGGTGCCGAGCCCTTCGACCTGGCTGAGCCCAAGGTCAGCGCGTTCATCGACAACATGGTCACCGAGCACGGCCTGGAGCGTGAGCGGGTCGAGGCACTGCTGGGCGAGGCGCGGCACCAGCAAAGTATCATCGACGCTATCACCCGGCCCGCCGAAGCCATGCCCTGGCATCGCTACCGGCCGATCTTCCTGGGCGAGGACCGGATCGCCGAGGGGGCGGAATTCTGGGCCAGCCATGAGGCACTCATCGAACGCATCGCTGAGGAATACGAAGTCTCGCAGGCGATCATGGTGGCCATCATCGGCGTCGAAACCCGTTACGGCCAGCACCGGGGGCGCCACCGGGTACTGGATGCGCTGGCGACGCTGGCGTTCGATTATCCGCCACGTGCTGATTTCTTCGGCCGTGAGCTGGCGCAATTCATGCTGCTGGTGGACGAGGAAGACCTGGATCCGCTGGAAATCCGCGGCTCCTACGCAGGTGCCATGGGCGTGCCACAGTTCATCTCCAGCAGTTACCGGCATTACGCTGCGGACGGTGATGGTGACGGTCGCCGCGACCTGATGAATAACACCGCCGACGCGGTTGCCAGCGTGGCCAACTATTTCCGCGCACACCGCTGGCGCGACGGCGAACCGGTAGTGAGCGCGGCCACGCTGAGTCACGATGCCGACGTCTCCGATCTGGTCAACCGGGGTCGTCAGCCCTACACCACCGTCGGCGAACTGCGGGCAGCCGGCGTACAGCCCGACCTGACCCTGGACGACGACATGCCGGCCACACTGATGGAACTGGAAGGCCCGGACGGCAAGGAGTACTGGGTGGGCCTGCACAATTTCTATGTGATCACGCGATACAACCACAGCCCGCTATACGCACTGGCCGTCTACCAGCTCAGCGAGGCCATTCGTGAACACCGGGAGGATGGCGCATGACCGGCATGCTACGTTTGCTGGCCCCGTTGACCCTGGTCGCCTTGCTGGCGGCCTGCAGTACCACCCCACCGCCGGAGGACCGACCTGACCGGGACGCTGACATCGACTACGGGCCGGAGGAGGCCCCGGACCTGTCTCACGTGGAGGAGCCGACGCCCCGGGACGAACCCCGCAGCCGCTGGGGTAACCCGGAGTCCTACCAGGTGTTTGGTCAGACGTATCACGTCATGGAGGAAGTCATCGAATTCGAACAGGAGGGCCTGGCGTCCTGGTATGGCAAGAAATTCCATGGGCGTCGCACCTCCAGCGGCGAGACCTATGACATGTACGCGATGACCGCTGCCCATAAGGAATTGCCCATCCCCGTCTATGTGCGGGTCACCAATCTGGAGAATGACCGGACGGTGGTGGTCCGGGTCAATGATCGCGGCCCGTTCGCGCCCGGTCGCATCATTGATCTCTCCTACGCGGCAGCAGACCGGCTGGACATGGTGGACCAGGGAACCGCGCGCGTGCGCATTGAGACGCTGAGCCGCACCCTGCCGCCGGAAGACGGGGCGGTGCGTCAAGCGGCGGCCGAGGAGTCGCCAGCACCGGTCCAGGCCACCACCGAACCAGCGCCCGCTTCCGGTACGGCCTCGGCGGCGGCCGCCCGCATGCCCGGCCAGATTCAACCCGCCCGCATGCCGGGCGAAGTCCAGCCGGACACCTGGTATCTGCAGGCTGGTGCGTTCTCCCAGCGCCAGAATGCGGAGAACCTGAAACAGCGCCTCGCCAGTGCCGATCTCGCACCGGTCGCGCTCCACACGAACGGCGATGGCGCGGCGCCCTACCGAGTGCGTCTGGGCCCGCTGGACAGCCGGTCAGCCGTAGAACGCCTCAGTGAACAGTTGCGCGAACGTGGGCTGGGTGATCGTCACCTGGTCATTGCACCCTGAATCTGAACGGATAGACGCGACACGATGAAACGCCTGAACCTCGTCACGCTTTTGCTGCTTCTCAACACCCTGCTGTTGCCATCCTTCGCCGGCGCGCAGGCCATGCCAGTACCGGTGCCATCGCCACCGTCGCTCTCTGCGCCCAGCTATATCCTGCTGGATGCGCGCAGCGAACACGTGCTCGTGGAACGGGAGGCCGACGAACAACGTGAGCCGGCAAGCCTGGTAAAGGTCATGACGGCCTATGTGGTGTTCAGCGAGTTGAAGGCGGGACACCTGAGCATGTCTGATCCGGTGATGATCAGTGAACGCGCCTGGCGCATGCAGGGTTCGCGCATGTTCATCGAAGTGGGCCGCACAGTCACCGTGGAGGAACTGCTCCGCGGCATGATCATCCAGTCCGGCAACGATGCCAGCGTGGCCCTCGCCGAGCACGTCGCCGGCAATGAAGAGACCTTCGCCCAGCTCATGAATCAGTACGCGGATCAGCTGGGCATGCACAACACCAATTTCACCAACGCCACTGGCTGGCCCGATCCCAACCAGTACACGTCGGCCCGGGACATGGCGATCCTGGCGCGAGCCATGATCGACAGTTTCCCCGAGTATTATCGGTTCTATTCAGAGCGGGAATTCACCTACAACGACATCACCCAGCGCAATCGCAACATGCTGCTGTGGCGGGATGACTCCGTGGACGGCCTGAAGACCGGGCACACCAGCGGCGCCGGGTACAACCTGGTGACCTCAGCCAGCCGCGATGGCATGCGCCTGGTCTCGGTGGTCATGGGCACCAGCAGCCCGCAGGCACGGGCCGACCAGACCCAGGCCCTGCTGAATTACGGTTTCCGTTTCTTCCGTAGCTACGAACTCTATGGCGTGGACGATACCGTCACCGAGCCGAAGCTGTGGAAGGGCGCCACCGACACCCTGCGCGTGGGGGTGGAGGAACCGCTGTACGTGACCATCCCGCAACGGCAGTACGACAACCTCAACGCCGTGATGCGCTTGAACTCGCCCATCGTCGCGCCGGTCAGTCAGGGCGACGTGGTTGGCGAGGTGGACATCCGGTTGGAAGGCGAAACCATCCGCTCGGCCACCCTGGTGGCGTTGGAGGACGGCGAGCAGGCCGGTTTCTTCGGCCGCCTATGGGACGAGGTGATGCTACTGTTTCAGTAGCGGGGCTGTGTGACTGCCAGGCCATCTGCCATGACTGAAAAACGCGAATCGGCCATCGACTTTCCCTGTGAGTTCCCGATCAAGGTGATGGGGCGCGCGGACCCTGATTTCGTGCTCCGCGTGGTCCGGATCGTGCAGGAGCAGGTTCCCGGCTTCGACGATCGACAGGTGAAGACCGCTGCCAGCCGCCGGGGCAGGTTCGTCTCGGTCACCGTGACGGTCACTGCCACTAGCCAGCATCAGCTGGATCAGATTTATCTGGCGCTGAACGCGGATGAACAGGTGGTCATGACGCTGTGATGCGGCCCGTGGACACACCGCATGTCCGCTATCTGGGCCAGGTGGACTACCAAGACACGTGGCAGGCCATGCGTCGCCTCACCGAACAGCGAGACACATCGGCGCGGGACGAACTCTGGGTGCTGGAGCACCCGCCGGTGTTCACGCTGGGGTTGAACGCCAAGCCGGAGCATGTGCTTGCCCCCGGCGATATCCCGGTGGTCCCCGTTGACCGCGGCGGCCAGGTGACCTATCACGGCCCCGGTCAGTTGGTTATCTACGTTCTGCTGGACGTGCGCCGCCGTAAGCTGGGAGTCCGCCGCCTGGTGAGCATCCTGGAAGCCTCCGTGGTGCGGCTTGCCGCGGAGCACGGTATCCAGGCAGCGCCGCGCCCGGACGCGCCGGGGGTGTATGTGGGCGGGGCCAAGCTGGCGGCACTCGGCCTGCGGGTGCGCCGGGGCGCCAGCTACCATGGCCTCAGCCTGAACGTGGACATGGACCTGGAACCCTTTCGGCGCATCAACCCCTGCGGCCACGCCGGCATGCCGGTGACCCAACTACGCGACCTGGGCGTAGCCTGCACGGTCCGTGAGGCAGCAGACCAACTCCTACCTCACCTGACAGCCTTGCTGGCGGATAACGGCGAATCGCTCGTGCAGTCCCGCTGAACGATTCCTTGGGGGTTGCACCCGGTTTCCGGCCTGCGGCCGGATTGGTGGCAAACGCTCGCGGCGGTTGCTACCGTCGCGCAGCAGCGCGATTTGGGCACTCGGCGGTGATCAAGAAAGAGCGAGCCGTTCCATCACGTAGCACAGGCAATCCTGGCGGATCACGCGTTCGTCCAGGGTCAGCATACTGGGCATGAACCCGCTGGCAGTGACCAGTTCACCCTGCTCCTGCCGGAAATACCGCTCCGCCACATCCTCGCCGTGTTCGTCCTCCACCAGCAACGGCACGCCTGGCCCATCGTAAGCGGCAAACGGCGTGCCGGCGGGTAGCTCACGGAAATTCATGCGCTCCAGATCGGAGAAGAACCGGATGCCGTCGGCCTGATCGCCAAAACCGAACGCCTGCGTTTCCGGCACACGGACCCGGGCCACCGTGTGAAACAGCCCGATATCCTCTTCCGCCGGGTGCTCCGGAATGTCCTGCAGGTGCAGCACCGCGTCGAGGAATTCATACGCATGGTCGGAGCCGCGCCGGTCGCCTGCGCGGCCGCACTCCACAGTGACCGCAGGGCACAACGGGGCGAAAGCCAGGGACTGGACCCCCAGCGGCCGGGTGAAATACACCAGCATCCGGCTGAACAGCGAGGCCAACCCGAGAAACCGTGGTTGTAGCCGATTAATACAGCCGTAATGCGGATTAAGCCCGGTGTTATTGTGGATGTCGATGCTGGCGAACAGGCCCTCCTGCTCCAGCTCACGGACGACGCCGGAAGCCATCTCCGCTTCCGGCGTGCCGGGCTGATCGGTACCCGGCCAGATGCGGTTGTAATCCGGCTGCCCATCCAGTCGGCGCACGCCGGTCGCGGCCGCGCTCACGTTGCCGACGAAAACCACAAGCTCCCGGGGCAACTGGTGCCCTGTGTGCGTTCTCAGCAGGCGCTGCACCGCCTCCAGACCGGCTGGCTCGTTTCCATGCAGCATCACAGAGGCGAACAACGGGGGGCGCCGCCGGCCCGGCACCCGGATCAGACTGGGCCCGCCCAATACGGCGGCCAGATCCCGCGGCGCCGCATCCAGAAACCCGTCCGGCACCCCGTCGTAGCGTTGAAGCATGATCACAGACTCCATTCGTGGACCGGCCGACCGGCCGTCTGCCGCTCCCGGTAAGCGTGCACCAGTGCGGCGAAATCCGGCCCATGACGATGCACCCAGGCCCGCTGCCAGGCGGCCCCAGTTCGCCCAACCCGGACCCGTTCTTCCACAATATCCAGATAGGGCTGGAACTCATCCGCGGGCAACCCCAGTTGCTCCAACCCCCAGCGGGCCTTGGGGATGAGGCTTTCCAGCAACAGCGCACGGAGCGGTACATGGCCGCCACCCAGCCATTCCAGCTCGGCGTCAATGCCGTCCCGCGCCCCACGGTAGAAATTGCGTTCCGCCGCGGCAAAGCGCAGCGCTGCCTCGATAGGCTGCTCCCGTAACGCCAGCGCATGAACAGCGCCATGGAAGAACACGGCGTTGGCCACCATGTCGACGATCGTCGGCCCCGCCGCCATCACCCTGTGCTCCAGGCGCAGGTGGCATAGTCCGTCTTCGTTGAAATCCACCAGCGGGCGATTCCAGCGCCAGATGGTCCCATTATGCAACCGGAGGTGATGCAACCCCTCCGGCGCATCGTCGTAGCACACCGGCAGCAGCACGGGGTAATGCTGGCGATTCTCTACGAACAGCTGATACAGGCCATCCCGGCCATAGCCGCTGCCAAAGCTCACCCGCTTCAGCGCTCCAGGCCCGCGGGCGCCGGTGACCGGATCCACGGCCACAGCCTGCTCAAACAGCGGAATGCGCGTCTCCTGCCACAAGGCGTGGCCGAACAGGAAGGGCGAATTGGCCGCCACCGCCACAGTGGCTGCGGACAGCACCTGCGCCGCGTTGTAGTACCGCGCCGCGTTAGCGGCCGTGACCTGCAGATGCAATTGCAGCGACGTGGCCGCCGCCTCTAGCATCACGTCTCCGTGCTGCAGGCGAATGGCATCGTCCGGGCCCTCGATTTCCACATCCAGCGGTATCCGGTTGCGCAGTTCCAGCACCTGTTCATTGAGCGCCCGGTAACGCGGAAGGCGGGACATGTTCTCGAGCCGGAAATCCTCTTCCCGGGCCGAGGGGAGAATACCGATCATCAATGGATGCACGCCAAGCTGCTCCCCCACGGCGGAACAGCGACCCCACAGCACATCCAGCGAGCGCTGCATGGCGGTGAACGGGTGTCCCTGCAGCCATTCCGGCGGCCCGTTCAATTCCAGGTTGAACTGCGCCAGTTCGGGCACGGCATGGGCGTCATTCATGGTTTGCAGCAGCGGGCCATTCATCGGCGCCGGGCGTGCCGCATCATCCACCAGCCAGGCTTCCACCTCATAGCCCACCCGGAGCGGCTCCTCAGACAGTCCGCCCTGAAGGATCCAGCGCTTGAGCAACGCGGTCTCTTCCTTCAGCGCAGCGGAGAACCGCTGGAAATCCTCGCGTGTGAACGCCTGCTCCTGGATGTTCTCACCCATGGTCTTTCACCGTCAGCTTCTCATCAAGCAGTTGAAGCCGTTCCGGCGTGCCCACATCGCACCAGCACCCCGTATGCAGTTGCCCGGAGACCTTGCCCTCATCCGCGGCCTGCCTGAGCAACGGGGCCAGCGGAAAGCTGCCGGGCCGGCAGCCGGCAAAGAGCGCGGGCCGGTACACCCCCACACCACTGAAGGTGTGGCGCCGGTCATCTGGTGCGGCGCTGCTCACCTGGCCCTGCCGCAGGCCGAAATCACCCTGCGGATTGTGATCCGGGTTGGGCACCAGCACCAGATGGGCCAGTCCGACGGGCACCCGAAGCAAGGCGGTATAGTCCATGTCAGTCCAGACGTCGCCGTTGACCACCAGAAACGGTTCCGGACCCAGCAGGGCAAGGGCGCGATGGATTCCACCGCCGGTCTCCAGACCTTGCTCCCCTTCCGGCGAGTAACGCAGGCGCAGCCCCCAGCGGCCACCGTCACCCAGCGCATCCCGGATCTGTTCCCCCAGCCAGGCCAGGTTGACCACCACATCGCGCACCCCTGCCGCGGCCAGGCGCTCCAGATGCCAGACGATCAATGCCTTGCCACCGACCTGCAGCAAGGGCTTCGGCGTGTGATCTGTCAGCGGACGCATCCGCGTGCCCCGCCCTGCGGCGAGTATCATCGCCCTCATGCCACCCCTCCCCGGCTGCGCCAGTGGCGGATCAGATCAACAAGATCGCGCAGCTCGGGTTCGGCAGCGGCGGCCACATCCAGATACGTGAAGAACCGGTCCGCATCCTCCAGGTACCGGGGTTTGCCGTCACGGTGGCGGATCCGGGCAAAAATGCCGATCACTTTCAGGTGTCGCTGCACACCCATCCAGCGGCAGTCCGCCAGGAAGCGCTCCCGGTCTCCGGGGACCGGCACTCCGGCCTCACCGGCGCGCCGCCAGTAATCCTCCAGCCAGCCGGTCACTTGCTCAGGCGACCAGCTGATGAAGGCGTCCATGAACAGGCAAACCGGGTCATAGCTCACTGGCCCGTACACCGCATCCTGGAAATCCAGCACCCCCGGCAGGGGGTCGCTGATCATGAGATTGCGTGGCATGAAATCCCGGTGCACCGGCACCTGGGGCTGGTTCAGCGCCCGGTTTACCAGGCGCTCCACATACGCCTCCCACAGCGCCTGCTCCCAGTCCTCCATCTGCAACCCGAGATGTCTGGCGAGATACCAGTCCGGGAACAGCTGCAGTTCCCGTCGCAGTAGCGCGGCATCATATTCCGGCAACTCCCCCGGGCGGCCGGCCCCCTGCCAGCGCAGAAGCGCATCCACAGCGGGGCTGTAGAGCGACTCCGCGTTCGCCTGGTCCAGCACATCCAGATAGGTTTGCCGACCAAGGTCGGTCAGCAGCAGAAACCCACGCTCCAGGTCCTGCGCGAGCACCTGGGGCACGTGCAGGCCCGCCGCATGCATCATGCCGGCGACGCGGACAAACGGACGGCAATCCTCCTGCGGCGGGGGCGCGTCCATGACAATCCGGCTGCCATCCGGCGTCCGCAGACGGAAATAGCGACGAAAGCTGGCATCCGACGACGCCGGTTCCAGCCCGTCATGGGAGACTCCCAGGCGAACCAGCCAGTCCTCAAGCTGGGCTCGCCGCTGGTCGGCGGCCCCAGATACCTTCTGCATGAAATACCTTCTTCAAATTCTATGAACGGCTCGCCTCGCCTGGTACGCACCCGCCCGTGATGCGCCCTTGAGACAACAACCATTCGGCACAGATGGCTTCGAACGGCCGGATTGAGCGTCAGGCCCGACTGGACACGCCGTGAATACGTCCTTGTAGGCTTG
>SLCE01000128.1 GCA_007125985.1 Ectothiorhodospiraceae bacterium | reverse complement strand
CCCGAGGAACAGGCCGAGCAGGAGCAGATCCCGGGTGTCGGCGATGTGGAACGCTTCTGGCGTCCACAATTCCACCGACGGTTGAGCGAGGTTGCCGCCCTGGACTTCCACGAGCATCAGTAATTGGCCGGTGTCGGCGGTATCGATGGGGTGGATCAGCTTGCGATGGGGGACTGGCCGCTGGTTCACCGGGGTCCGGTCATTCAATTCGATTTGGTCGAATGTTTCGCCGTCCGTTGACCAATAGGCCGTTACGGATTCCAGCCGGGCATTGGACACGACCAGCAGACGTTCGCCGGCGCCGCTGAGTTCGTCCAGTGAGGCGCGCAACCAGAAGCGTTCATGACCGGGAAATGGTAGACGGCCCCCCGTCGGTTTCCAGCCGGGCTGTGCGAACGCTGTTTCCGGTGCAATCTCGCGATCGGGGTCGGGGATATAGTCGGCAGCGCTAAGCAGGTCCACACGCTGGGGCGGGCGGGAGTCTTCGGCAAATGCGACCAGCGGCAACATGAGAAGCAGGCACAACACAACCCATGCAACGAGTCCCGCCCCCCCATTGCACTTCGTGCGCCCGCGATGCTGCGCAAACCGGATCACGTCCGGCTACCCGCCCCGGCTCTTCTCATGCCGCATCCTTGTCATGTTATTTTGGCCATTGTATCGGAACTGAGCCGCTCTATTCACGTGTCGATTCCATCAAGGAAACACTGATCTATTCCCATGGTGCTTCCTTAACCGATGAGGTGCCCATGAAGTTGGTCTACACATCCCACAGCCCGCTGCTCGTGGGGCATATGCGGAATCTGTTGGAGACAGAGGGCATTCGCTGCGTGGTGCGCAACATGGGGCTTTTCGGCGGTGCCGGGGAGTTGCCGCCGACGGCCATCTGGCCGGAGCTCTGGGTGGAGCGCCCGGTGGACTATGAGCGCGCGGAGCGGGTGATACGCGAGGCGCAGGAGGCGGAGCCGGCGAAGGAGGGCTGGACCTGCCGTGGTTGCGGTGAGCGATTGGAAGGGCAGTTCACCGAATGCTGGAAGTGCGGCAGGCAGCGGCCGATGAACCACTTGTAGCGGGCTTCACTTCGTCAAAGGCTCGTATTTCCTATCCAGGGCGCCGAAGATCGCCGACCAGTCCATGGCGCTGTCGCCAATGGCCAGCACGTCCTGCAGTGTGGTGGACGGGCGCTGGTTGTAGCGCACCGGTTCCAGGGTTTCCATGTACAGCAGGCGGCCGCCCGCTGCCTCCAGAATCGCCTGCGCGGCGCCCAGATCCCATTCGGAAATGGGACCGTAGCGGGGAAAGAAGTCGGCATCCCCGTCAGCCACCATGCAGAACTTGATGGCGGCGCCCATGGTCAGCAGCTCGTGATGCGGCAAGCGCGCAAGTAGTCGCCGGGTCCGCGGCCCGGGTGATGAGCCACCGAGCACCACGCGGAGTGGGCGCTCGGGCGGTCGTCGGGGGCCGATCGGTATCGCTGGGCGGTTCTGCAGTCGCCGCCAGGCGCCCAGGCCGGGCCCGCCGAACCAGTCCAGGCGGCGCATGGGCGCGTGGATAACGCCCAGCACGGGGCGATGCCGCACCACCAGTGCGATATTCACACTGAACTGATCACTCCGGCGCACAAACTGGCGCGTCCCGTCCAGCGGGTCCACCAGCCAGTAGCGCTCCCAGTGGCGGCGTTCAGCCCAGTGTCGCGGCTGCGCCTCCTCCGACAGAACCGGGATATGGGGCGTGAGCCGGTCCAGCTGCGCGGTGATGAGATCGTGCGCGGCCTGATCGGCATTGGTGAGCAGCGAATCATCGTGCTTGCGGCTCACCGTGATCTGTTGCCGGTAGATTGCGCGGATGGCATCGCCGGCCTGGCGGGCGATGTCCAGCACCCCTGGAAGCAGGGCCTGGTAACCGGTGGTGCCCATGTCAGTCGCCGTTGCGGCTCCGGCGTGCCATGTGGCTGCGCGCCAGGTAAATGGCGGCGATGGAGCGGCCTTCGGTCAGGTCTTCACCGTCCATCACCATGTCCTCGAAGCGCGACAGGGGCATTTCCACCACCTCGATGGGTTCGGGTTCATCCCCTTCCAGCCGTTCCGGATACAGATCCTCGGCAAGAATGATCTGGGTGCGGTGGCCCAGGTAGCCGGGAGCCAGGCTCAGGGCCGGCAGTTTGGTGAGTTTACGTGCGCCGAAGCCTGCTTCCTCCATCAGTTCGCGGTTAGCTGCCTCCAGCATGTCCTCGCCGGGCTCCACGCGCCCTTTGGGCAGCCCGAGTTCGTAGCGTTCCAGGCCGACACCGTATTCGCGGATCAGCAACACGGTGTCCGGATCAAGCATAGGCACGATGATCACGGCACCGACGCTGCCGGAGCCCCGCAGGCGTTCAAATTCGACTTCCACCCCGTTGGAGAAGCGCAGGTTCACGGCTTCGATGCGGAACAGGCGGGAGCGGGCAACGATGCGGGTGTCGAGTATTTCCGGCTTTTTGCGCATGGTGCTGTTACACATTTGTCTGCTTCGGCGAGGCCCCATTCTACACATACCGTGGCCGTCGATGCGTTATCCTAGAAGAGCGCTGATCTATTTCCATGGTGCTCTGATGATTGACTGGTCCCGTGTGGACACCGTGCTGCTGGACATGGACGGCACTCTGCTGGATCTGGCCTTCGATAACCATTTCTGGCTGGAGGCTCTGCCCGCCCGTGTCGCCGAGCGTCATGGCATGGTCCTGCCGCATGCGCGGGAGCATGTGTTCTCGTTGATGCGGGAGGTGGAGGGGCGGATTGAATGGTATTGCCTGGATTACTGGCAGCGCCTGCTGGACGTGGATGTAGTGGGTTTGAAGCGGGAGTTCACCCACCTGATTGGTTTTCGCCCCGGAGCGGAGCGTTTTCTGCAGGCGATCAACCGTTCTGGCCGGCGGGCGGTTCTGGTGACCAACGCTCACCATGGCAGTCTCGGGCTGAAGCTTGAGCATGTGCCGTTGGCCAGCTATCTGGACGCGGCATTTTCCTCCCATGATTTCGGTGTTTCCAAGGAGTTTCCCGAGTTCTGGGACGCTGTGCAGGGCCAGGATGGTTTTGAGCCGGATCGGACGGTCCTGCTGGACGACAGTCACCGGGTGCTGATGGCCGCGCGGGATTGGGGTGTGCCGCAGCTGTACGCCATTGCGCAACCGGATATGAGGCGCCCCCCGCTGCGGGAAGCACCGTTTCCATTGATCCAGGATTTGGAACGGGCGGTGCCGCCGCAGTCCTGAACGAAGCGCACCACCAGCAACACCTTCGATCATTACAGGCCGGAAATATCCCCTCTTTCAAGTTACTGTGGCCGAATAATATCGAAAAAGTGTAAAATATCGGAAATTATAGCTTGGGCGCGAATATCACATGACCCATGCTTCCCGGTTCACGCCAAAGGATCCAACAATATGGCTTCCGATGTCATCTGGCCCCATGGTTTACAGCATGGCGGCAAACGTCCGGGGTCGCCCACGCTGGTGCAGGCCACTTATGATTCCATGCGCGAGGATATCCTCAGTGGTCGGTTGCAGCCGGGTACCAAGCTGCGCGCCGAGGCATTGAAAGAGCGCTACAACGTGGGCGCCAGCACCCTGCGTGAGGCGCTGAACCTACTGGTGGGTGAGGCCTTGGTTGCCTCGGAAGGGCAGAAGGGGTTCCGTGTGACCCCCATGTCTGAGGCGGATTTCCGCGACATCGTCCGGGTCCGCAAGATGCTGGAAACCCAGGCCTTGCGCGAATCCTTCGAACTGGGGGATGACGACTGGGAGGCTGAAGTGGTGGCGGCGTTCCACCGCTTGTCGCGGATTGAGGAGCGGGTGTCGGATGATCCGGCCGGCCTGTCCGGTGAATGGGAGGAGCGCAACCGTGCCTTCCATGCTGCATTGATCTCGGCCTGCCCCTCCCGCTGGCTGCATCACTTCATCGGTATCCTGTTCCATCAGTCGGAACGTTACCGGCGCATCGCGTTTTCCCAGTCCCAAGGGCCGGTAAAACGCCGTGACGTCCACGCCGAGCATGAGGCCATCTATGAGGCTGCGATCGCGCGTGACGTCGCCCAGGCCTGCGCGCTGACCGAACAGCACATCGACCGCACCCTCAGCTTTCTCAGCGATGGCGGCGCCTTCCACCAGTTCGGCGCCCAATAAGCCTCTGATGCTGGCGTAGCGGGGTAAGCGCCGCAGGCCGGAGAAACGATTCCGGCTGACGTGAATACGCCGGCCCCGTCATCACAGCCTCCGGGCTGTTCCTCGCGACCTGCAGGTCGCGGGCGTCAGCGTCCCAGCTCTTTCGCAGTCTTGCCCGCGATCCCCCAATGGGTTTTCGGCATTTCGCTGATCAGGATGCGCACCGCTTCCGGCGGTGCATTCAATGTACGACAGAGGGTCTCCGTCATCTCCTTGATCAGCTTCGCCTTGGTTTCCTCGTCGCGGCCTTCCAGGATGTGGATCTGGCACAGTGGCATAGTGCTCTCCTCGTGATTATTCTGTGAAGCGGATGCTGACGCTGCCCAGTCCCTGGGCGCGAACGGTGGCCGTATCGCCGGGTTTCACGGCCAGGGCCGCGGTGATGGCGCCGCTCAGCACCAGACTGCCCGCGGGCAGGGATTCGCCGTGTTCTGCCAGCATGTTTGCCAACTGGGCCACACTGTTGGCCGGATGCCCCAGCACGGCCGCGCCGGCGGCGGTTTCCACCGGCTCGCCGTTGATCTCCAGCACCACGCCCAGGCTGCGCAGGTCCAGACCTTCCACGCCGGAGACCGTGCCGCCGGTGACAAAGCCGGAAGAGGAGGCGTTGTCCGCGATCACGCTCACCAGATCGAAACGGAAGTCCTTGTAGCGCGAATCGATGATCTCGATGGCCGGCATGACGAACTCGGTGGCTGCCAGTACTTGTGCCACGTTGCAACCCGGGCCCTTGAGCTCCCGTTTGGTGACAAAGGCGATTTCCGCCTCCACCTTGGGGTGGATGAAGCGGCTCACCGGCACCGCGCTGCTTTCCTGGACCTCGAAACGGTCCGACAGGAAGCCATACACCGGGCTGTCGACGCCCATCTGCTCCATTTTGGCCCGGGAAGTCAGCCCCATTTTGTAACCGACAATGGTTTCCCCGCGTGCCTGTTTGCGGGCGCGGATGACACGCTGAATGTCATAGGCGTCGTCGAAATCCATATCCGGGTGGTCATCCGTGATCTTGATGACCTCACGGCATTCCAGCTGGGCGTTTTCCAGGTGTTCGGCCAGCTGCTTGATCTGTTCTTGGGACAACGTGCTCACGCGGCACCTCCGGCGGTGGTCTTGTCTTTGTCCTTTGTGTCCTTTGTACCCTGTTCCTGTGCACGCAACATGTCCAGTGCCACGTCCACGATCATGTCTTCCTGTCCGCCCACCATGCGGCGGCGGCCGAGCTCCACCAGAATGTCGGCGGTCTTCAGGCCGTAGCGTTCAGCGGCGGCCTCGGCGTGGCGCAGGAAGCTGGAGTACACGCCGGCATAGCCCAACGCCAGGGTTTCACGGTCCACCCGCACCGGGCGGTCCTGCAGCGGGCGCACGATGTCGTCGGCGGCGTCCATCAGCGTGTACAGATCGCAGCCGTGGTTCCAGCCCATGCGCTCGGCGGCGGCGATGAACACCTCCAGCGGCGCGTTTCCAGCCCCGGCCCCCATGCCGGTGAGACTGGCATCCACACGGTTGGCGCCTTCCTCCACCGCGACAATGGAGTTCGCCACGCCCAGTGACAGGTTGTGGTGGGCGTGGATGCCCAACTCCGTGGACGGATCCAGCACATCGCGCATGGCCCGGAAGCGGTCGCGGATGTCGTTCATGGTCATCGCCCCGGCGGAGTCCACCACGTAAATGCAGGTGGCGCCGTAGTTCTCCATGAGCTTGCCCTGTTCGGCCAGCTTCGCCGGCTCGTTCATGTGGCTCATCATCAGAAAGCCCACTGTGTCCATGCCCAGTTCCCGGGCATAGGCGATGTGCTGCTTCGAGACATCGGCCTCGGTACTGTGGGTGGCTACGCGCACCACCCGGGCGCCGGCGTCATAGGCCGCGCGCAGGTCCTTGACTGTGCCAATACCGGGCAGCAGCAGGGTGGCCACCTTGGCGTGGCTGACGGATTCGGCTACCGCCTCGATCCACTCCAGATCGGTGTGGGCGCCGAAGCCGTAGTTGAACGAGGAGCCCTGCAGGCCGTCGCCGTGGGCCACTTCGATGGAATCCACCCTGGCGCGGTCCAGTGCCGTGGCGATGGTGCGGGCGTTCTCCACCGAGTACTGGTGGCGGATGGCATGGGAGCCATCACGCAGGGTGACATCGGAAATGTAGAGCTTGGTATTCATGGCGGCTGTCTCCTCAGGCCGGGACCCGTTGGCTGGCCAGGTAGTCGGCCACGTGCTCGCCGGCGCCGAGCGCGGCGGAGGTCATGATGTCCAGGTTGCCGGCGTAGGCGGGCAGGTAGTGCGCCGCGCCTTCCACCTCCAGAAAGATCGAGGTCTTGAGCCCTGTGACTTTGCCCACGCCGGGCACGTTCAGCGGGCGGGAGGCGTCGAACTCCTCGAACTGCACCGTCTGCTTGAGGCGGTAGCCGGGCACGTAGGCGTTGACCCGCTCCACCATCGCCTCTACGGCCGCCTCCACCTTGGCGGTGTCCGCCGGGTCGGAAAGGGTGTAGACGGTGTCGCGCATGAGCAGCGGCGGCTCGGCCGGGTTGAGCACGATGATGGCCTTGCCGCGGGTAGCGCCGCCCACCTGCTCGATGGCCAGCGAGGTGGTCTCGGTGAACTCGTCGATGTTCGCTCGCGTGCCCGGACCGGCGGAGCGGCTGGAGATGGAGGCGACGATCTCCGCGTAATACACCTTGGCCACACTGGAGACCGCGGCAACCATGGGAATGGTGGCCTGGCCGCCGCAGGTGACCATGTTCAGGTTCGGCGCATCACGATGTTCGTCCAGGTTTACCACCGGCACGCAGTAGGGGCCGATAGCCGCCGGGGTGAGATCGATCAGACGGATCTCGGGCTTGGCTTCCCGCAGCAGGCGGTCGTTCTGGATGTGGGCCTTGGCCGAGGTGGCGTCGAAGACGATGTCGATGTCCTGGAACAGCGGCATGTCGATGAGGCCCTGTACGCCGGTGGCGCAGGTCTCCACGCCCAGGCGTCCGGCTCGGGCCAGGCCGTCGGAGTCCGGGTCGATGCCCACCATCACGGCGGGCTCGATGTGCTTGCCCCGGCGCAGCATCTTGATCAGCAGGTCAGTGCCGATGTTGCCGGAGCCGATCACAGCGGCTTTGAGTTTGCTCATGGTCCTGTCCCTCTGTTCAGATGAAGCGCACCGAGGCGGTACCCAGCCCGCCTACGCTCAGGTGCATGTGATCGCCGGGTTCCACCGGCTGCAGGGGCACCAGAGAGCCGGAGAGGATCACCTCGCCGGCCTCCAGCGCGATGCCGAAGCGCCCCAGGGTGTTGGCCAGCCAGGCCACGCAGTTCACCGGTGAGCCCAGGGCGGCGGCGCCGGCACCGGTGCTCACGATCTGGCCGTTGCGCTCCACCACCATGCCCAGGGTGCCCAGGTCCACCCGGCGTGGGTCCAGCATGGCGTCCCCGAGCACGAACATGCCGCAGGAGGCGTTGTCAGCCACGGTGTCCTGAATGGCGATCTTCCAGTCGCGAATGCGGGAATCCACCACCTCGAAGCAGGGCATCACGCATTCCGTGGCTGCCAGCACCTGGGCGTTGGTCACGCCCGGACCACGCAGGTCCCGCTTCAGCACGAAGGCGATCTCGCCTTCGGCCCGCGGCGCGATCAGGTTGCCGGCGATCTCGATGGGCGCGTCGCTGGTGGCAAGCATGCGGTCGGTGAGGTAGCCGAAATCCGGCTGGTGGACGCCCAGCATGTTCTGCACCGCCTTGCTGGTGACGCCGATCTTCTTACCGATCACCGTTTCGCCGTCCGCCAATCGCAGATCCAGCATGGCGCGGGAGATGTGATAGGCGTCCTCGACGGTGATGTCGCTCTCCCGCTCGGTCAGCGGCGCCACGGTGCTGGCGTTGCGCAGCGCCTTGTAAAGCTCGTCGGCGTGGGCGTTCATGCGTTGTCGATCCATGGTTATGAGTCTCCTCAGCCGGCCGTATCCCGGCCTTCCAGTACAAAATCCCTGAGCAGGCGGATGAAGCGCTGGGCATGCTCGATCTGGGTCCAGTGGCCGCAGTGTCCGAACACATGGAGCTGCGCTTTCGGTATCCACTGCATCAGCGTCAGCGAGGTGTCCAGCGGTATGACCCTGTCCTCCCGGCCGTGGAGAATCAGCGTTTCGTGGGGCAGGGCGCGGATGGCCGCCTCCGGGCTGGTCATGGCATCCACCCAGCGTTGCCGCGGCGCCGGGAACATGGCGGCGAAGGATTCCTGGAAACCGGGGCGGATGCTGGCCTGGTAGCGTAGTGCCGCGAGTTCATCAGTGACCAGTTCCTGGTTGTACGCGAACAATTGAACCAGCCTGCGCATGTTCTCCAGTGAGGGGGTGTAACCCCAGACCGCGTCCAACCCCTCGCTGATGGGGAAGGGCACGCCCACGCTGCCCATCAGCGCCAGACGTCTCACCCGCTCCGGGTGACGGATGGCCAGGGCCAGCGCCACCGCGCCGCCGAAGGAGTTCCCCACCAGGTTGACCTGCTCAAGGTCCAGGGCATCCATGACGCCCACGGCGTGCTCCACCCAGCGGTCCAGGTTGTACTGCCCGTCCTCCGGGCGTTCGCTGTAGCCGAAGCCCAGCATGTCCGGCGCCACCACGCGGAACGTCTCCGACAGGCTGGGGATCACCCCGCGCCAGTTGGCCCAGGCGGTCACGCCGGGGCCGGAGCCGTGGATCAGCATCAGCGGTTCGCCCTGGCCGCGGTCATGCAGATTGGTACGGTAGCCGCCGGCGACGATTTCCTGACCGATTTCCGGATTCTGTCCGCTGTTCATTGCGGGCCCCGTTACAGTTTCACGCAGACGTTGGACAGTTCGCTGTAGAACTCCAGCCCGTGCACACCGCCCTCGCGGCCGATGCCGGACTGCTTGCTGCCGCCGAAGGCGGTGCGCAGGTCCCGCAGGAACCAGGAATTCACCCAGATCAGGCCCGCCTCCAGCTTCGGCGCCACGCGGTGCGCGCGGGTCAGGCTCTCGGTCCAGAAGGTGGCGGCCAGGCCGTAGGGCGTGTCGTTGGCCAGCCGGACGGCCTCGTCCTCGTCGCCGAAGGGCCGCACGTGGCAGCAGGGGCCGAAGATCTCCTCGTTCACCACCGCCGAGTCGTCCGGCAGGCCGGTCCAGATTGTGGGCTGGATCCAGGCGCCCTCGGCCAGTTCGCTGCCCATGTCCGGCACGCCGCCGCCGGTGACCACCGTGGCGCCGTCTTCCACCGCCTTGCGGTAGTAACCCAGCACCTTGTCCCGGTGCTCCTTGCTGATCAGTGGGCCGAAGTTCACTTCCGGGTCGTCATACCAGCCCATGCGCTGGCCTTCCGCACCCTGGCGCAGGCGGTCGACGAATTCATCGAAGCGCGAGCGATGTACGTACACGCGCTCCGTGCCGAAGCAGACCTGGCCGCAGTTGGCGAAGGCCGAGCGCAGCGTGCCCTCGATGGCCTTATCCATGTCCGCATCCTCGAACACGATGGCGGCGTTCTTCCCGCCCAGCTCGAAAGACACGTCGCGGATACCGTCTGCCGCTGCCTTCATGATGGCGGTGCCGGTGCGGGTCTCGCCGGTAAAGGTGATGGCGTCCACGCCCGGATGGCGGGTCAGGGCCTCGCCGGCGGAGCCGGGGCCGAATCCATGCACCACGTTGTAAACGCCCTTGGGGATGCCGGCTTCGTTCATCACCTCACCCAGCAGGGCGGCGGTGTGCGGGGTTTCCTCCGAGGGCTTCACCACCACTGTGTTGCCGCAGGCCAGGGCCGGCCCCACCTTCCAGGTCATCAGCAGCAAGGGCAGGTTCCACGGCGAGATCACGCCGATCACGCCCTTGGGGCGGCGGATGGCGTAGTTCAGCGCCCCGGTGCCGTCGGGAGTGTCCATGGCGAAGCTTTCCGTGGGCACGTTCTTCACCAGGTCGGCAAAGATCTTGAAATTGGCCGCACCCCGGGGAATATCGATGTGGGAGGCCATGGACCGTGGCTTGCCGGTGTCCAGGCATTCGGCCTGCAGGAAGTCCTCGAAGCGGGCGTTGATGCCGTCGGCCACCTTGTGCAGCAGTTCCATGCGGCGGGCCACCGGCATGCGGCCCCATTCGCCGTGCCGTGCCTCGCGGGCGGCCTGAACCGCCTGGTCGATCTCTTGGGCGCCGCCCTCGGCCACGCGGGCGATCACGTCTCCGTTGGCCGGGTTCATGTCATCGAACCAGCGGTCCTGGGCGGAGCCCACGTAGCTGCCGTTGATGAAATGCTTGATGTCTTTCATGGGTCTATCCCCGTGGAATGATTGTTCAGTTCGACAGGGCCTTCAGCCCCGCCCGGGCGCAGGCCTCGTCCTGTTCCTCGCTGCCGCCGGAGACGCCAATGCCGCCCACGCATTCTCCGTCCAGTTCGATCGGCAGCCCGCCGCCGAACATCACCAGCCGCGGCCGCGCCGCCAGGCCGCTGGCCAGATTGGCATTGCCGGCGGTGACCTTGTCCCAGTCAGCGGTGGCCAGGCCGAAGCCGGCAGCGGTGTAGGCCTTGTCTTCGGCGATGCCGGCCGAGTGCAGGAAGGCGCCGTCCATGCGCAGCAGGCAGCGCGTGTGTCCGGCCCGGTCGACCACCGCGACGACGATGGCGATGCCCAGGCGTTCGGCTTCCTGGACCGCGGCAGCGGCTGCCTGAAGGGCGGCATGATGGGAGATGAGATGCTGTGCGCTGGTCTGACCGCTCATTGTTTGTGCTCTCGCTGAATTGGGCCGCTTTGCTGCGCGTGTCGAGAACGCCTGCAGCTTTGATGTATTGGGAACATAGCAAAAATTTCGAGATTTTCAAATAACACAGAAATTTTATCGCTCGAGCGATTTCTGAAATAGCCAGGGCTTGAGCAGACGGGTGACCCGGGGCATGACCACATAGGTCAACAGCAGCACCTGCAGGATCACGACCACCAGTAGCTGCGGGATCCAGTGGAGGTGATTCAGGATGGGCGCGAGGACCAGGTTGAGAGTCAGCAGTAGAAGGAACACCACGACGATCAGGGTTAGCGCCATGCGGTGCTGGGAGGCCTGGGCGTGCACCGGCACTTCGGGCAGATCGAACCAGAACTCCAGCCCCGTGACCTTGCGGACCTGCTCGTCCCCCTCGACCATGTCATTCAGGCGTGCGGTCCAGCGGGCGCGTTCTTCGGATTCTTCCCAGGTCCTGCCGTGTTCGTAGGTGTCGAAGCGGTAGATGATGACGTATTCGCCCTGGGTCGCTGCGCTGGGGCGCAGCACGTTCACACCCAGGTGGCCAGGCCATTGCTGGGCGGCCTGGGTCACGCCACGGACCCATTCCTCGTACTGTTCCTCCACCCCCGGACGGATGCGCCTGGAGACGGCGACTGTGACCGGGCCTTCGGGTGCCGCCTTGTTCCCGCTTCCTGCCATCACACTTTCCCCCGGGCTTGATGTCGGGTATCGGGCATGTGGGGTATCGCTAGCGTGATGGCCCTCTACACATGATCCCGTTTTGCGCAGCTTCTGGGACACTGCGGTTGTCGGTGGATATCGCTTCGCTCAATCCACCCTACGGCTCCAATCGAAGGTCGTAGGGTGGATTGAGCCTTGGGCGATATCCACCGAATGCCGTCCGCCGCTTCAGGCCCCTTCCGTGTACACGGTGGTGAACGCTTCGTTGAGCTCACCCGTGTGGTAGAAGATGCCGCGGCCGAGTTCCTCT
>SLCE01000163.1 GCA_007125985.1 Ectothiorhodospiraceae bacterium | reverse complement strand
TGGGAGCCGGCCAATCGTGCATTCATCGGCCGTACCGCGCTGGAACTGGAGCGCAAGCAGGGCGTGAAGGAGACCTTGCGCGGCCTGGTGCTGGATGGTCGCGGTATGCTGCGTCAGGATCAGACGGTGACCCTGCCGGACGGCCGCGAGGGTCGCATTACAAGCGGCGGTTTTTCACCGGTGCTGGGCAAGTCCATTGCCCTGGCTCGCTTGCCTGCGGGGGCCGAGGGCACGGCTACAGTGGCGCTCCGCAATGGCTCTGCCGACGTAAGGATTGTCCGCCCGGCGTTCGTGCGGAAAGGACAGGCTCTGGTGGACTAGCTCTTCAGGGTGCGTTGAACCCTGTGATGGGGTCGGCCGCGGATCCATGACTCCCCTGAATCAGATCAAGACTGGCTTGAACAAAATAAGGTGAAAGACGATGAGTAATTTACCCAGCGAGCTGCGTTACGCCGCCACCCATGAGTGGGCGCGGCTGGACGATGACGGACTGATCACAGTGGGAATCACCGACCATGCCCAGGAATCCCTCGGCGATCTGGTGTTCGTGGAAACCCCGGAGCTGGATCGGACCGTGGAGGCGGGTGACGCCTGTGCCGTGGTGGAGTCCGTAAAGGCGGCCTCCGATATCTACGCGCCGGTGGCTGGGGAAATTGTCGACGCGAACAGCAAACTGCAGGACGAACCCGAACTGGTGAACACCGATCCTTACGGTGATGGCTGGATCATGCGCATCCGTCCCGAGGACCCGGATGACCTCGAGCGGCTGATGACCGCCGATGATTACGAGCACATGATCGAGCAGGAAGAGGAAGACTGAGGAGCGTTTCCCCTGCTTTTCGGCTTCGAGCCGGCCGAGGCAGGGCGGATGCTCACGGACACGCCGTGAATACGTCCCTGTAGGCTTGTCGGCCGCGACCATGCGGCCGACAGTCCGTGAGCATCCGTCCCGCCTTGGCCTTAGGTGTTTGCCTGTTTCTCTTGGGAGCCCAACACCCATGCCCTTCATCCCTCACACCCAGGACGACGTCCGGGCCATGCTCGACACCATCGGCGTGGCCGATGTGGAAGCCCTGTTTGATGAAATTCCGCAGGCCCTGCGCGGCGTTCAGCTCGATGGTATTCCCGAGGGGCTGGAAGAGCAGGCCATTACGCGCCTGATGCGGGAACGCGCCGAGGAAGATGCGGGGGCCTTGTGCTTCATCGGCGCCGGCGCCTACCGCCACCATATCCCCGCTGCCGTCTGGGAAATCGCCACACGGGGCGAATTCTACAGCGCCTACACCCCCTATCAGGCAGAGGCCAGCCAGGGCACGCTGCAACTGCTGTACGAATACCAGACCATGATGTGCGGGCTCACCGGCATGGACGTCTCCAATGCGTCCTTGTACGACGGGGCTTCGGCTTTGGCGGAAGCCATCCTCATGGCCATTCGCGCCAACCGCAAGGCCAGAACGCGCCGTGTGCTGGTGGCGGGGACGCTGCACCCGGTTTACCGGCAGGTGGTGGATGCCATCGTCGGCACGCAGGATATCGTGATGGAAACCCTGGACATCCCCGTGCGCAACGGTGTGCTGGATGTGCAGCGCGCCGGAGAGCCCGGGGAGGCTGCAGCGGTGGTGATTCCACAGCCCAATTTCTATGGGCGTCTGGAGCAGGTGGACGCGCTCACGGAACTGGCTCATGGCGCCGGGGCCCTGGCCATCGCCGTGGTCAACCCCACCGCCCTGGCCCTGCTGAAGCCGCCGGGTGACTGGGGGCAACAGGGTGCCGATATCGTCTGCGGGGAAGGGCAGCCGTTGGGTATCCCGCTGTCCTCCGGGGGGCCGTACTTCGGGTTCCTGTGCGCGCGCCAGGCCTTCGTGCGGCAGATGCCCGGGCGCATCATCGGCCGCACCGTGGACCTGGACGGAAAGCAGGGCTTCACTCTCACGTTGCAGGCCCGGGAGCAGCACATCCGCCGTTCCAAGGCCACCTCGAACATCTGTACCAACCAGGGTCTGATGGTCACCGCCGCCACCCTTTACATGGCCCTGCTGGGGGCGGAAGGTCTGCGCCGCGTGGCGGCAGTCTGTCATGCCAACATCCGTCGGCTGAGTTCGCTGCTCGGCGAGATCGAGGGGGTGGCGCCCGCGCACGACGGGCCGTTTTTCCACGAACGCGTGATCCGTCTGCCCCGGCCAGCCGGGGCGGTGCTGGAAGGGCTGGCCCGGCATGGCATACAGGGAGGCTATGATCTGGGCCGCCATGACGACAGCCTGGCGGACTGCCTCCTGGTGTGCGCTACGGAAGCGGTGACCGAGGACGACATGCAGCGTTACGCGAGCGCCCTGCGGCGCGTACTCAAGGAGATGGCCGCATGAAGCATGACCCGCTGATTTTCGACCAGAGCCGGCCCGGGCGCCGGGCCAGCGCGCAGGCGCCGCTGCAGGCGCCGTCGGTGGACGATATTCCGGAACATTTCCTGCGCAGTGCCCCGCCGTTGCTACCGGAAGTTTCCGAACTGCAGGTGGTGCGCCACTACACGCGGTTGTCGCAGAAGAACTTTTCCATCGACACCCAGTTCTACCCGCTGGGCTCCTGCACCATGAAATACAACCCGCGCGCGAGCAACAGCCTGGCCATGTTGCCCGGGTTTCTGGAGCGCCACCCCTGGGCGCCGGAATCCCACAGTCAGGGCGTGATGGCCTGTCTGCATGAGTTGCAGGAACTGCTCGCCGAAGTCACCGGCATGGCCGGGGTCAGTCTCACCCCCATGGCCGGGGCGCAAGGGGAGTTTGCCGGCGTGGCGATGATCCGTGCGTATCATCAGGCACGGGGCGACACCGCACGCACCGAAATCCTTGTGCCGGACGCAGCCCACGGCACCAACCCGGCCACCGCCGTGATGTGCGGCTACACCGTGCGCGAGATCCCGACCGATGCGGACGGTGATGTGGACCTGGCGGCGCTGGAACAGGCGCTGGGCCCGCAGACCGCCGGCATCATGCTGACCAACCCCTCCACGCTGGGCGTGTTCGAGCGACAGATCACCGAGATGGCGCGCCTGGTCCACCAGGCCGGCGGCCTGCTGTATTACGACGGCGCCAACCTGAACGCGATACTCGCCAAGGTGCGGCCCGGCGACATGGGTTTCGATGTCATCCACATGAATCTGCACAAGACCTTTTCCACCCCCCACGGCGGTGGTGG
>SLCE01000090.1 GCA_007125985.1 Ectothiorhodospiraceae bacterium | reverse complement strand
CCGTTTTGATCAGGTTTTCGGTAGTTACTTCAAAGGCTTGGAGGTGATTGGTGAAGACCTGATCACGGAGCTGCCCGAGGAGTGGCTGCGTAGCCTGGCCGAGCGGGTGTTGTCCGAAGAAGAAAAGGCGAAGATCGAAGCCCTGGGTGGTTGGGACAAGCTCATGGAGACGTTGAAAAAGCGTCTGGAAGAGCAGGAAAAGCGCCATGAGGGGGGTAATAAGTGGATCGGCACCCGCGGCACCTCGCCGTTCGGTGCTGACGGCTACAATCCGGAAGGCGTGCGTATCGGGCAAAAGGAGTCGCGCCACCGGCGGGCGGTGAAGGTCTGGGACAAGCGGGAGTTCCGCAACCTGGACAGCTCCCGGGAAATCGGTACCCGCAATATCAAGGTGGCGCTGCGGCGGCTGCGGCAGTTTGCGCGGCAGGGCGCGGCGGAGACGCTGGATCTGGATGACACCATCCGCTCAACGGCCCGGAATGCGGGCTACCTGGACCTGAAAATGGTGCCGGAACGCCATAACGCCGTGAAAGTGCTGATCTTCTTCGACGTGGGTGGCTCCATGGATGACCACGTCCGGGTGTGTGAGGAACTGTTCTCCGCCGCACGGATCGAGTTCAAGCACATGGAGTACTTCTACTTTCACAACTGCCTCTACGAGACAGTCTGGAAGGATAGCCGCCGTCGGCACAGCGAAACCATTCCCACGCTGGACGTTCTGCACACCTACGGTCCGGACTACAAGGTGATCTTCGTCGGGGATGCCACCATGAGCCCCTACGAGATCATCTACCCCGGCGCCAGTGTGGAGCACTGGAACGAAGAGGCGGGCTCCGTCTGGCTGGAGCGCGTGAAAGCCACCTGGCCCAAGGCAATCTGGTTGAATCCGGAACCGGAGCAGCGCTGGGGCTACACCCAGTCAATCCAGATCATCCGCGAACTGATGGGCGATCAGATGTATCCCCTCACCCTGGAGGGTCTGGAGCAGGGGATGCGCCACCTGAGCAAATGAGCGCTCAGGTGGTTCCTGGCTTGTCCGCTGTCTCGCAGAGGCCGGCCATGTGCGCGCGCACCCGGTCCACCAATTCCACCAGATGTTCCAGTTCCTCGCTGGAGAGCACCTCGAACAGCCGCTCGGTCCACGCCTCATGATCCTTGGCCATGGACCGGAACAGATCGGCGCCGGTGGGCGTCATGAGAATGTGGCTCACCCGCCGGTCAGTCCTGCATGGTTTACGACGGATCAGCTGATCCGCCTCCATCCGGTCCAGCAGGCGTGTGATGTTTCCCTTGGAGGCCACCAGCCGTCTCGCCAGCGCCTTGGTGCTAAGACCGCCATCGCCGGCGTGGTCCAACTGGGCGAGTACATCAAAGCGGGACAGTGAACTCTGGAAGCGGGTACGGAACAGATCGTTCACTGTCTGCTCCAGACGTTTGGAGCACATCATCAGGTGCAGTGAGGCGCGAAGGGCGTGCTTGCTGTATGGCAGCGGCTCAGGGCTCGCGTCTCCCTGCCTGGTTACGCGTTCGGGCGTCATGGCTGGTTGGGCTCCTTGCCTCGATCAATGGACACAAAGTCATCATAACAGCCTGATCCGTCGCAATGCATTATTTGTAAATCAATGATCCCGACCCCGTGCCCGCCGCAAGTTGCGTGTGCTCCGTTTTCATGCCGGCCTGCGTTTCCTTAACCCTTGCTCGTCTGCTCCAGTGCTTCCCAGCGCTCGAAGGCCGTTTCCAGTTCCTGCTCCAGTAGCGCGAGGCGAGCCGTGGCGGCGGCGATTTCCTCCGCAGGCTTCTGATAGAACGCCGGATCGGCCATCTGCTGACTCAGGGTTTCGTGATCCTGCTCCAGGGTCTCGATACGGGCAGGCAGTAATTCCAGTTCCCGCTTGTCCTTATAGGACAATTTGGTCCGGGAGGCTGGTTGCTCCGCCTGCTTGCGCGGGGGCGCCCCGTTGTCGCGACGTGCTGCGGCGCCTGTGGCTGGCTTGGGGCGTTGCCGTTCCCAGTCGCTGTATCCGCCCACGTATTCCCTGACCAGGCCATCGCCCTCGAACACCAGTGAACTGGTCACCACATTGTCGAGAAACGCCCGGTCGTGGCTTACGAGCAGCACCGTTCCCGTGTAATCCACGAGGAGTTGCTCCAGCAACTCCAGGGTTTCCAGGTCCAGGTCGTTGGTGGGCTCGTCCAGGACCAGCAGATTGGCTGGCCGCGTGAACAAGCGGGCCAACAACAGCCGGTTGCGCTCGCCGCCGGACAGCGCGTTGATCGGGCCTCGCGCTTGTTCCGGCGTGAACAGGAAATCCTTCATATAACTGATGATATGACGCGGTTGCCCGTTCACCGTGACGGTGTCGGCCCCACCGGAAACATTTTCCGCGGCGGTCCTGCTCTCGTCCAACTGTTGGCGTAACTGGTCGTAATAGGCAATCTCCAAACCGGTGCCCAGGCGCACCCGCCCCCGGTCAGGCTCCAGATCACCCAGCAGAATGTTGAGCAACGTGGTTTTTCCGCTGCCGTTCGGGCCGATCAGCCCCACTTTGTCGCCGCGCATGATGGTGGTGGAGAAATCACGGATCAGCGGCTTGCCGTCGAAGCCGTGGCTGATTCCCTCGGCGCGGATGACCAACTTCCCGGACCGCTCGGCGCCCTGCAGGTCGAAGCCGGCGCTACCCTGGCGCCCGCGGCGTTCCGCGCGTTGGCGCCGCATGTCCTGCAGCGCACGTACCCGACCCTCGTTGCGTGTGCGCCGGGCCTTGATGCCCTGGCGAATCCAGGCTTCCTCACGGGCCAGTTCACGGTCGAACTGCTCCCGGGCCTTGTCCTCGGCGGCCAACTCGTTCTCACGGGTCTTCAGGTAGCGTTGGTAGTCGCCGGGGTAGCTGCGCAACCGGCCTCGATCCAGCTCCACAATCCGGGTTGCCAGCCGTTGCAGGAAAGCCCGGTCGTGGGTGATGAACAGCAGGGCGCCCTGCCAGCCGAGGAGTAGCTCCTCCATCTGGCGGATCGCAGTGACATCCAGGTGGTTGGTGGGCTCGTCGAGCAGGAGAATGTCCGGGTTTTGCACCAGCGCCTGACCCAGCAGCGCCCGGCGGCCCATGCCCCCGGAGACCTGATCGATGGGCTCGTCACCGGGCAGTTCCAGGCGCGTGAGTGTTGCTTCCACCCGCTGGTGCAAAGTCCAGCCATCGGCGCTTTCCAGGGCCTGCTGAACGCGCTCCATCTCCGCCATCAGCCGGCCATGGTCGCCGTCGGAGGTGAGCGCCTGCGCAAGCTGATGATGGCGCGTTATCAGCTCGCCAATGTCGCCCAGACCCTGGGCGACCAGTTCGTAGACCGTCCCGCTGAAGTCCCGTGGTAACTCCTGGGGCAGGCGCGCCACCCGCAGGCCAGGGCGGACCACCAGTTCCCCGTCTTCCGGAACCAGTTCTCCCGCGATCACTTTCATCAGGGTGGACTTGCCGGCGCCGTTCCGGCCCAGCAAACACACGCGTTCCCCGGCGTCGATGGTAAAATCCACATGGTCGAGCACGGGTTGGGCACCGAAGCTTACGGTGATTTGACGGGCGTTGAGTAGCACGTTGATCTGTACCAATGGGTGACTGAGTGTGAAATTCGACGAGACCACGCACGCGCTGCGCTGGCGTGGCTCTAGGGATACACTGATCTATTCCCATGGTGCTCTGGCTTTGCAGCGTGTTCGGGGGCGAGGCGCGGCTCGCCGGCAATGGCAAGCCCTTGGCAAGAGCCGCAACGCGGCAACCGGACACGCTGCTAAGCCCCGCAGGGCGGGCCCTTCGCGCACGCTGAGCGGCGTTGGCGTTCTTGACAAGGGCGACGGCCATTGCCTGCAAACGCCGCCTGGTCAGCGCACGCGAATGGCTCCGCAGAGCACCATGCGAATAGATCAGTGTTTCCCTAGTCTAGGGAAAAGCGGCGGGTGGTGCACCCGTTGCCAGAGGCGTGATCGCCGCCTGGCGGCTCTACCGTAGAAGTACCGCTATGGTATAATCACTTACAAGGCATTATAAAGCCCGTGGCCCTCCTCGGGCATGAAAAGTATGCACTGGCCAGTGGTGGGAATTCCGTGCAGCAGCGACTGGATGTTGCCGTCCTGAAACTCGGTATGTACGTGGCCGAACTCGATCGTCCCTGGATCGAGACGCCTTTCCTGTTTCAGGGGTTCGTGATCAGCTCGGAGGAAGAGCTGGCACAGCTGCGCGCCTACTGCCAGTTCGTCTATGTGGATATCCAGCAGTCACGGGTGCCTGTGGATGCCCGATCCGGCACCATTCCCAGGCGCCGGCGCACGAAGCCGCAAGCCGGCAGCCCGGTGATCTATCGGCCGCCATCGGTGCCGTTGCCGCGGTCCACCGACCTGAAGAGTTTCCGCAAGACCACCAGGCAGGCCGGCAAGGCACGGGAGACCAGTCGCGTCTATCTGCGGCAGGTATTCCACGACGCCCGCCTGGGCCACAGCCTGGATACCGAGGAAGCCAAGGCGGTTGTGCGGCAGTTGGTGGACGTGATTTCCACCGATGCCAATGCCGCCGTGTGGCTGACCCAGCTGAAGCGCAAGGATGAGTACACTTCGCTGCACTGTCTGAATGTCTGTGTGCTGACACTGGCGTTTTGCCGTTACCTCGGCTACACCGGCGAGGATCTGCAAACCATCGGTCTGGGAGCATTGCTGCATGATATCGGCAAGACACAGACGCCGCTGGAAATCCTCAACAAGCCCGGAGCCCTGACACGCGACGAATTCAGTGTGATGAAGCGGCACGCAGAGGATGGTTACCAGCTAATGCAGCGCACCGGAAAGCTGCCCGAGGTGGCCTTGTCGATCATCCGCAGTCACCATGAGCGCATTGATGGTGCTGGTTATTCCCGCGGACTGCTCGGCGATGAACTGGAACTGCCCGTGCTCGCGGTGGCCATTGCTGACGTCTACGATGCCATGACCAGCGACCGTGTGTATCACCGGGCCATGCCCACGGACAAGGCGCTGCGCATGATGTATGACCATGCCGATAACGCGTTCGGCCGCACGTTGGTGGAAGCTTTCATCCGCTGTGTGGGGATTTATCCGGTGGGCAGCCTGGTGCAACTCGGCAATCGGGCCATTGGGCTGGTGATGGATGCCGACGAGAACACCCGCCTGCTGCCGCGCGTGTTGTTGGTGAAGAATGCGGACGGGCGCATGCGCGAAAAGCCCAAAATGGTGGATCTGTCCGCCGTGTCGAATGAGGGCAAAATCGCGGCATGGACCATTCGCCGCGTGATCAGCCCCGGTGAAGCGGGTTTCGATCCGCGGCGTATCATGATGGAGCAGGCGGGAATGCAGTTGGCCGCGCTGGGCTGATACCCGACCCCTAGCCGGTGTTGGGTTCCGCTTCGGCGGCTTCAAGCTCCGCAGCAGCCTGCATCCAGTCATTCTCCACCTGTTCAAGGCGCTGCATCAGCGCGGCCTGCTCCTGCAGCAGCGTTTGCATTTGCGCCTTGTTCCCGGCGTCATACAGTTCCGGCGCAGCGAGGTCGCTTTCCAGGCCTGCCCGGCGCGCCTCAAGTTTGCCGAGTTCCTTTTCCAGCTTTTCTACGCGACGGCGCAGCGGTTGCAGCGCCTTGCGCCGATCCGCATCCCGGCGCCGCTGCTCCTTTCGGTCCGCAGCTGTCGTGCGCGAACCGTCGTCATCATCGCCGGAACCCGTGTCAGCCTCCTGGCGCCGGGAGGCCAGCCAGCGTGCGTAGTCGTCCAGGTCGCCGTCAAATTCCGATACGCGGTGATCCGCCACCAGGAATAGCTGATCCGTGGTCATCCGCAGCAGATGACGGTCATGGGCGATCACGACCAGAGCGCCGGAGAAGGATTGCAAGGCCATGGCCAAAGCCTGGCGCATGTCCAGGTCCAGGTGGTTGGTGGGCTCATCCAGCAGCAACAGGTTAGGGCGCTGATAGACCAGCAGGGCCAGTGCCAGCCGCGCCTTCTCGCCGCCGGACAACGGGGCGACGTCCGCCAGGGCGCTGTCACCGGGAAAGCCGAAGCTGCCCAGGAAGTCCCGCAGGCTCTGCTCGGTGGCGCGCGGGTCCAGGCGCTGCAGGTGCAGCAGCGGCGAGGCGGCCGGATCCAACTGCTCCAGCTGGTGCTGCGCGAAATAGCCGACGGTGAGATCCTGCGCGGTCTGGCGCTTTCCGGAGAGCAGCGGCTGATACCCGGCAATCCCGCGAATCAGTGTGGATTTGCCCGCCCCGTTGGGCCCCAGCAAACCGATGCGATCGCCCGGCGAGAGCTGCAGGTTCACGCCGGCCAGCACCGCGGTTTCCCCGTAACCCACGGCCGCGTCTTCCAGTTGCAGCAGCGGATTCGGCAGCTTTCGCGGCTCCATAAAGCTGAACTGGAATGCCTGGGTTTGGCGCACCGCCTGGGTGAACTCCATGCGTTCCAACGCTTTGATACGGCTCTGTGCCTGGCGTGCCTTGGTAGCCTTGGCGCGAAAACGGTCAATGAACTGCTGCAGGCGGGCGCGTTCCTCCAGCTGGCGTTCGTGC
Organism: Ectothiorhodospiraceae bacterium; assembly: GCA_007125985.1. Taxonomy (GTDB): domain Bacteria; phylum Pseudomonadota; class Gammaproteobacteria; order Nitrococcales; family Aquisalimonadaceae; genus LSCE01. Next base: position 26,042 of record SLCE01000090.1, on the reverse strand, counting down.
TGCGCCTGCTGCTGCTCCAGCCGGGCGGCGCGCTGACGCTCAAAATCCGTGTAATGGCCGGTATAGGATTGGAGCCGACCCTGATCCACATGGATGATGCGTTTCACCACGGCGTCCAGGAACTCCCGGTCGTGGGAGATCAGGAGCAGGGTGCCGGCATAGTTGCAAAGCCAGTCCTGCAGCCACAGGACCGCGTCCAGATCCAGATGGTTGGTGGGCTCGTCCAGGAGCAGCAGGTCGGATCGGCACATCAGGGCCTGGGCCAGGTTCAGCCGCATGCGCCAACCGCCGGAGAGGCTGGCCACCGGCACCTGTTCCTGGCCCGGCGTGAACCCGAGGCCATGCATCAGCCGTGCCGCGCGGGCATGGGCATCATAGGCGCCGATGGTCTGCATCTGTTCATGCAGGGTGGCAATGCGCGTTCCATCGGCGGCCTGCTCCGCCCGCGCGAGCGCGGCCTGCACCCGGCGCAGTTCCGCGTCCCCGTCCATCACGTACTCAAGCGCCGGTCGTTCGTCGGCCGGCGTCTCCTGGGCAACATGGGCGATCACCAGCCCGGGCGGCAGTTGGCACTCGCCGGCATCGGCGTGGAGGCTGCCGCGGATGAGCCCGAACAGGCTCGACTTGCCGGTGCCGTTGGCGCCAACGATGCCCACGCGCTCGCCGGCATGGATGGTGAGGTTGGCCTCTGAGAACAGCAGATTGCTGCCCCGGCGCAGGGAAAGGTTCACGAAGTTCAGCATGGCCGGGAGTTTACTAATCTTTCGCCCGGTAAAGCCATGCCTATGCCGGGTCGTGCTAGATTGTGCGCTTCCATGAGGATGCGCCGGGCCGAAATGGATTTCGCGGGGGGAAGAGATGACCGAGCACTACCCACATCTGTTTGAACCGCTGGACCTGGGGTTTGTTCGCCTGCGAAACCGGGTGCTGATGGGGTCCATGCATACGGGGCTGGAGGATCGCCGCAGGGATTTCGAGAAGCTGGCGGTGTATTTCGCGGAGCGCGCCCGCGGTGAGGTGGGGTTGATGGTCACCGGGGGAATCGCGCCCAACCGAACCGGCTGGCTGGCTCCGTTTGCTGGCAAGCTCAGTCGTGGCGGCGAGGTGGCCCGCCATCAATTGGTGACGCGGGCCGTGCATGATGAAGGGGGGCGTATCTGCATGCAGATGCTGCATGCAGGTCGCTACGCCTACCATCCGCTCAGCGTTGCGCCCTCCGCAGTCAAGGCGCCGATTAATCCGTTTCGGCCGCGTGCGCTCAGCCAGCGTGGCATCGATAGTCAGATTCAGGCCTTCGTCCGCAGCGCCTGCCTGGCCCGGGAGGCGGGCTATGACGGCGTGGAGATCATGGGCTCAGAGGGATACCTGATCAATCAGTTCCTGGCACCCCGCACCAACCGCCGCAACGATGCCTGGGGCGGCGACATGGACGGCCGCATGCGCTTTGCGCTTGAGGTGGTGCGGCGTACCCGCGCCGCGGTCGGGCATGACTTCATTCTGATCTTCCGCCTGTCCATGCTGGACCTGGTGGAGCAGGGCAACACCTGGGAGGAGGTGGTGACCTTGGGGAAAGCGCTGGAAGGGGCCGGCGTGAACCTGATCAACACCGGGATCGGCTGGCACGAGGCCCGTGTTCCCACCATCCAGACCTCAGTTCCCCGGGCGGCCTTCGCGTGGGTGACCGGGCGCATGAAGCAGGAGTTGCAGATTCCGCTGATCGCCACCAATCGCATCAATATGCCGGACATGGCGGAGCGAATTCTGGCCCAGGGTCAGGCCGATATGGTGTCCATGGCCCGGCCGTTGCTGGCGGATCCGGACTGGGTGCGCAAGGCGCGGGAGGGTCGCTGGCGCGAGATCAACACCTGTATTGCCTGTAACCAGGCGTGTCTGGATCATGTGTTCCAGCAGCGCCGGGCCAGCTGTCTGGTCAATCCGCGTGCCTGCTATGAAACCGAACTCAACTACCTGCCCACACGGGAACCGAAACGGGTTGCCGTGGTGGGGGCAGGGCCAGCCGGGTTGGCATGTGCCACCGTACTCGCTGAGCGCGGCCATGAGGTCAGCCTGTTCGATGCGGCGAACGAGATCGGCGGCCAGTTCAACATGGCCAAGCGGGTTCCCGGCAAGGAGGAGTTTGCAGAGACGCTGCGTTACTTCCAGGCGCGCCTGCGCGCCACAGGTGTCGATGTACAGCTCAGTCACCGGGTGACGGCCGCGGAATTGCAGCGCGAGGACTACGACGCCTTTGTTCTTGCCACCGGCGTGACTCCGCGCAAACCCGAGATACCGGGCTTGCACCATCCGAAGGTTCTGTCTTATGCCGAGGTGCTAACCGCAGGGGTGCGGCCGGGCAAGCGTGTGGCGGTGATCGGCGCGGGTGGTATCGGTTTCGATGTCTGCGAATACCTGGTGCACGAGGAGCAGCAGAGCCCGAGTCGTGATCTGCAACGATGGCAACGGGAATGGGGCGTGGATCCGGAATACAGCGACCGCGGCGCGCTGAGGCAGCCGGAGCCGGAACCATCACCCCGCCAGGTGTATCTGCTGCAGCGCTCCACGGGCAAGCCGGGCGCGGGGCTGGGCAAGACCACCGGCTGGATTCACAGGGCCACGCTCCGCGCCAAGGGTGTGGAGATGCTTGCCGAGGTGCGGTATGAGCGCATTGATGATGCCGGCCTGCATATCCGTGTTCGCGAAGAAGCACGGTTGCTGGAGGTGGATCATGTGATCGTCTGTGCCGGACAGGAACCCCTGCGCGAGCTGTTGGAGCCGCTACAGGCCGATTGGCGACCGGTATACCTGATCGGTGGGGCCGAGCGAGCGGACGAACTGGATGCGAAGCGTGCCATCGACCAGGGGACCCGGCTTGCGGCTTCGCTCTAGGCTCAGTAACGTCATCGCCCACAGCAACGCGATGCGCGTTCCTCAATAGCCAGAGATTTCATGGAAAACCAACGATTTCCCGAGCCCGGACAGCCCCTTGTTGGCGACCCCAAGCAGGCTCTGCGCAGTGTGTTCGGTTACGATAGCTTCCGCCCCCTGCAGGGAGACGTGATCGAGCACGTGGTGCAGGGTGGCGATGCGCTGGTGCTCATGCCTACGGGCGGCGGCAAGTCGCTGTGCTATCAGGTGCCAGCGCTGGTGATGCCAGGCACCGCCGTGGTGGTCTCGCCACTGATCGCGCTGATGCATGATCAGGTGGAAGCGCTGGTGCAGGCCGGTGTTCGCGCCGCCTGCCTGAATTCCAGCCTCAGCCTGGATGAGGTTCGGGCCGTGGAAGCCCAGTTGCAGGCAGGAACGCTGGACTTGCTCTACGTGGCCCCGGAGCGATTGCTTCACCCCCGTACCCTTACGCTGCTGGATCAGTGCGTGCTGTCCCTGTTCGCCATCGATGAAGCCCATTGTGTCTCCCAGTGGGGCCATGATTTTCGGCCGGAATATCTGCAGTTGTCGCAGTTGCATGAACGGTTTCCCGCAGTGCCCCGGATCGCGCTCACGGCCACCGCGGATGAGCGCACGCGGGAGGAGATCGCGGAACGGCTTGGGCTGCAGCAGGCGCGCCGCTTCATCAGCAGCTTCGACCGACCCAATATTCGCTACGAGGTGGCGCCGAAAAACAACGCCCGGCAGCAGTTGCTGCGTTTCCTGCAGCGTGAGCACCGCGGCGATGCGGGGATCGTCTACTGCCTGTCCCGGCGACGTGTGGACGAGACAGCCGCGTGGCTGCAGGCGCAGGGCTGGAACGCCTTGCCTTATCATGCCGGGCTGTCGGCGCAGCAGCGGCGCACGCACCAGCAACGCTTCGTCAGCGAGGACGGGGTGATCATGGTCGCGACCATCGCCTTCGGTATGGGTATCGATAAACCGGATGTGCGCTTTGTTGCCCACCTGGATCTGCCGCGCAGTCTCGAGGCCTACTACCAGGAAACGGGTCGCGCCGGGCGTGACGGCCTGCGGGCGCATGCCTGGATGGTTTACGGTCATCAGGATGTGGTGATGCTGCGGCAGTTGCTGGAGGAATCGGCAGCGGCGGCGCAGCAGAAGCGGGTCGAGCGGCAGAAGCTTGAGGCCATGCTCGCCTATTGCGAACTGATCGGGTGTCGGCGACAGCATTTGCTGGGGTACTTTGGCGAGGAATTGGCGGAGCCTTGCGGAAACTGTGACAACTGTCTGAACCCGCCGCCGACCTGGGAGGCCACGGAACCCGCCCGCAAGGCCTTGTCCTGCGTGTATCGCACAGGTCAGCGCTTCGGTGTTGCCCACCTGGTGGATGTGCTGCTGGGGAAGGAAACCGAGCGTATCCGCTCTCTGGGGCATGACCGGTTATCCACCTTCGGGATCGGCACGGAGCTAGATGCCAAGGGCTGGCGGACCCTGTTCAGGCAGTTGCTGGCTCTGGGGTACCTGGCGGTGGACTCCGAAGGCTACAGCACGCTCTCTCTCACTGACCGTTGCCGCCCCTTGCTGCGGGGCGAGCAGGGCTTGGAGCTGCGGCGGGATACCGCCGCACGCAAGCGCTCGCGGGGTTCCAGCAGTGAGCATTTCGTGGCGGAGGTTGACCAGCAGCTATGGGATGCGCTGCGTGCATGCCGGCGCCAGTTGGCCGATGCGCAGGGCGTGCGGCCGTACATGATTTTCCACGATGCCACACTGATGGAGCTGATGGAGAAGCGCCCGGCCAGCCTTGAGGAACTGGCCGGCATCGGCGGGGTGGGTGAGGCCAAATTGGAACGCTACGGTGCGGCCTTCCTCGATGTGCTGGCGGCGTATCGCCGCTGATGATCGGATTGGCGGGCTATTCCTCCAGGGCTGCCGCCAGTTCCCGCTCCAGTGTCTCCAGCAGTTTCGCCAATGCCTGATTGGCCGCGGCAACGCCGGCTTCGGGGTGGGTTGCGCCCATCTCCGCCCGGCTGCGCAGGGTTTTGCTCATGAGCAGGTCTTGGTCCTCCTGGTCGATGAGCCGCACGCGCATGGCCATGCGCGCCTGGCCCGGCTCCTGCCGAAAATCCAGCTCCAGGTAGAGCAGCTCTGTTTCCAGGCGGTAATCGGTGGCCAGGGAAGCGGGGCCGGCCAGTACCGTCTGGAACAGACCCCGGTTTTCCAGGTGCTCCACCAGCACCGGTTGCAGCTGTCTCGCGGGCCGGTCGGACCAGCTGTTGCGTGCGTAATAGCGGATCTCGTGGTCGCTCTCCCGGTATGCAAGTGCCGCGGTATCGTAACCCGGCATGGCCTTAACGCGGCTCACCAGTATGGATGCGGCCCGCGGCTCGTCGCGGAAGCCGCTGATTTCCGGGGCGAGCAACTGCCAGGTCTGGGGGTGCGTCTGCTGGCTGCCGGTCAGGGACATACAGCCGCTGGTCAGCAGAACCAGAGCCAGGAGCAGTACCGTCGTGTAAGGGCGCATGTTCACTCTTCTCCGGGGCCGGATGGGCGTTGCGGGCGACCGAAAATCAGGCGGTTGGGCTGTTCGCTGATGTCATCGGTGAGGCGATTGATTCCGGCTGCCACATCCTGCAGTTCGATCATGAGTTCGGTGAGCTGGGGCAAGGTGCTGCTGCTGAACTGATGCAGACTGCGGGCGCTTTCGCGGCCCACGTCGGCGACCTCATCGCTGGCCTGTCCGGCGCGACGCGCCGCGTCTTCCAGGGAACGGCTCATGCTGTCCACGCCGGACAGGGCGGTCTCGATCTGCTCGAACAGCGGGACCAGCTGTTCGCTGGCCACGGCGGTCTGGTCCATGATGGTCTCGCTGGATTCCAGGATCCGCTCCAGGCGGGCACCGTTATCCACCAGACGCTGGCTTAGTTCCTCCAGATTCACCAGCGTGGCGGTAATGGCATCCAGGTTTTCATCAGCCAGTAGTCGCGCCACCTGACCGGAGAGTTCGTCCAGCGTCTCCACCCCGCGGGCGAGACCGGCCTCCAGGCGGTTAACCAGCGATGGCCGCATTTCCAGGACCGGATACGCTTCGCCCTCAGGGGTGTCGGGCGCGCCGGCATCTGCAGAGCCGCCGCGCAGTTCGATGTGGGCAAAGCCGGTCAGTCCCTGGGTGGCGAGTTGGGCCGTGGTGTCCGCCCGGACCGGTGTTTCACGGTCCACGTTGATCTCGATGCGTACCCGGCCGGGTTCGTCGGGCAGCAGATGGATACTGTGCACCCGTCCCACGTTGACGCCATGAAACTTGATTTCCGCATTTCCCGTGAGGCCGCTGACCGATTCCTCCGAATAGATTGTGTAGCGGGTGTAGTCACGCGTGCTGAGGTCGGCGCTGAACCAAAGGCCGGCACCGATGAGGCCGGTGCCGAGTAATAGCACAAACAGCCCGACTGCGATGTATCCGACGCGGGTTTCCATCAGTGCGATCTCCTCGTCCTGCCGCGGGTGCCGGTGAAATAACCACTGATCTCAGGATGCGGGGTGTCCACCAGTTCCGCAATCGGGGCTTCGGCCACCACCTTGCGCTCGGCGAGAAATGCCACGCGGTCGGTGGCGGTCCACAAGGTATCCAGATCGTGCGTGATCATGACCACAGTCAGCCCCAGTAATTCCCGCAGTTCCATGATGCGTTCGTCGAATGCGCCGGCACTCACCGGGTCCAGTCCGGCGGTGGGTTCATCCAGAAACAGCAGTTCAGGATCCATGGCCAGGGAGCGGGCCAGTGCGGCCCGCTTCACCATGCCCCCGCTGAGCTCGTTGGGGAGTTTGCCGGCGGCTTCCGGCGGCAGACCGGCCAGGCGGATTTTGAGCATACCCAGCTCCTCCCGCTGGCCGCGTTTCATGTGACTGTGCTCTGCGATGGGAAAGCAGACGTTCTCGAGGACTGTCATGCCAGTGAACAGGGCGCCGTGCTGAAACATCACCCCCACACGGCGACGCAGGTCTCGGAGCAGGGGGGGCGAGGTATGGCGGGAATCCTCCCCGAACAGGCGGACCGTGCCGCCCGTGGGGCGCGTGAGCAGAATCATGTGACGCAGAAGCACGGTCTTGCCGCTGCCGCTGCCGCCGACGATCGCCAGAATTTCACCGCGCTCCACGTTCAGGTTCAAATGCTCATGGATCAGGTTTCCGCCCAGGCGCGTTTCCAGATCCTGCACATCCACCAGATTCTCGGCGGCCATGGCTACAGCCCCAGCTGGTTGAAGATGACTGAGAACAGGGCATCCACCACGATGACCAGGAAGATACCGTGCACCACGGCGCGCGTCGTGGCGCGGCCCACGCTTTCCGTGCTGCCGCGGACCGCGAAGCCGTGGTAGCAGCCCACAGACGCGATGATCACTGCAAAGACGGGCGCCTTGATGATGCCCACCCAGAAGGAACTCGGCGCCATGGCATCCGGGATTCTGCGGATGAACTCCGCAAAACTGACGTCAAACATGGCGTTGGCCACCACCATGCCGCCGAATACGCCCACCACGTCGGCAAACAGGGTGAGCAGAGGCATGGCCAGCACTAGAGCCAGTACCTTGGGGAGCGCAAGGATTTCAAAGGGGGTGATACCCGTGACACGAAGCGCGTCGATCTCCTCGGTTATGCGCATGGTCCCGATCTGAGCCGCATAGGCGGAGCCAGTGCGGCCTGCCACAATGATGGCGGTCATCAGCGGGGCCATTTCCCGCAGCATGGTGATGACCAGCAGATCCACCAGGAAGATGTTGGCGCCGTATTGTTCCAGCGGCGCGCCGCCCTGATAGGCAATCACAACGCCGGTGAGGAAGACCAGCAGGCCGAGAATGGGAATGGCGCGGACGCCAGCGATCTCGATCTCGGCGACGATCTGTTTCCATCGCAAACGATGCGGACGCAGGAGCCGGGGTAGGGAATCCAGCGCGAACTGGCCCATGAAGGCCAGAAAATCAACGGCCTCACGGCCGATTTCAGTGGCGCTTCGCCCCAGCCCTTCCAGGGGGCCCTGGAAACGGGGCCTGGGCGGCGGCAGGGACTCTGTCTCATGGACCAGGTCGAGTAGATCCCGATGGCGCTGGGACAGACCGGATAGATCCAGTTCCACGCCGGCCTGTTCCAGGCGTTCCCGCAGCCGGTGCAACATCAACGCTCCGGCGGTGTCCATGCGGCTAATGTCACTGGTATCAAGCTGCCAGCGGGCGCCATGCTCGGCCTGCAACTCGTGCAGCAGGCGTTCCAGGCGGTTAAGCTGGGACGCGGTCCAGTTGCCACGGCAGGCCAGTACGGCTCCCTCACGGGATAGACCAGGGGACGGTTCCTGTGCCGGATGGTGCCTGCTCATGAAACTGATCGTTTTTCCAGAGTTCAACAAGTCATGTACGTGAACATTACCACAGGCCGCGGTCAGCCCGTGGCCTGTAGTGGTCGGGCTTTGCTGGAGGTTCAACAACGTGCGCTCATTGAGCATTGATCTGCATTGTCACTCCACCGAATCCGACGGCACGCTGGCGCCGGAGGCGGTGGTGGCACGTGCGGCGGCGCAGGGTGTTTCCGTGCTCGCGCTCACTGATCATGACACGGTGGACGGATTGGACGCGGCAGCTCAGGAGGCGCGGCATCAGGGCGTGGCCCTGGTGCCCGGCGTGGAGATATCCACCCTTTGGAATGGGCGGGAGTTGCATGTGGTCGGGCTCAATCTGGACCCGGCGCATCCCGCCCTTGAAGCGGGGCTGCGGGATAATCGCGCACGGCGTTGGGCACGCGCCGAACACATGGCGGAAAAGCTGAAGAAGGCCGGCGTGGCCGATGCGGACCAGGTGCTGCTGCAGGCCGGGGGAACGGTGCCCACACGGACCCATTTCGCCCGCTTCCTGCTGGAACAGGGCGTGGTGCGGGAATTACAACAGGCGTTTGATCGCTATCTCAAGCGGGGCAGGCGCGCCTGGGTTGGTGTGGACTGGATGCCCATGGAGGAGGCGGTGGCCCACATTCGTGCTGCGGGAGGCTGTGCTGTTCTGGCGCATCCCTTGGCCTACGGGTTCACCGGGGCATGGATGCGCCGTGTGCTCACCGCATTCCGGGATGCCGGTGGGGAGGCACTGGAAGTGTGTTGCGGGAATACCGGGGCGCAGCGTGTTCGCACCAGCGTGGGTTATGCACTGCGTTTCGGGCTTAAGGGCTCCGTGGCATCGGATTTCCACGGCCCTGAGAACCCGTGGATCGAACTGGGGCGGCTCGACCCGCTTCCCCCCACGGTGACCCCCGTCTGGGTGGATTGGTCCAGCCACCACCAGCCAGCCTGATCACTCGTCGCGGCGGGAGGTGACACGGCCTTCGATGACCGTGCTGCGACGCTCTTGGTGCTGTTCACGCCGGGTGCGGCCCGCCTGTTGCTGCTGAGCGGCGGCTTTCCGGAACTGTCTCCGCAACCACCAGACCCGCAGGCTGAACAGCAGGCCACCGATCACCGCCAGGCCAAGCAGCGCCAGGAATACGAATGCGCCGACAAACAGCGCAGCCACCAGCATGAGCGCCCCGCCGATCACGCCGAGAATCTGAACCAGTGGGTTCGGCCGGCGGCCGTTGATCAAAAAAACCTGTCGCATGTTCAACTCTGGCTGTGAATTGGCCTGTTCGCAGATGTTGGGACTCTGACCGCGTAACGCAAGTCAGGGAAGCGCTGAATTGTTCCAATTATACTGCGCGCAGCCCTGCGAGCACGCCGAAAAAGCAGACCGCCATGGGGCCGGTTCAGCACTCCCTCACCGTTTCCTGCGTTCCTCCACCATGCGCATGGCCGGCGTGCGCTGGATGCGCGTCGACAGATACAGCCCCCCCAGCACCAGCACGCCGCCGGCAGCATGGTATAGGTGCAGCCCCTCACCCAGGAACAGAATGCTGAGAACGGCGCCGAACAGCGGCAACAGGTAGAGAAACATGGCGGAGCGCGATGGCCCCAGTACCTTGACGCCGAAGTTCCACCCCATGTAGGAGAGGAGTGAGGGGAAAATCGCCACGTAGAGTAGCGGCGCCACTAACTCACCACCCAGCTTGGTGTGATAGCCGAGGGCGATTTCCACCAAGTGAAACAGCAGGACCACCGGCAGCGCCATGGCGATCATCACCGCCAGCAGTGCCACCGGGTGCATCTGGATGCCGCGCTTTTTCAGCAGCACCGAATACAGACCCCAGCAGGCCACCGCAATCACCATGAGCAGGTCGCCGGCCGCGAAATCCACCGACAGCAGCACATCCAGCGAGCCGCGGCTGACGATCACTAGGACGCCGACCAATGCCAGGGTGATACCGTACATTTGCCATCGTGCCAGTCGCTCACCAAGCAGCAGGAACGCCATGAGGCCGATCATGATCGGCATGACCGCGCTCACCAGGGAGATGTTCACTGCCGTGGTGGTGTGGGCGGACAGATACAGCAGGGAGTTGAACAGACCGGCACTGAGTAGTGCGAGGAGGAACAGGCTTCCCCAGTGCTGGCGCACCGTGGGCAGGGCGGCGCGCAGATGAGGTGCGGCAAACGGCAGAATGATCAGGAACGCCAGCATCCAGCGCCAGAAAGATAGGCCCATGGGGGGAATGGTATCGATCATTCCACGAGCGACAACAGCGTTCCCGGCCCAGAACAGGGTGGTGAACACCAGCGCAGCATAAGCCAGCATGTCCCGGCTCTGCGGATGCGGCATTGTTCGATTCCTCTGCAGTGCTAAATCCGCCCAATGTAACGCAGTGGCGTGCCAACTTCAGCGCCTGCTTGATCCGGCGAGAACACGGAGCCATTCGTCACGATGGATGGCTGGCAAGCCCCTTTGGTGGGGAGTAGAGTACCGTACGAAGTCATTGGGGGGCAGGTTGTGGAATTGCCAACAGAACTCGCTGAACTGGATCCCGCGCAGCAGGCTTTTCTGAAGGATGCCGTGCTGGGTGGTTTTGTATGGGGTCTCGAGGATGAAGAAGGCTGGGCCCTGGCTGAATCCGCCGGTGGAGGGGCGGCGGCTTTCCCGCTGTGGTCGTCAGAGGGGGGAGCCAGTGCCTGTGCCGATGGAGACTGGGCCGACTATACGCCTAGCGCCGTTTCCCTGGACGATCTGCTGGAGCACTGGCTGCCCAGCATGCAGCGGGACGGGTATCACGTCGGCGTCAACTGGGATGCCTCGCTGGAAGGCGTTGAGGTTCCGCCCCTGGAATTGCAGGCTGACCTGGAACTGATGATCAGCCTGATGGACGCCGAGGGTTTGCTGCCCCGGGAGGGCGCAGAGGACGGAAACGGATGACCGAGTTGGACAAGCTGCCACGAGACGAACAGATCCGGCTGTTTTTCTCCCGTCTGCCGCACGGGAACGCCCTGGGTGTCGAGGTACTGGAGGTGGACAAGGGGATGCTGCTCATGCGGGTGCCGTTCCAGGATTTTATGGTGGGCAACCCGGTCACGGGGTTCATTCATGGAGGCGTGATTACCACGCTGATCGACCAGACCAGCGGTGGGGCGGCTTCGTTCGCCAGCGATGTGGCGCAACAGGTGGCCACTCTTGATCTTCGCATTGATCATCTCTCCGCCGCGGAATCCGGGCATGCGGTGTACGCGCGCGCCGAGTGCTTCAAGGTCACGCGTTACATCTGTTTTGTCCGTTGTTCTGCGTTTACCGTCGATGAACAGCGGCCGGTCGCCACCAGTGTCAGCAGCTTCATGAAAGTCGGGCCACTTTTCCGCCGCAGGAGCAAGCAGGGATGAAGGATATCGTCGCCATTATTCGTCAGGCCCGGGCCGACGGCGATTACGCGCGCGCTATGAATCTGTTCCCGTATGCCCGTTTTCTGGGCATTGATTTCCGTGAAGAGGGCGGGGAATTGCTGTTCCGACTCGCCTATAACGAACGGAACATCGGCAACCCGGTCATGCCCGCCCTGCATGGCGGTGCCATCGGCGCTTTCATGGAGCACGCGGCCATCATGCACCTGCTGTGGAACATGGAAAGCGCCATGCAGCCGAAGGTGATTGATTTCTCCATCGACTACTTACGCCCTGGGCTGGCGGAGGATACCTTTGCGGTCTGCCGGGTTGTACGGCAGGGGCAGCGCGTGGCCAACGTGTCGGTGGAAACCTGGCAGAGCAATCGGGAAAAAATCGTCGCCACCGCGCGGGCGCATTTTCTGCTCACCCGGCAGGAGGATCTTGTGGAGCAGTGACGGCTCCGCTTACTCCTCGGGCCGAAACGTCTTGATAAACAGCACCCCTGCTGCGGGGACATGGATGAGCCCGAAACCGGCGATGAAGACGATGACCACGTTCAGATCCGTGGCAATGCCGTAGACCCGGGCGGAAATCCAACCAAAGGCCAGCCCCGTGGAGACCAGCACAATGCGCCCGATACGGAGTTGACGGGGATTCGGTGTCTGGTAAGGCAGGCGCCAATGCGCGTAGAAGGCAGCGGCGATGCCCACGAGGGTGATCAAGATCAAGATGAATGTCTGCATGGCGGCATAATAGCCGCCTGTGGCTCAAATCCCCAAGCGATCCAGGTGCGCGGCCACGGCACGCAGGGAGTCCAACCCCTGAATGTCCTCCGGCAGCATGGGCACCTGGCGGGTGGGCAATCCATGCAGCGCCTGGGGAATTTCATCCAGGTAGCGTGCCTCCTGTTCCCGGCGGCGGCGTAGGAATTCGCCGTCCGCGTCCGCTGGCAGCACCCGGTTGACGAAGGCGCCACACAGCGGGATGTCGAACTGTCGCAGCGCATGCATGGCGCGATGGGTTTCCAGAATCGGCAGCCGCTCCGGGGTCAGCACGAACACGAAGCCGGTGGTCTCTGCGTCGGTGATCCGTCGGCGGGCCCGGTGGAACAGGCGGCGCCGGTTCAGCAGCGTCTCGGCTATGCGCCGCGTGCGCCGGTCCATACCCTCGAACGGGTCTTCGTCCGGATCATCAAAGGGTGTCGGGACGTCTGCCCGGCTGCCCCGGGGGGTCAGGTGTTTGAGAACCTCGCCCAGCTCCTTGGATTTGCGGTTGTGCGCCAGCAGCCCATCGGTCCAGGCAGCCATGGCCTCGGGCAGCGTAAGCAGGCGCAGGGTGTGGCCGGTGGGTGCCGTGTCGAAGATCACCAGGTCATAGTCTTCCATCCCCTCCAGCATGACCCGACAGACCTCTTCCAGTAATGCAGCCTCCACGGCGCCAGGCGACATGCGCGCCATCTGCATCTGTCGTTCCAGCTCTGCGTGCATTTCGGGTGCCGCGAGCTGTTTCATCTGCTCTGTGACCGCATCCAGGTGACGGGCTGCCTGGGCGTCCGGGTCGATTTCAAGGCCCCAGACGCCGGCGGTGATGCCGGTGATGCGGTCGCCGATCTCCCGGTCAAAGGCATCACCCAGGGAATGGGCCGGGTCCGTGGATACCACCAGACAACGCTTGCCGCGTTCGGCTGCCAGCACGCCCAAGGCGGCAGCTGTTGTGGTCTTGCCAACGCCTCCTTTGCCCCCGACGAAAAGAATGCGGCGGTCCAGCAGGTTGGTCATCGCGTCTTGTTCAGGCATCAGCAGCAGCGAAAGTGATCCAGGGGGGAGTGCTCCATACCCATGCGGCGGTGCCAGTCATGGAAGCGCTCCAACAGGAGGGGCTGCAACTCCAGCGTGTAGTACGTGGCCGGGTTGGGCACGCCCATCATCTCCGAAAACACGAGCAGCATGAACAGGTCGTCCTGATCACGCCGGGCCCGGGCAATGGTGGAACGATAACGACCGAAGTAGAACTCCTCGGCAAAGTGCCGGGCCTGTTCCAGCCAGGCCCGGCCATCGCCTCGGTTGGGGGAGCCGGACCGGTCTTGCCGGTCCGGACGGTCACCCTTGCTCATGTGCACCTCAACCGGTGGATTGACGGGCATCCCGTTCCCGCAGATGTTTGCGCAGTACGCCCACGCACTCTAGCAGCACCAGGATGGCGGCGATCAGGATTACCACATCCAGGAACAGCAGGAACCAGTTGCCGTCATTGTAGAAGCTCACCAGTTGAATGAGCAGGGCATACGTGGTCATGGTCAGCAGGAAGGCCAACGGGATCAATGTGAACCACATGGGCCGCCCCAGGCGGACGATGATCACGGTGATCACCAGCAGGGTCAAACCGGCCAGCAACTGGTTGGTGGTGCCGAACAGCGGCCAGATTAGCAGGCCACCGCTACCGTCCAGACCACCAGCACCGAAGGCCAGCGCGACACAGGCGCCTACTGCCACGACGGTGGCCACAGGAATGCTCCGCAGAGCCGGGATGTTATAGATGGTGCCCCATTCCTGCATGATGTAGCGCTGCAGCCGGATGCCCGTGTCCATGGTCGTTCCCGCAAACAGCACTGCCATCACGGTCAACAGGGTCACCGCAATGTCCTGCGGCAGACCGAGCCCGGCTGAGACGATGTTGGCACCGCCCTGCACAAAGGCGTTCACGCCCCCGGCGCCGAAGCTCGAGTACAGTGCCTGCCATTCCGCCAGCGTAGCGAAACCGGCACTGGTGGCCAGTATCGCGGCCAGGGCCAGTGAACCTTCGCCGACGGCACCAAAGTAACCGACGAAGCGCACATCTTTCTCGTTCTTGATCTGCTTCGAGGTGGTGCCGGAGGACACCAGGCCGTGGAAGCCGGAAATGGCGCCACAGGCGATGGTGACGAACAACAAGGGCAGCAGCGACGGCGTGCCGGCCGGGACATCCGGGTTCACCGCCGGCGCCACCATGGTGGGATTGCCGATCAGAACGGCCGCGTAGACGATGCCCAGGCCGATGAACAACTGCAAGCCGTTGATGTAGTCCCGCGGTTGCAGCAGCACCCATACGGGCAACAACGACGCGATGGCGGCATACAGGAACAGGATCAGGATCCACAGACTGTTCTGGGGCAGACCCAGGAAGCTCTCCGGCAGGCTGATGGGAACCATCGGCCCAATCAGGATCAGGCCATACAGGGCAACGACGCCGATAATCGAGACGGTGAGCAGATTCGTCCGGCGGCGATAAATCATCTGGCCGATGATCAGCGCCACCAGGATCGCTCCCCAGGCAGGGACCACTGCCGATGGGTTGGCAATCAGCAGGTTGGCGATCACCACGGCGAACACTGCGTTCACCATCAGAAGCACGAGGAAAATCACGATCATGAAAAGGCTGCGCGCCCGTGCGCCGATCACGTCACCGGTGACCGCGCCAATGGAGCGGGCGCGGTTGCGAACGCTCGCCCAGATCGCGCCGGCGTCATGCACCCCGGCGAAGAAGATGGTGCCGAAGATGACCCAGAGGAAGGCCGGTAGCCAGCCCCAGATCACGGCAATTGCCGGGCCGACGATGGGTGCGGCGCCCGCGACCGAGGTGAAATGGTGTCCCCATAGAATGAATTTGTTGGTGGGAACATAGTCCACACCATCCTCGAACTCATTTGCCGGGGTGCGGAAATTGGGGTCGAGCTGGAAAATCTTTTCCGCTATGAACTTGGAATAGATGAAATAGCCCAGCGCCATGGCCACCAGGCCGGCAAGTAAAACCACGATCGCGCTCATGCGCTTTCTCCTCTGCAGCTTTTGGCCAGGATTGTTGTTGACCGCTGTTGGCCGATCGTCAGGTGGATCCCCGTTTTTCGGTAATCCGAAAGCATGTTAACCATAGATTTCGGATGGGGTAACGCTGCACTGCGGCATGGATTCTGGGAGTTTGAGGACGGGGGCAGAGGTACACACCGCTTCTTTGACGATCCCGACCAGGCCGGGATCGATGGCATGGTACCGCCGGGTAAACCTGACTCTGCAAGGTGCATCCTGATGCCCCGGGTAGTACCCTTGCATCCGCGAGCAACACGGTAGGCAACATGTAACCGCAGGGAGCACACATGAAGCAGGCCAGAGGTATACAGCTTGACGCCGTCATCGATGATCTGAATACACCCGTCTGTTTGTTCCATGAGGGAGCGCGGGCGGTTTATTGGCTGGGGGTGCCGGAGGATGCGGCGTTTCGCTGCAATGTCTATTTGCTCACGGATGGTGATGCGGGGTATCTGATTGACCCGGGCAGCCGCTACTCCTTTGATCTGATCTACCGACGCGTGGAGCAGGTCATGCCCGCATCCCAGGTGGAGGGGCTGGTGCTCAGTCACCAGGACCCGGATGTGGCGGCGTCCATGGTGCTTTGGCTTGAGCGGTTCCCGGATACGCCGGTCATCGCCTCGCCGCGGACCCATGTACTGTTGCCGCATTATGGAATCACGGATTACCGGGCATACGATACGGAAGCGCATCCAACCCTGACACTCCCCTCAGGCAATGCCCTGCGGTTCATCGCAGCGCCATTCCTCCATTTTCCCGGCGCGATCGCCACCTACGACGAGGCATCACATTTTCTGTTTTCCGGTGATATCTGGGCCGCTCTGGATATGGATTGGCAGCTCAAGGTGACCTCGTTTGAGGAGCATGCGGCGAAGATGGATCTGTTCAACACCGAGTACATGGCCTCCAACGTCGCTGCGCGGGGATTCGTCCGCCAGATTGAAGGGCTCCCGATTCACGCCATCCTGCCGCAGCACGGATCTGTGCTCGGCCTTGAGCACGTGACGCCTGCGCTGGAGTATTTGCGGACGTTGCGCTGTGGCACCGACCTGATCTATCCGGACCTGGGGTGAACTGGCCATGGACATCTCGCCGGATTCACGCCGAATCGAACAGCTGGAGCGGGAGAACCGCTTGCTGAAGCAAGGCATGCGTCAGGCGGATCGCATGCGCCGCCTTTGGGAAGACGCACTGACTGAACTCAAGCGGGCGAAGGCCACTCTGGAACAGCGTAATCAGCAACTCTCCAGCCTCTATCGCGTTGCTTCCACGATTATCCGGACGCGGGATATCGATCAGCTTCTTTCTGAACTTCTTGATGTGATGGCCGAGGCGCTTCCTGAGACCGGGTCAGGACCGGTGGGCGTTTTCCTCGTGGAGCCGGATGGCGCCATGCGGCTTGCGGCAGAGCGAGGAGGCAGTGAGGAGTTCATTGCTGCGCATGAGGGCATGCGGGTGGGCGACTGCCTCTGCGGCCGCGTGGCAAAGGAGGGCGCAGAAGCGGTGCTGGTCAATGATTGCACCAGTGATCCGCGTTGCACGCTCCGCCATCCGGCAGGTGAGGGACAAGCACACCTGACGCTTTCGATGCGCGCCAAGGAGCAGGTGGTGGGTGTTTTCTTCTGCTATCTGCCCGCAGGTTATCGCATCGAGCAGGCACAGCTGGACACCTTCTCGGCTATTGCCAATCAGTTCGGGCTGGCCATCCAGAATGCGCGGCTGTTCGCCGAGGTTCAGGAGCAATCCATCCGCGATCCGCTGACCGGCCTGGGTAATCGGCGCCTGATGGAGGCGCAATTGGCTGCAGGCATGGAGAATGCTTCCCGGTACCAGACGGCGCTGTCGATTGTCATGTTGGACATCGACCATTTCAAAGCCTACAACGACACTTACGGCCATCCGGAAGGCGATAAATTGCTGATGCAACTTGCCGCCATCTTGCGCAATGAACTGCGCGCGGCGGATCAGGCGTTTCGCTACGGTGGCGAAGAATTCCTGGTTCTGCTGCCGCACACGGACTTGGCGGGTGCCCAGGTGGTTGCGGAGCGTATCCGCAAGGCCGTTGAGGCGCATACGCCGGTGACTGTGAGCCTGGGCGTCGCCTCATATACTGATGGTGACTCCTTGGACGGGCTGGTGGCGGCAGCCGATAACGCCCTGTATGGGGCCAAGAGGCAGGGCAGAAACCGGGTTCTGTGCCGCTTGGATGAGCTGAGCGCCGGGTGACGCCCCGGCACTCGGATTAAAGCGCTTCCTTAAAGCCGGCGGACCCACTCCACGATCGCGTCCACGCCGTCCACCACTTTCGGGCAATACGTGGACAGGAAATCAATGCGCAGCTCCTGCCCTGGGGGCATGTCATCCAGCGCTGCAAGCACCCGGGCGCCGTCAAAATCCACATAGGCGAGGCGGGCCGTGAGCTCGCCGGGCGGGCGCCCAAAGGCGCTGCCGGGTAGGGTGGCCACGCCGGTTTCCTCCAGCAGCGCCTCGCAAAGGGAGTCGCTGGTACGTATACCGCGCTTCGCCAGGGCCTCCCGATGGGGACCGAAATCCGGGAACAGGTAAAACCCGCCTTTCGGGCGCGGCAGGGTGAGCCGTGCCCCCTTGCGCAGGCGTTTCCAGCAATGCCCACCGAGCGCGCGCAGAATGCGCCGGGATCGCTGCAGGTACGTCTCTATCTCAGTACCGCCCTGAAAAGCCCTGACGGCGGCGTACTGGATGGGGGCCGCAGTGGACGTGAAGGTTTCGCTGGCCACGACGGCCATGGCGTCCAGCAGCCAATGCAGATTGTGCGGGACGGCGAACGTGCCCAGCCGCCAGCCTCCGGCTCCACACCACTTGCTCAGCCCGCTGCTGATGATGGTGCCTTCCGGATAATAGCGGGCCACCGAGACGTGTTGGCCACGGTGATGCACTTCACCGTAGATTTCATCCGACAGAAGAACCACACGGTATTTGCGCGCCACGGCCGCCAGCCCGCGCAGTTCGTCGGCGGTATAGCTGTCGCCCGTGGGGTTGTTCGGATAGTTCAGAATCAGGATGCGTGGTCGCGTCGGATCGCGCTCGCACAGCGTTTCCAGGTCTTCGGCCAACAGCCGCCAATCATGCTCCGCCCGGGTTTCCACCCAGCGGATCTGGCGGCCGATTATGTGCGCCTGTGGCGCATAGGAAACCCAACTCGGCGTGGGAATGACCAAGTCCCCGTAGTAGACCAGCTGTAGGATGAACATCAGTTCCTTGGAGCCGGGTCCGATCAGAATATCATCGGCGGTGAACTCCACGCCCTGGGTGCGGCGATGAAAATCCGCCACAGCTTCCCGGAGGCTGCGTAGTCCCCGCACCGGCAGGTAATCCTTCTGGTGGGCATTGTTTTTCAGCTCCGCCTCCACCGGCGCCGGAACGGGGAAGGGTGACTGACCGAGACCGAAGCGGTAGACCTGATGACCTGATGCGGCCAGTGCGGCGGAGCGCTCATTGATGGCGAGGGTCGCGGACTGGCCCAGCCCGCGCACATTCAGATTCAAATGGATGTCCGGCCCGTTGCTGCGTTTCCGGCGGCGCCCCTGGGTTTCGTTCACGGCTGTTCTCCTCGCGGTATCCGCAACCAAGGAAAAGCACTCTACCTTCACTCTACGACGCCCTGGAGCGACTGTGAAACGTCGCGTGCATTTCGATCAATTTCTCCGTCGCGGCGATGGCATCCAGCCTACGTGCGCCGCCGCACCGACCGCGCCCCATCAATGGGCTAGCTTCACGTGCATCCCGACCCGCTCACGCGATGCGTGGCGGCGCGCCACACACCTCGTCAGGAGTGCTACTCCTTCTTCGGAGACAACGTAATGTCAACTTCTACACGCCAAAGCAGAAAACGTATGGCCACACAGACAGCGGCACTTGCGCTTGCGGTCCCTCAGGTTATCGCGCATCGGGTAGCCAGGATGGCTACCTCCGGGGCCAATCCAACCTCCCGGGATCGGGGCGAGTTTCGCCGCATGGGCGCCGAAAAAGTCGCCGCGTTCGGGGAATCCTGGAACGCCATGGCATGGCAGATGCTGTATGCCAATCAGGCGTTGACGCTTTCGCTCATGCGGTCCTGGTGGAGCCCCTGGTTCGGTGGTCGGCCATCGCTTGCCGACTCCATGCAGCAAGTCCAAAGCGCCGCGATGGGTGTTCTGAATGCGGGCATCGCGCCAGTACGCCGGCGCGCGCGTGCGAACGCCAAGCGTCTGGGCAAAACCAGAAGCCGGTAGCCGCGTCCGGGGGAAGTCCAGGGACCGCCACTTACTGACCGGGTCTGATCGCTACCTTGAGAACACCGTCGCGCTGATGAGAGAAGAGGTCATAGGCCTCTGCAATGTCATCCAAGCCATAGTGATGCGTCACCATGGGGCCGAGATCAATGCGCCCGGTGTCGATCATCTGCATCAGGCGGCGCATGCGTTCCTTACCGCCCGGGCATAGCGAGGTGACGATCTTGTGATCGCCGAGGCCGGCGGCAAAGGCGCCTAGGGGGATCTGCAGATCCTCGGAGTAGACACCGAGGCTGGACAGTGTGCCCCCGGGCTTGATGACGCGCAGTGCGGCCTCGAAGGTACTCTGCAGCCCAAGGGCCTCAATCGAGGCATCCACACCACGCCCGCCAGTGAGTTTGAGGATCTCGTCCACGACATCCACTTTGCGGAAGTCCAAGGTGACATCGGCGCCAAGCTGTTTCGCCATGTTTAGCCGCTCGTCGACACCATCCACGGCGATGATCATTCCGGCACCGCGCAGCCGGGCACCGGCTGTGGCACAGAGTCCGATGGGCCCTTGGGCGAAGATTGCCACCGAGTCGCCTATGCGGATACCGGCGGCTTCGGCCCCGGCGAATCCGGTGGACATGATGTCCGGGCACATCAGTACCTGTTCGTCGCTCAGACCATCGGGAACCGGCGCGAGGTTGGCCTGGGCGTCCGGGACCACCAGATACTCGGCCTGGGCGCCGTCGATGGTATTGCCGAAGCGCCAGCCGCCCATCGGCTTGTAGCCATGTCCGGTATGGCCTCCATCCTGGGCGGCGCAGCCGTCCTGGCAGGCATAGGAGGTAAAACTGGGGCAGATGGCGCCGGCAATCACCCGTTGTCCTTCCGAGTATCCGGTGACGCTGGAACCGAGCTTCTCGATCACGCCGACCGGCTCATGCCCGACGGTCAGACCCTTTTTCACCGGATACTCGCCCTTGAGAATATGGACGTCGGTGCCGCAGATGGTCGTGGTGGTTACCCGGATCAGGGCGTCGTTCGGACCCACATCCGGAACAGGCTTGTCATCGATCTCGATCCGACCGGGTTCGACGAATACAGCGGCTTTCATCATTTGTGCCATACCGATTGCCCTCCTTGATGGCGGAATCACCTATTCAGAACATACAATCTCAGCATGGCACACCCTTCCGGCGCCCGCGCAGTTTGGGACATCCGCGATAAACCGCTGCTGCCTCATTCAGCCCAAAGTTGTAGCCTTGCCCTTATGCCCTCCGTGACGAAGTCCGAAAAGGCGTTGATTCGGGCAAACCCAACGAGGTCCGGGTGACTCAGTACGCATAGATCACCGGAGCGTTCGGTAACGGGTCCGCTGAGCCGTATCAACTCGCGAGAATGTGTCTCAGGCACCTGCAGCCCAACTCTGGTATTGGTTCGGGGTTGTTTCGAGCTACCATGAAACTGAAATGTTCCAAGACGACAGGGGCGCCCGGGTAACACTCTGAGGCCAGGTAGCCTATCTGGTCGGCGCCAGCGCCGCGGCGTGGTCGTTTGTAGGCTTTGCAGCGTGTCCGGCCACATTGCCTGCGAACGCCGCCTTGTCAGCGCACGCGAATGGATTCACAGAGCACTATGGGAATAGATCAGCGCCTCCTTAACCAATCGCACAGACCTGCATTGCGCTGAAGCATGACAGAGTTGCCTGAAAGGTTAGTATGAAGGGACTACGGTAGAGGATGGAGAGTAACCATGACGCAGAACAATGTGCACCGAATCGCGGGCCTGGCGGCCGCAGGTTTGCTGATCGCAGCAGGTGCCTTCGCCAGTACCGCGCAGGCTGAGCAACGTTTTACCACCATCGGCACCGGTGGCGTGACCGGGGTTTACTACCCCACAGGCGGGGCGATCTGCAGCCTGGTCAACCGCGGCCGCAGCGAGCATGGCATCCGTTGTTCGGCGGAGAGCACGGCTGGCTCAATTTACAACCTGAACGCGCTTGCCGAGGGCGACCTGGAGTTCGGTGTGGTGCAGTCTGACTGGCAATACCATGCCTACAACGGAACGGATCAGTTTGCGGATCAGGGCGCGAATGAGGACCTGCGCGCGGTATTCTCACTGCACCCGGAGCCCTTTACTGTTGTGGCGCGGCCGGATGCAAACATCAGCAGCTTTGACGACATCAAGGGCAAGCGTGTGAACGTGGGTAACCCCGGTTCCGGTCAGCGGGGTACGGTGGAGCGCCTGATGGAGGTCTACGGCTGGACGATGGATGACTTCTCGCTGGCCTCCGAATTGCCATCACGGGAGCAGGCGGCTGCGCTGTGCGACAACCGCATTGACGTGGTGCTTTTCACGGTGGGGCATCCATCGGGCTCTATCCAGGAGCCCATCGCGACCTGCGATGCACGGCTGGTGCCGGTCACCGGAGAGGCGGTGGACAAGCTGGTGAACGAAACCCCGTACTACTTCGATGCCACGATTCCTGGCGGGATGTATCCGAACCATGACGCGGACGTGGAGACGTTCGGCGTGGGTGCCACCTTTGTGACCCGGGCGGACGTACCGGAAGAGGTGGTTTACCAGGTCACGAAGGCGGTGTTCGAGAACCTAGATATGTTCAAGGGCCTGCACCCCGCGTTTGGCGTTCTGGAAGCCGAGGTGATGATCAGCGAGGGCTTGTCCGCTCCGATGCATGAGGGTGCGAAGCGGTATTTCCGTGAGGCGGGTCTGCTGGAAGACTGATGCGGCCACCCTCCGGCTCCGCCGGCCGGAGGGCTAGTCTGTCGAGGGAGCGTGCGTGACGGAATCGAACACGCTGTCGGGTGACGAGGCCGCGAAGCGCCTGGCCAACCTTGAGGGCGGTGAGCGCCATCCACAGGGGCTCACCGCCCGCTTCATTTACCTTGTGGCACTGGCCTGGTCCTGTTTCCAGCTCTGGATTGCCTCGCCGTTGCCGTTCATGGTCGGCTTCGGGATGTTTCCCGATACACAGGCCCGGGCCATTCACCTGACCTTCGCCCTGTTGCTGGTTTATCTGCTGTTCCCCGGCCGGCGCAGCCAGGGGCGGTTTGGCGTCGCACCGGTTTTGTATCTGGTGTTCGCGGCGCTGACGTTATGGGCTGCGCTGCTTTCGGGGCAGGGGCGGGCGTTGCCGGGCACGCCCCATGTGTCCGTGCTGCTGGTGCTGGCCGGGACGCTGGTTGCCGTGGCGCTGGGCGGCATACTGGAGAAGGATGCCCGCCGCATTCCGCTGTTGGACTGGTTGCTGGCCATTGCTGCCGGTTGTTCGGCTTTCTATCTTTACCTCTTCCACACAGAGCTTGCCGGCCGCCCCGGACGGCCCGTATTGGCGGATCTGATGGTGGCCGGCGTGGGTATGATCACGCTGCTGGAAGCAGCGCGGCGGTCACTGGGGCCCGCGTTGGCCATGATTGCCCTGGTGTTTCTGGTGTATACATTTGGCGGGCCGTACATGCCCGACCTGATTGCCCACCGGGGTGCCTCGTTCTCGCGCGCAGCGTCCCAGTTCTGGCTCTCCAGCGAGGGCGTGTTCGGTATCGCCCTGGGTGTGTCCACCAGTTTCGTGTTCCTGTTCGTGCTCTTCGGCGCGCTGCTGGATCGGGCCGGTGCCGGCAACTACTTTATCCAGGTGGCTTTCTCTCTGTTGGGCCATCTGCGCGGCGGGCCGGCGAAGGCGGCGGTGGTGGCCTCGGGCATGACCGGGGTGATTTCCGGCTCGTCGATTGCGAATACGGTCACCACGGGGACGTTCACGATTCCGTTGATGAAGCGAGTCGGGTTTCGGGCAGAGAAGGCCGGTGCCGTGGAAGTGGCCAGCTCCGTGAATGGCCAGTTGATGCCGCCGGTGATGGGGGCTGCCGCGTTTCTGATGGTGGAGTATGTGGGCATCACCTATCTGGAGGTGATCCGCCATGCTTTCCTGCCGGCGGTCATTTCGTATATCGCGCTGCTTTACATCGTGCACCTGGAGGCGCTCAAGGCGGACATGCGCGGCATTCCGCCGCGGGTGGTGACGCCTCTTTACCAAAAGCTGTTCACCTTTGCCACGGTGCTGGTGGGGCTGATCGTGCTCTCGGCCCTGGTGTACTACGGTATCGGCTGGACGCGCACCGTCTTTGGCCCGGCCGCCAACGTGATGATTGGTGTGCTGGTGCTCGCAAGCTACTTGGGGCTGCTGTGGAACGCCGCACGTTATCCGGAATTGCCGCACGACGACCCGTCCAAGCCGGTCTACGTACTCCCTGCACCGGGCCCCACCATCAACAGCGGCCTGCACTTCATCCTGCCCATCGTGGTGCTGATCTGGGCATTGATCGTGGAACGGCTGTCGCCGGGCCTGTCCGCGTTCTGGGCGGTGAGTTTCCTGATCTTCATTCTCTTGACGCAACGGCCCTTGCTCAATCTGTTACGCCGCCGCGGCCGTTACGGGGAGGCCGCCTGGCAGGGTGTACGGGATCTGCTGGACGGTATGGTGCAGGGGGCGCGGAATATGGTGGGCATCGGCGTTGCCACGGCGGCGGCGGGGATCATTGTCGGCACTGTTGCGATGACCGGCGTTGGACTGGTGCTGACGCAGGTGGTGGAGGTGATTTCCGGCGGCAATCTGATGTTGATGCTCATACTGGTGGCGGTGCTCAGCCTGGTGCTGGGCCTCGGCCTGCCCACCACCGCCAACTACATCATCGTCGCCAGCCTGATGGCGCCGGTGGTGGTGGATCTGGGAGCGCAGGCCGGATTATTGGTGCCGCTGATTGCGGTCCATCTGTTTGTGTTCTACTTCGGCATCATGGCGGATGTGACGCCGCCGGTGGGGCTGGCATCCTTTGCCGCGGCCGCCGTGGCGCGGGGCGACCCGATACGCACCGGGATCCATGCCTTCTACTACAGTCTGCGCACGGTGGCCCTACCGTTTCTGTTTATCTTCAATACGCAGTTGCTGTTGATCGGTATCGACAGCGCCTGGGATCTGGTGCTGACCTTTGTCAGCGCCACCATTGCCATGCTGGTGTTCGCGGCGGCCACCCAGGGGTACTTCGTGGTGCGTACGCGCTGGTATGAGGTGGCGGCTCTGCTGCTCATCGCGTTCACCCTGTTCCGCCCCGGCTACTGGATGGACCGTGTCGCGCCGGAATTTGATGCCTTGCCGGCGCATGAGGCCGTGGAGTATGTGAGCGCGCTGGATGGCGGCGATCGTCTGCGCTTCCGGGTGGAAGGCATGGACAGTGAAGGGCGGGATGTATCGCGCCTGGTGATGTTGCGCGTGGATGACGAGGGTGATGGCTTTGACCGGTTGCAGGGGGCCGGCGTGCTGGTGATGGCCTTTGGTGAGCAGGTACAGGTGTCGAGTGTCAGCTATGGCAGCCAGGCGGACCGTGTGGGCATTGCCAATGGGCAGCGCATCACCGAGGTGCTGACCCCGGCCGAGCGGCCGGACTCCCGATGGTTTTTCCTGCCGGCGCTGGCCCTGCTGGCGTTGGTTTGGTGGCTGCAACGACGCCGGGCTGTTGGCAACCAAACCCGGAGTTGTTAGCCTTGGTTGTGTCCCTGCTCAATCGCCTCGTGCAAACGAAGAACGCGCTCGGCGTCCTCCACGTGCAGGGATTCCACCATTTTCCCGTTCACCACCACCACGCCCCGTCCCTCGGCCTCGGCCTGCCTCCAGGCCGCAATCACCTCCTTGGCGTGTTCCACGTCCAGCCGTGTGGGGCTGAAAACCTCATTTGCCACCTGCAGTTGGGTGGGGTGGATGCAGGTTTTTCCGTCGAAGCCGAGATCCCGCCCCTGGAAGCAGGCATCGCGGAAGCCTTCCGCGTTGTGCAGGTCCAGGTAGACGCCGTCGAGAATCTCCAAGCCATAGGCACGGGCCGCCAGCATGCAACGGGAAAGGGCGGCCAGCAGGCCCACCCGGTCGGCTGTATGGCGCACACGTAGATCCCGCGCCAGATCGGAGGTGCCCATGACCAGAACCTCCAGTCGTGGCGATGAACGACAGATGTCCTGGATGTTGAGAATGCCCAGCGGCGTCTCTGCCATGATCCAGATCGCCAACTCCTCTGGCGCGCCCGCCTGGTCCAGCACTTCCAGCGCTCGCGTGACATCCTCCACTTCACTGATCTTGGGAAGCAGCACTGCATCAAGGGGGTGTTGCGCCACGGCCTCCAGATCGTCCTGGCCCCAGGAGGTATCCAGGCTGTTGACGCGGACAATCACCTCCCGGTGACCGAAACCGCCTGCCTGCAGCGCGCCGCACACCTGTTCCCGGGCCGCCGGTTTCTGGTCCGG
>SLCE01000161.1 GCA_007125985.1 Ectothiorhodospiraceae bacterium | reverse complement strand
TTCCTCGGGGTCCGCTTCCACAAAACCCGGCGTGCCGTCAAAGCCGACGACGGGACGGGGTTCACGGTCCCGGCACCGGGCCGCGGCAGCCTCAAGCAGCTTCTCCACGCTCACTCGCTCCACCAGCCCGCGCCGCTGGCTGCGTTGCAGGTGTTCAAGCAGCCTTTCCATGCGCGCAACCGAACTGCCGATGGTCTCCATCGCATCATCAATAAAAGCCGGGTTGTGACGATGTTTCTCGGCATTCTTCACCACCAGCGACTGTTGTGCGATGAGATTCTTCAGGTCGTGCATGAGGAAAGCGGTGAGCTGGTTGAAGGCCTCGAACTGGCGTGCCTGCGACAATGCTTGTGCGTTCTCGTGTAGCCCCAGGTAACCGGCCAATTGGCGTCCCAGGGTCTTGAGCAGATCCCGGTCCTCCCAGGTGATTTCCGTATTCACATCAGGGCGCAACAGCAGAATGAACCCGGTCAATTCCTCCTGGTGCAGCAGGGGGATAATCACCCAGGCACGCTCCTCTCCAGCAACAACAGGCGGTAAGTCGAGAGCGCCGTAGCGCGGGCGCTGGCTGCGGTATTCCTCCATATCGATAATCCATTTACGCTCACGCAGAAACACGGGCAAGGAATCCGTTTCGGCGATGGTCCTATCGGACGGGACGCTTGTGCGCCAGCCGCCAACCACCTCAAAAACGCCCTCCTCCGGGCGCCGGCGCCAGATCAATCCGGCCGGGCTGCCCACGATATCCGCCACCACCCGGACCGCGCGCTCATACGGCGTGAGACCGTCGTCCTCATCCGCCAGGCGATTGGTCAGGCGCAGCCATTCCTCACGGTAATCGTATTTGTTGCGGAAAAAATGCTTGCTGAGAAAGACGCGCAGGCGCGCCCGTGCGTCGCTGGAGCCGAACACCACCACCAGCCCAATCACCGCAGCCGCCAGTAGCACGATCTGGGCGAACTGTCCCCAGCTACCGCCGAAATCCCGGATGTAGTATCCGCCCAGCGCGATCAGAATCAGATAGCCGCCGGCGGCCAGTATGACCGCGGTATGGAATGCCACATGGCGCGACACGAACACGGGCACGGCCCACGTCTGATTCCGGGTCGCCGCCACGGCAAACAGGGGCACGGCCAGCGCCTGCACCGCCCCCCGCGCCTGCCAGATGGCCACATCCAACTGCCTGAACAGCAGGGCGTCGGAATACAGGTAGAGATCAAAACCGAACAGTACCGCAAGGCCCAGGCACAGGAACTTCATGGCCCACCGACGCTCCGGTGGCAGGTTGCGGTAAAGCTGCTCCACCAGCACCAGCCCCAGAAGGCCGAGCCCGAGCCCGGCGATCACGAAACCGAAGTGAAGCCCACCTGCGCCTGGCCCACCGCGCCCGGCAGTCGCAAATGCAGCCATCGCTGTGAGGGCCATGGCAATCAGCACCCACCCCACCGCAATAGCCCGCACCAGTCGCAGCCACCGGTTTCCCGCTGCCAGAGGCGCGAGCAGCACGCCGAGGAACAGCAACCACAGGGCCGTGCGCACGAGCTCAGACAACTCCAGCACCACGACGACCATGGTGCCCGCATAGGCGAACCAGGCCATCAGCCCGGCCCAGACCACGGTGGCGAGTGAGGCGGCCAGCAGCAACCCGGCCTCCCGTCCGCCGCGCCAGTTAACCAGCAGGAGAACGGACAGCGCACCGAACCCCACGGCACAGAGGCCGTAGCTGAGCAATCCGATCCAGGGCATTGCGGGTGCCACTCCCTGCAGCAGTAACGTCCTGATAGTGACCTATCATCCGCCCTGCTACCATCGACCACAAGCCTTGCCGCTCTTCCCGTCGCTGCAGGCACGCACCCGGGGAAACGGACGGGGAACCCATGGCCTTCCGCCAGGGAAACGGAAACAGGGGGCATCAGGTGTTCGAGGCACTCTTCTGGCTGTCGCTGCTGCTTGTAGGCTACGTGTACGTAGGCTACCCGGCTCTAATGGCATTGTTATCGCTATCACCGCGGCGCGTTCGTAAAAACCCTGCACACCGCCCATCGGTGAGCATCCTGATCCCCGCCCACAACGAGGCCGCGGTCATCGAGGCGGGCCTGCGCAACAAACTGGCACTGGATTACCCGTCTGAACTGCTGGAAATCCGCGTGGTGTCGGATGAATCCAGCGACGAAACCGACGCCATCGTGCAACGTGTTGCTGCGGAGAGCACGGTGCCGATCCACTTGGTCCGTCAGACGCCGCGCCAGGGAAAAACCGCCGGCATCAACACCCTGGCCGCCCAGGCCCAGGGGGAGATTCTGGCCTTCGCGGACGCCAACTCGCTCTGGGCCGACGATGCGCTGGCTGCCCTGGTGGCCAACTTTGACGACCCAGAGGTGGGCTACGTTACCGGCAAGATGGTCTACACCCAGGCCGACGGCTCTCTGGTGGGCGACGGCTGCAGCGCCTACATGCGCTTTGAGAACTGGCTGCGGGAGCAGGAAACCGCAGTGGGCTCCATCGTGGGCGTGGACGGCGGTATCGATGCCATGCGCAAGGCCCTGTTCACACCACTGCGGCCCGAGCAATTGCCCGATTTCGTGCAACCGCTGGAAGTGGCCGAACAGGGCTACCGGGTGGTGTACGAGCCCACAGCCATCCTCAAAGAGCCCGCGCTGGATGACAGCGACAGCGAATTCGCCATGCGCGTGCGGGTCACCCTGCGCGCCCTATGGGCGCTGAACGACATGGCCCACCTGATGAACCCCGCCCGCCACGGGCTGTTTGCCCTGCAACTCATCTCCCACAAGTTGCTGCGCTATCTGGCGTTTGTGCCGCTCGCCCTGTTGGCGGTAACCAGCCTGATTCTGCTGAACGACGGCATGCTCTACTTGCTGGCCGCCGTGGGCCAGATCGCATTCTATGTGCTGGCATGGCAGGGGCATCGCGCGACACGATCGGGAGGCACCGCATCGGTCTGGCAGACCGTGCCGTATTACTTCACATTGCTGAATGTGGCCTGTGCCAGGGCATTCGCCGCCTACGTGCGCGGCGAACGGAAAGCCGTCTGGACGCCGCGCAAGGGATAAGCCATGGGCCTGCGGATACTGCACCTGATCGACAGCGGTGGACTGTACGGAGCCGAGCGTATGCTGTTGATGCTGGTGGAAGAGCAACTCCGCCAGGGGCTGGAGCCCATGATACTCAGTGCCGGCGAGCCGCACA
>SLCE01000132.1 GCA_007125985.1 Ectothiorhodospiraceae bacterium | reverse complement strand
GTGCTTCAGGTGGCCGAGGAGCAGGAGCTGCCAGTGATCTTTTTCACCGAGGGCGGCGGCGGCCGCCCGGGGGACACCGACAACGCCACCAAAGTGGCGGGGCTGGATCAACCCAGCTTTCTGCAATACGCCCGTCTCACCGGCCTGGCGCCGCGCATCGCCATCGTGTCCGGCCGCTGCTTTGCCGGCAACGCCGTGTTCGCCGGTTCCAGCGACCTGATCATCGCCACCCGCAATGCCAGCCTGGGCATGGCCGGGCCGGCCATGATCGAGGGCGGCGGCCTCGGCGTCTATGCGCCCGAGGAGGTGGGCCCCATGGACGTGCAGGTGCCCAACGGCGTGGTGGACTGCCTGGTGGAGGACGAGGCCGAGGGCACGGCGGTGGCCAAGCAGCTGCTGGGTTACTTCCAGGGGCGGCTACCCGACTGGACCTGCGCCGACCAGCGCCTGTTGCGCAATGCCATTCCGGAGAACCGCTTGCGTTCCTACGATGCGCGCGCCCTGCTCAACACGCTGGCCGACACCGACAGCGTGCTGGAACTGCGGCCGCGCTTCGCCCCCGGCATGATCACCGCTTTCATCCGCATCGAGGGCCGGCCCATGGGGGTGATCGCCAACGACCCACGCCATCTGGGCGGTGCCATCGATGCCGACGGCGCTGACAAGGCGTCGCGCTTCATGCAGCTCTGCGACGCCTTCGACCTGCCCCTGCTCAGCCTCTGCGACACCCCTGGCTTCATGGTAGGCCCGGAGGCGGAGAAAACCGGCCTGGTGCGCCACACCAGCCGCATGTTCGTCACCGCGGCGAGCCTGCAGATACCAGTATTCAGCATCGTGTTGCGCAAGGGCTACGGTCTGGGCGCCATGGGCATGACCGCCGGCTCCTTCCACGCGCCGGTGTTCAACGCGGCCTGGCCCACGGGCGAGTTCGGCGGCATGGGGCTGGAAGGTGCCGTTCGGCTGGCCTACCGCAAGGAAATCGACGCTGCCGGCGACGAGGCGGCGAAGCAGGCGCTGTTCGACAAACTGGTTGCAGAAGCCTACGAACGCGGCAAGGCACTGAGCATGGCGGTGTCGCTGGAGATCGACGCGGTGATCGACCCGGCAGACACCCGTCATTGGGTGCTGCGGGGCTTGAAGTCAGCCCGCCAACCCGGCCCGCGCCACGGCCGCCGCCGGCCCATGATCGATGCCTGGTAGCCGGGACAGGCGCAAGACCTTGACGTATGCTAAGCATTGAATAATCAGAACCCCGCAGGGAGGAGACGCAGATGGGAGCTGCCGCAACGGCAAAACTGGATCTGGGCAATGACAAGCCCATCACGATCCACAAGGTGACGATGGACCAGCCCTGGGTTTGGCTGAAGGCCGGATGGAAAGACCTGACCCGCTGCCCGGGAACGAGCATCGGTTACGGGATCATCTGGGTGGTATTGAGCCTGATTCTGGTCATCGGGCTGTGGATGGCGGACCAGGGTTCCTGGCTGCTTCCGCTATTCGCCGGGTTCATGCTGATGGGGCCGCTGGTGGCGGTGGGCACCTATGACATGAGCCGGGAGTTGGACCAGGGAGGCACGCCCTCTCTCGGGCAGGCCCTGTTCGTCTGGCGGCGCAATGCCACGCAGATCGCGCTGATGGGCGTTCTGCTGATGATCTTCCTGCTGGCCTGGATCCGCTTCGCCACGCTGCTGTTCGCGCTGTTCTTCGGTGTCAGCATTCCCGCCGTGGAGACCAGCCTGGTGTACACGGAACTGCTGCAGTCCGGCACCGGTGTGGGGCTGATCATCGTCGGCTCAGCCATCGGCGCAGTGCTGGCTTTCACCGCCTTCGCACTCAGCGTGGTCTCCGTGCCGCGCCTGCTGGACAAACCGGAAACCAGCGTGCTGGAAGCGGCCATCACCAGCCTCGCCGTGGTGAAACACAACTTCAAGCCCATGCTACTGTGGGGCGTGATTCTCAGCGCGGTGACCTTCGCCGGCCTGGCCATGGGCCTGATCGGCCTGGCCGTGGCGCTTCCGGTGCTGGGTCATGCCAGTTGGCGGGCGTACAAGGATTTGGTGGAGAACGGGGACTGACGACCGTTACAAACGCCGGGGCGCACAGCGCCCCGGCGGACTTCACCTATTCGTTGCCGGACACCCAATCGCTGAATGCTTCGCAGTCAGGGAACTGCTTCGTCAGACCCGCCGGGCTGGACACAGTGACTTGGTCTCCCATCAAAGCATTCTCGCCGAACCCAATATCCACATCCACCTGCCCTTTGAGCACGACGACACCGCTATCCCAGCAATCGCGTCGCTCAGGCTGCTCGTCGGTGCCTGCTTCCAGGTCGGCAGGCCCGCCAACCTCCGCAAATAGGGGCTTGGTCGTCTCGACGTCGAAGTAGCCACCCTCAAGTAACGAGGTATACCAACGCCCCTCAATCTTCAGGGTGGTGGATTTTAGATTCCCGTCACCGTCACGCACGGCATCGCCCCAGTAACGGCCACCGATAAGCCCAAAAGATTGGACCACACCATCTTCCAGGTTCCATGCCCAAGCCCAACCGAGTTCGTCCTCCGTGGTGGACACATCGAAACTGGCGACGGTGTTATCACCATCGTCACTTTCCGCGTCCACGAGCTCTCGCTCGCCAACCAGCCCCACGGCAACCCCGTTCCCATACCGGAGCACAAGGGAAACGTCCTCCGTTTCCGTGGTGGTCTGATTGGCTTGATCACCGGTCAGGACAACATCAAGCGTGCCGTCGAGGGTGATTCCCTCTAAACCAAACGCAAGCTCAGTCGCGTCCGGAAACGCACACTCATCATAGACAGCATCCATGGTGAAGGTGCCTGTTTCCGGATCCCCCGACGCTTCAATCGTTGCCGTTCCGCCGCCGGGACAGTCGAACTGTTCACCAGCAGTCCGATTCGGGTCTTCCAGAATGGCCAGGGAAACGCCAACCGCGTCGCCGAGGAATGTGAAGGAATTCCAAAGACGCGGCCCGAACACCAAACTGACGGCAAGCTGCACGTTGTCCTCGTCGAGCAATACCGGCTCATCCGGCACGTCACCCTCATCGGGCACGTCGGAATCGTCGAATCCGCCATTGCCGTTGTCGCCGATATCCGGGTCATCATCCCCGTTGACGATATCGTTGCCGTTGCTGCTACCGGAACTGCTGGAATTACAGCCCGCCAGCCCCGCACCCAATACAAGTAACAGTG
>SLCE01000138.1 GCA_007125985.1 Ectothiorhodospiraceae bacterium | reverse complement strand
CGTGAAGGCATACAGGGGCCGGTCGGTTTCGCGCACCTCGCCGTCGAGATCAAAGACCAGGCCGCCCGTGAGGCCGAAGCGGAAATCCACCATATCGTGCTGGAATTCGGCAACCAGGCCTTTCCGGTTCTGGAAGGCCAGAGTATCGGCATCGTGCCGCCCGGAAACGACGAAAAAGGCCGGCCCAACATGATCCGCCTATACTCGGTGGCCAGCCCGCGCGACGGAGAGCGGCCAAATCACAACAATGTGGCCCTGACGGTGAAGCGGGAACGCTACGAGGTGGAAGGTGAGACCCGCTACGGCGTGTGCTCCGACTACCTGTGCAATCTCAAGCGCGGCGATGAGGTGCAAGTAACCGGCCCGTTTGGCGGCACGTTCCTGATGCCGAATCATCCGGAAGCCAACATCATCATGATCTGCACCGGCACCGGGTCGGCTCCGTTCAGAGCCATGACCGAGCGCCGACGCCGCAACAGCCCCGGCGCACCGGGCAAACTGCTGCTGTTCTTCGGCGCCCGCACACCCGGCGAACTGCCCTATCACGGGCCACTGAAAAAACTGCCGGACAGCCTGATCGACAAAGAACTGGTGTTCTCGCGCCTACCCGATTCGCCAAGGGAATACGTCCAGGATCGTCTGCGCCAACGCTCCGGCGATGTGGCCGCGCTGTTACAGGATGAGAACACCCATATTTACATCTGCGGCCTCAAGGGCATGGAACAGGGCGTGGACGAGGCCCTCGCGGACATCTGTCGGCACCACGGCTTGGATTGGACCATGCTGCGACCGACCATGCGTGAGAGCGGACGTTTCCATGTCGAGACCTACTGAATTCGACCTGGTGTCCCGACTTCCGGTGACCCATCGGCGGCGTATCGGCTGGTCGGACACCGACGCCGCGCGGATCGCATACACGGTCCGGTTCTTCGAATTCGCCATGGCGGGCATCGAAGCCTGGTTCCGGGAAATCTGGGGCGAGGACTGGTTTCACATGAACACACAGCAACAGCGGGGAACCCCGTTCGTGCGGGTGGAAACCGACATCTTCAGCTCTCTTGTCCCGGGCGACATTTTGGACGTGCAGGTACTCGTCGAGCAGCCTGGCACCTCGTCCCTGACCTTCAAGGTATACGGCCACAAGGCCGACACCGGTGAACGGGTACTGGAAGGGCGTTATGTGTGCGTTGTGGTACGAACCGAAGAAGGCATGGCCGCGACACCGATACCCGATGGCAAACGGGAACGGATCACGCACTATATAACAGAATGCAATAGAATATTGAAAAACAAAGAATTAAAAAGGAATTCAGCGCTTGTTTAATGCTGACATCAAGTATCGTTGTTGCAATATAGCGCCGCAACAGCGACACTTCAGAAAAAATAAATGAACTAAAAGTCATCCGTTAACTGGATGAACGCAGGCATCGCCCGATCGGGCGTTTGCTGGCAACACCCGGAGGAGAAACCATGAAAACCACACCCAAGTCCTGTTTTACGAAAGTACGGTCCGGCGTGACCGCCGGGCTCGTCGCCGCCGGCCTGGCCTTTTCCGGGTCGGCAGCTGCCGATTCGGACCCGGTGAAAGTGGGCCTGATGCTGCCCTACACCGGGACTTTTGCCCAGCTCGGCGAGGCCATCACCAACGGTATCACGATGGCCATTGAGGAAAACGGCGACCGTCTCGGCGGCCGCGAGGTGCGGATTGTCACCGTGGACGACGAGTCCGACCCCAGCCGCGCCACACAGAACGCCCAACGCCTGATTTCCGGCGAACGGGTGGACTTCCTGATTGGTACCGTGCATTCCGGCGTGGCCACGGCCATGGTGCGCGTGGCGCGCGAGGAAGGCGTTCCCACCATCATCCCCAATGCCGGCTTCGACGCTGCCACAGGCCCGTTGTGCGCGCCCAATATCTTCCGCACGTCCTTCAGCTCCTGGCAAACCGCCTACCCCATGGGCAAGGCAGCCTATGAGCGCGGATACGAGCGCATGGTCACTCTGGCCTGGCGTTATGCTTTCGGGCAGGAATCCGTGGCCGGCTTCAAGCAGGGCTTCGAGGAAGCCGGTGGCGAGGTCATCCGCGAGATCTACGTGCCGTTCCCGGACGTGGAGTTCCAGGCCCAACTCGCTGAAGTCGCCTCCCTGCGCCCTGACGCCGTGTTCTCCTTCTTCGCCGGAGGCGGCGCCGTGCAGTACGTCCGCGATTACGCCAGCGCAGGCCTCAACGAGACCATTCCGCTGACCGGTTCCGGCTTCCTCACCGACGGCACGCTGCATGCCCAGGGCGACGCGGCGGAAGGCGTGCTCACCACCCTGCACTACTCCACTCAACTTGATAACGAGTACAACCAGCGTTTCGTGCAGGCCTACGAAGAACAGTTCGACATGGATGCCGACATCTACGCGGTACAGGGCTATGACACCGGCATCCTGCTGGTACGTGCGATGGAAGCGGTCAATGGCAACACCAGCGACCGGGATGCGCTGCTCCAGGCCATGCGTGAGGTGGAGTTTCCGGACAGCCCGCGCGGCCCCTGGCACTTCTCCAATGCGCAGCATCCGATCCAGAACATCTACCTGCGCGAGGTGCAGAACGGTCAGAACGTGGTGATCGACATCGCCGCGGAAGCGCTGGAGGACCCGGCGCGCGGCTGCAACATGTGAGTTGAGCCCATCGCCGTTTCGGCCGGGCGTCTGACTGACCGCCCGGCCGATTTGACCGGACCGCGCCATCAGCGCTGGAGCATTCCATGGACCTTTCACTGTTTCTCATCCAGGCACTGAACGGTGTCCAGTACGGCCTGTTGCTGTTCCTGATTGCCAGCGGGCTGACCCTGATCTTCGGGATCATGCACATCATCAACCTGGCCCACGGCGCGCTCTACATGGTGGGTGCCTACCTGGCCTTCTGGATCACATCGATGGTGGGCAACCTGTTTCTTGCCATCATTCTTGCGCTGCCCATCGCGCTGGTGCTTGGCATCCTTATCGAGCGGTTCCTGATCCGGCACCTGTACGCACGGGCCCATCTGGATCAGGTGCTGCTGACCTTCGGGCTGATCCTGATCTTTAACGCCCTGCAGAGCATCATCTGGGGTAATGATGTGCACAGCGTTCCGATCCCGGAATCGCTGCGGTATTCACTGGTGCTCACCGACAACCTGCGTTATCCGGTGTACAGGTTGTTTATCTCCGGCGTGTGTATCG
>SLCE01000087.1 GCA_007125985.1 Ectothiorhodospiraceae bacterium | reverse complement strand
GGTTGACGGGCAGGGCCAGGCGCTGGTGGCGATGAACGCGGGCTTGCTCGCCAGTCGCCTGAGCGACCAGGTGGCCGAGCGGATCACCATTCTGCGCCGGGATATGGCCCGGCGGGTCACCGACAACTATGCGCTGGCCAAGGGCGTTGCCGTGGCGCTGAACCCTGTTCCAGCAGCGGATCTGGCGGCGGCCGCGGCGCTGGATGCCGCCCTGATCACCCACCTGGGGCGTATCTACGGCCTGCCGGTCACCCGCCGGGAATCCTGGCGCCTGCTTGCCGTGATCATCACGCAACTGGGTGCGCTGATGGGCAGCCTGTGGACCGTGGGCCTGTTCTCGTCCGCATTGAAGCTCGGCAGCGGCGGCCTTTCCACCGCGCTGACTGCCAGCGCGCAGGGGGCGGTGGGGTATGCCAGCACCTGGATTCTGGGGCGCGTGGCCGAGGATTACTTCCGCAACGGCAGCTCCTGGGGCCCGGGCGGCCCAAAGCGCGCCGTGCAGGCGGTACTGGAAACGGTGGACACCCAGGCCCTGCTGGCGCGGGCCCGGGCTGACGTGCAGGCGGTCCTGGAGCGACGGGCGCGATGAGTGATGCAGCGGAGAAGGAGCAATGGGTGTCCACGGGGGTTGCCGGGCTGGACACGGTGCTGGACGGACTGCGTATCGGCGACAACGTGGTCTGGCGGGTGGATGACATCGCTGATTACCAGCGCTTCGTTAAGCCCTTCGTGGAAGCGGCCATTGCTCAGCGCCGTTCCATCGTCTACCTGCGTTATGGTCAGCACGCGCCGCTGGTGGAGGCCGGGCCTGGCGTGCGCATCGTCAACGTGGACGCGCTGCGCGGCTTCGAGGCGTTCACCCGCCACGTCTACCAGCTCATCACCGATTACGGCCGCGGCGCCTTTTACGTCTGCGACTGCCTGTCGGACCTGCTGGGCGCCTGGGCCACCGATCACATGGTGGGCAATTTCTTTCGCGTGGTCTGCCCCTACCTGTTCGAGCTGGATACCGTGGCCTATTTCGCCCTGCATCCGCAGAGCCACTCCCACATCACCCTGTCGCGCATCCGCGAGACCACCCAGGTGCTGATCGACGTGCGTCGCGCCGCGGACGAGATGCAAGTGCAGCCGGTGAAGGTGTGGCGGCGCCAGTCGCCCACCATGTTCCTGCCCCACCGGCAACGGGGCGACCAGTTCCTGCCCGTGGTGGACAGCAGCGAGGCCACCCGGCTGCAGGCCCAGCTGGAGCAGCAGCACCGGCAGGAAAGCCAGCAACGCCTGCTGGACTACTGGGACCGGCTGTTCCTGGCCGCCTCGGAAGCAGTGATGGCCGATGCGGAGCCGGCAAGCCGGGCGGACGTCCAGGAGCAGATTCTGCAGGTACTGATCAGCCGCGATCCCCGCATGCTGGACCTGGCGCGGCGCTACCTGGGCCTGGAGGAACTGCTGTCGATCCGGGGGCGCATGGTGGGCAGCGGCTACATCGGCGGCAAGGCCGTGGGCATGCTGGTGGCGCGGCAGATCCTGCTGCACGAGGATGCGCAGCGCTGGGAAGAGGCCCTGGAGCCCCACGATTCCCACTACCTGGGTTCCGACGTCTATTACGCTTACCTGGTACACAACGGCTGGTGGCCGCGGGTCATGCGCCAGCGCACCGAGGCCGGCTACCTGGAGGAGGCCCGCGCCCTGCGCGAGGACATGCTGCATGGCGAGATGCCGCCCGAGGTTCGCCTGGAACTGGAGCGCATGCTGGATCACTACGGCCAGTATCCGATCCTGGTGCGCTCCAGCAGCCTGCTGGAGGACGGCTTCGGCAATGCCTTTGCCGGCAAGTACGAAAGCGTTTTCTGCGTGAACCAGGGCAGCCCGGAGGAACGGCTGACGCAGCTTGAGGACGCCATCCGCCGTGTTTACGCATCCACCATGAGCGAGGATGCGCTCAACTACCGCCGCCAGCGCGGCCTGGCCGACCAGGAAGAGCCCATGGCGCTGCTGCTTCAGCGGGTCAATGGCCGCTACCATGGCCGCTATTACCTGCCGGACGCCGCGGGCGTGGGTGTTTCCTGGAACACCTTTGTCTGGGATTCCAGCATGGACCCCCAGGCTGGCATGCTGCGCCTGGTCATGGGGCTGGGTACCCGGGCCGTGGACCGCATTGAAGGGGACCATGCCTGCGTGGCCGCGCTGGACCAGCCGCGCAAGCGCCCGTTCCGAAACCGCGAGGATGCCTGGCGTTATGCCCAGCACACCGTGGACGTGCTGGACGTGGCGGAAAACCGGCACCAGGCCGTGTCGCTGCGGCAACTGGTGCGTGAGGCACCGGATCTGCCGCTGCAGTGGCTTGCCGAGCAGGATCGGGAGGCCACCCGGCGCGCTCGGGAACTGGGGGATGACCAGCCCGTGTGGCGCTTGAGTTTCGCGCCGCTACTGGACAATGCGGCGTTCGTCGACCGCGCCCAGGCCATGCTCAAGACGCTGGAACGGGCCTATGCCCATCCGGTGGACGTGGAATTCACCGTGCACCTGGATGATGCCGGCGGGCCCGCGCTGAACCTGGTGCAATGCCGCCCGCTGGCCACGCTGGGGCCGTCCGTGCAGGTGCAGCTGCCGCCACAGGTGGCAGCCGAGCACCTGTACTTCGCCACCCAAGGGCACTTCATGGGCGGCAACATGGACCTGCCCATTGCCCGTGTCATTCATGTGGATGGTCCGGCCTACAGCGCCCTCAGCACTGCCCGGAAGCATGCCGTGGCCCGGCTGATCGGGCGGTTGAACCGCGGCATGGCGGATCGGGAACACTGTCCGACGCTGCTCATCGGCCCCGGACGCTGGGGCACCAGCAGCGCGGACCTGGGCGTCCCGGTCCGCTTCTCGGACATCAACCACATCAGCGTGCTGGTGGAAGTGGCGGAACTGGGCGCCGGCATGGTGCCCGACCTGTCCTTCGGTTCGCACTTCTTCCAGGACCTGGTGGAATCCCGCATCGGCTACGTGGCGCTGTTCCCCTCCGAGCCGGACTGCGAATACCGGCCCGACTGGCTGAAGCAGACCGACGCTTGCGCATTGCCGCCGGACGACGACGAGGGCGTGGACGCCGCCGTCCTGGCAGCGGTCCGTCTCCACGATGTCAGCGCCCGCGGCCTGCGGGTGATGGCCGACGTGGTGCAGCAGCGGTTGATCTGCTGTTGCCAAGACTCTTCCCTATTCTACGGCAATCGCGACGGGGGAAATGAATTCCGCTTGAACGACATAAACGGTGCCATCGCTACCCACGGCCGGAGTCCCGGCACCAGGTGAGTCCTCACGCCAGATAATGTTGCCGGTGTCGGGGTTCAGCGCCCAAAGGTCATCGGTGTCCGCCAGGTAGACCGTTCCGTCTGCTCCTAACGTGGGAGATATGCGCAACGCGCGGTCATCGCCTGATGGGGTATCCAGCCCGGTGTGTCGCCAGCTCTCGGTACCGTCTGCGGTATGCAGGGCGTAGAGCGTGTCGTGGCTGCTGGGCATCACGTATAACGTCGCGTTGTCTGCAGACAGCGCGGGCGTGCTCCCTGAACCCTGGGGGAATTCGTGACTCCAGTGCTTGCTTCCATCCACGGCGTCCAGCGCGTATACCGTTGGGGCGTCCGAAACCACGTAGACCCTGTTGTCCCCGCTCACGACGGGCGAGCTGCCCAAGGAATCATCGGTTTCAAACTGCCAGGCGGGTTCACCGGTATCCCGACTCAGGGCATAGACATGGCCATCATCCGAGCCCACGTAGACAGTGCCATCCGGCCCCAGTGCCGGACCCTCGTGAATCTGGTCATCGGCTGCAAACCGCCAGGATTTTTTGTCGTTATCCGGGTTCAGCGCATAGACACTATGATTGCTTGAGCCAACAAACACGGTGCCATCCGCGCCAATAGCCGGACTGGTGGTGATTTCGTCATCGGCCTGGTAGATAACGCGATAGTTCTCTTCCGGCTCCATGTCCGGATCCGGGTCAATGGCCAGCACCCGACCGTCCAGGGTGCCCGCGTAAAGCGTGCCATCGGCACCGACCGCAACAGCATTCGAGATCCGGTTCGAAGTGCTGTCACTGTCAAAGATGACCGTCCTAGCACCGTCCGCTGCATCCAGGGCAGCGAGGGCGCCGCGTCGCTCAACCACGTAGACGCTATCATCAGCCCCCAAAGTCGTTCTGTTAACGGCCAGATATGCCAAATTTAACCCCGCGTCCCGATCCCAGCGGATATCGCCTTCCGCGGTATCCGCATTCGGGCTGATCGTATGGCCGGAACGCTGACGGTTTCCGCCGTAGGCGGGCCAGGCGGAGGCCCCCTGAATGCTGACGTTCTGCCCCGCGCGGGCTGTCAGCCCGCTGGGGTCTTCAACAACCGACTCCCAGCGGTAAATGCCGCCCATGGCCCTGGGGGTAATGAACCAGCTCCACGTGTCCGCCCGATCCGCAAAGCGCTTGCCGCCAATGGTGGGATGGTGGCGCAGTGCCGTGCCATCCTGGTTGTAGGCGTCCACGGTGAGGGCCAGGGTGTCTCCCGGGCCCAGCGGTTCGTCGTCCGGCACGTCGGCAGACCAATCCTCGATAGCCGGGCCGCGGGTGGCCAGCATCACGTGGGCACTGCGGGTGCGCTCCCCGTCGCTGACCTCAACGCTCAACTCGGCCTTCGCGGCCTGGTCCTCCGGCGCCGTGACCACCAGCAGGCTGTCGCCGCTGTCGTCTCCCGTCCAGCCGTCCGGGATGTTCCATTCATAGCTCAACGGTTCGCCTGACGGGCTGCTGGCCGAGACGGACACCTGTACCTGCCCGCCCGGGAGGATCGGCGCGCCCACCGTGGAGATATTGGCGATAACCGGTCCAGCCGGCTCGCCATCGGTGCCGTCAGCTCCGGCCGCGCCATCGGCACCATCCGATCCGTCAGATCCGTCCGATCCACTGAGGCACCCGGTCAGCAGGACCGTGCTGAAGAATACGCCGGAACACAGCGCCAGAAAGGGAAGCTTCCGTTGAACGTTGGTAGTCATCGTGTTTTTCCCTAATGTCATGATCGGGTCCACCGTATAGACCGGGCGCGAGGGATGTAAAGGCGGGATACCCCAGATGGATTAGTCCACTAACCCGTTTGGGCTATGGAGGTGTCATGGAATGGGCGGTCTGGTCAGTCGGGAAACAGGTGTTTCGGTATCCACCACAGATAGGCCGCCATGCCCAGGAGTTCCACCAGCGATTGCATGACGATCACCACGACCGCCAGTTCAAAGGAGGCCGGTAGCGCCAGCGCCAGCGGAAGCACAACGAAGGAGTTGCGTGTGCCGAAGCTGAACGCGAGCACGCGGCCCTGGGAGGTTGGCAGCAGCAACAGGCGGGCGAGTAATCTGGCAAGCAGTGCGGCGA
Organism: Ectothiorhodospiraceae bacterium; assembly: GCA_007125985.1. Classification (GTDB taxonomy): domain Bacteria; phylum Pseudomonadota; class Gammaproteobacteria; order Nitrococcales; family Aquisalimonadaceae; genus LSCE01. The sequence continues at coordinate 27,280 of SLCE01000087.1, read as the reverse complement.
TGACAAGGAAGCCCACAAATATGGGCAACAACTGGGCCAGCAGACCGATGGAAGCCATCACGACTGCGGCCTGGGATGCGGCGATGAGCAGGACCACCAGCGCCAGCAGCGGCACGGGAAACCATCCCAGGCTGTCCACCAGCCGCTCGCGGGCGGGGCTGCGTTCCGCCCAGCGTTCGGTGGCGTAGGCTGCCAAAAGGGGAAGTAGGACAAGCCCGGAAAAGGCCAGCAGCAGGTTCCGCTGCACCAGGCTGGCGGAGACTTCAACGTCGAGGAAAAGCCACAAGTAAACCGGCAGCAACACCAGTTGCAGCAGCAGGCTCACCGGCGAGAACGCAAGGGCATGCCGCGCGTCGCCGCCCCCTAGGTGGGAGAAGGTGATGAACCAGTCCGTGCAGGGCACCAGCAGCACCAACAGCAAGCCCAGTCGGATGGCCGGGTCATCCGGCGCCAGCAGCAGGAGCCCCAGTACCAGCAGGGGAATGACCAGGAAATTACCCAGCAGTGCCGCTGCCAGGAACCGCCCGCTGGAGAGCGCCAGGCGTAGCCGCGTCAGCGGAACCTGGGTGAAGGTGGTGTACAGCAACAGCCCCAAGATCGGCCACACTGCGGCCTCGAGCGGGCCGGCCCCAGCCGGGAACAGTCCCCCAGCGAGCAGCCCGATGGCGATGGCCAGCAAATAGGCAATGACCTGATAGCGCTCCAGGGTGCTGCGGCTCAGCATGGGCGAGACCTTTGCAGGCAGGCGCAGACCAAGGGTTTGCCCAGTGCCGGTCGCAGCATCGCTCGTGTTCCTGTGTCGGCGGGCATTGAACTCGGCGCATAGCTCCAAGAATAGGTACAGTCTTCCATAGTCCGATGGACAAGTCGGCAAAGCGATGTCGGCGTCCGCCCACAGGAGGAGAAAGAACAATGACAGAACAGCCGTTGCGTGTCGGTCTGATCGGGGCTGGTGGCAATATGCGGGAGCGCCACATGCCCGGGTTTCGGGCGATTCCCGGAGTGGAGGTGGTCACCGTGGCCAACCGCACACCGGAATCCAGCCAGGCGTTTGCCGAGGAGTGGAACATTCCCCGAATTGCCGAGAACTGGGGTGCGGTGATCGACGATGAACAGGTGGATGCCGTGTGCATCGGCACCTGGCCCTACATGCACGCGCCCATCACCATCGCCGCGCTGGAGGCGGGCAAGCACGTGCTGTGCGAGGCGCGCATGGCGCTGAACAGCGTCGAGGCCCACCGCATGCTGGACGTGGCCCGGGCCCATCCGGGGCAGGTGGCGCAGATTGTACCCGCGCCGCTGACCTTCGCCTTCGATCCGACCGTCATGGAGATGATCGCCGCAGGCGAGATCGGCGAGGTGATCGCCGTGGACGCCCGGATCGCCGCGGGCAGCGCTTTCCCGGACCAGGACTCGCCGGCGCACTGGCGGCACGATCGCACCCTGTCCGGCAACAACATCATGAGCATGGGGATCTGGTACGAAAGCCTGATCCGCTGGGTCGGACCGGCCAGGACCGTGCAGGCTGTGGGGCAGGCGGTGGTGAATCACCGCCGGAACGCCCAGGGCCGGCGGGTTGCGATGACCATCCCGGATTACGTGGATATCACCGGCGAACTGGAGCAGGGCGGGCAACTTCGCATGTGCGTCACCACGGTAGCAGGACATGCGCCGGCACCGGTGGATATCCTGGTCTACGGCACCCGCGGAACCCTGCAGCTTTATCAGCCCCCGGGCGGTGCAATGGAATTACTGGCTGGAAGAAAGGGCGAGCAGAGTCTGAAGCCGGTGCCGATTGATCCGGCCAAGCGTGGTGACTGGCGGGTGGAGCAGGACTTCGTGGATGCCATCCGGACCGGAACCCCGGTGACGCTGACGGATTTCGCCACTGGCGTGCACTACATGGAGTGGACAGACGCCGTCACGCAGTCCCTGCGCGGCGCCGGGCGAGTTTCATTGCCCTTGCGTTGACACAGTCGCCTGCACACGGGCGTTGCCGTGTGCAGGCTTTCTACGACCGCTTTACAACTTGCCGGTCAGTTCCATGAACTCATGCAACAAGGCACCGACACGCCCCGAGTAATCCGGGTCCTGATCGGAGACCTCATCCACCACTTCCATGGAGTGGACCCGGACGGCTTCCATCACCTCGTCGTCCATCTGAATGATTTCGCCGCCGTCGTTTTCCACGAAATCGCGCATGCCGGTCAGGTCATGATGCAATACCTTGGCATTGTAATGGCTGGAGATGGCGCGAACGGCATCATCAACTATCTGCTTGTGATCGCTGCCCAGTTCGTTCCACCGTTCCAGGGAGACAAAGATCTCGCCATTGGTCGGATTGATAAACTCAGGCTGCATGATATACGAGGTAACCTCGTTGAAACTCATGCTCATCCCGCCGGACACACTGCCCCAATGCGCCGCATCGACGACACCGGTTTGCAGGGCCTGGTACAGTTCACCGCCACCGATGGCGACAGGGGCCGCGCCGAGTTTCTCGAACACCCGCGCTGCGGTGCCGGTGGTGCGTATATTGTACCCGCGGAAATCAGCAAGGCTGCGTAGGGGGTCCTTGGCAAAAACAGTGACCCCGCCTGATGCAACCGGGCCGCACAGGTAGATGCCGCGCTCGGCATAGGCTTCCCGGATAATATCCAGGGCGCCCATTTCATACATGAAGTATTCCATCTCCACTTTGCTGTCGAAGGTCCCCAGGTTGCCGTTCAGGTGGCCGGCAACCGGCATTTGCCCGATCCAGTAGGCTGGGAAGGTGAATGCGGCATCCAATGTGCCGCGGCGGGTTGCAGTAATCTTGTCGGCCGTGCCGACCACCGAACCGGGTGCATGGGTCTCGATTTCCAGTTCGCCATCGGTGGCGGTGTAAATGCGGCGTGCGAATTCCTCGAACACATCCCGGTAGTACCAGGTTCCCCGAGGCCAGTGCGTCTGCATGCGCCATTTGATCTTGCGATTCGGCGAGGCGATGACTGCCGGCGCACCCAGAATGGCGGCGGCCCCGACCGTGGCTTTGGCGCCTGTGCCAAGGAATTTGCGACGTGACATTTTGATATTATCGGTCATGCGGATCTCCTCCACGTGCTGGATCGGAAGCACGCGGCGCTGCCACGTGCTTTTCCGTTGCATGCCATCCCTGCATCGAGTCCCTCATGGTGGCGAAGGACTTCGTCCTTGAACTGTTAGCATTCCTCCCATGGCGCCGCCGACAACGCGAAACGCGGCGTTATCATGCCCCGCTCTGAATAACGAAGCTCACCACTGTCGTGGCGCTGCCGCCAATGTTCAGGGTGGCGAAACGCCGTGCCCCGGCGACCTGGTAGTCCTCCGCGCTGTCAGTGACCTGACGGGCGGCATCCAGCACCATGCGTACGCCGGTGGCGCCCACGGGGTGACCAAGCCCGATCAGCCCGCCGCTCGGGTTGATGGGACTGCGACCATCGATCGCGATGTCGCCCGATTCAATCGCGCGCCAGCTCTCTCCCGGGGGTGTGATACCGAAGTGGTCAATGGCCATGTACTCGGTGGTGGTGAAGCAGTCGTGGGTCTCAATGCCGTCGATGGCTGAAACGTCATTGATACCGGCCCGGCGGAAGGCACCCTGAATGGCTTCCCGAACATGCGGGAAAACGTAGTCGCTGTCGCGGCTGACGGCCAGTTTCTCCTCCAGCCGCAGATGAGCCGTGCGGTGACCCCAGCCGGCAATATAGGGGATTGAGTCGAATGCCAGGTTGCGCTTTTTCGCCCATTCCCGGGCGAACCGGGCAGAGGCCACGACCACGGCGGCGGATCCGTCGGTCACCTGACCGCAGTCCTGGCGCCGGATCATGCCTTCGATCACCGGGTTGGCCTGGTCATCCGCCGTGAAACTCTCCGGCTGGAAGCGCCAGTTCCGGGTCTGGGCGTTGGGGTTGCGTTTCGCGTTGGTGAGGTTGGTTTCGGCGATCTGGCCCAGGTGTTCATAGCGCAGCCCATAGCGCCGGTCGTATTCTTCCCCCACCAAGTGGAACATATACGGCCAGGGGTAGCGGGCTTCCTGCCCTTCGCGACCAACCCACATGGCCGCGCCCAGGTGCTGGGCCGCCTGCTCGCCGGAGACATTGCGCTCCACCTCAACCCCGGTGACGAGAATGCAGTCGTAGCGGCCGGCTTCGATTTCCGCCATGGCGGCGAGCAGGGCGATGCTGCCGGAGGCGCAGGCGGCCTCATGGCGGGCGGCGGGGGTACCGTAGAAGCCGGGATCGATGGCCGCGAACATGCCGCCTAGCTGGCCCTGGCCGGTAAACAGCTCCCCCGCGAAGTTGCCCACATGACAGGCTTCGATATCGGAAGGGTGCAGTTGGGCATCCGCCATGGTTTTCTGCACGGCGTCGCGGAGCAACTCGAACATCCCCTCTCCTTCACGGGCGGCGTTGCGGGAAAAATCCGTTTGGTGACCACCCAGGATGTAGACTGCGTTTGACATGAAATGGGTCCTTTTAGCTGGTGATTGGTTGCGCCGCCATCCTCTGGGCGGCCTTACGAAGCGGGGCCTTGGTCAACTTGCCATTCAGGTTTCGCGGTAGCGGTTCGTCGGTAACCGTGACCAGATCAGGGACTTTATAGTCAGCCAGTTCTTTGCCGCAGAACGCCCGCAAGGCGTCCGTATCGATGGGTTGATTGGCATGAACAAACACATGCACGCGTTCACCCAGTATGGGGCATGGGCTGCCCACTGCAGCAACTTCGATGACGCCGGGGAAGCGCTGGATGACGTTTTCCAGTTCCGCGGAGAAAACCTTATATCCGCCGCGGTTGATCATGTCCTTGATGCGGTCGAAGACCCGAACCATTCCCTGGCCGTCAATGCTGCCGATATCGCCGCTGCGCCAGTAGCCGGCAATGAAGGCCTGCCGTGTGGCTTCGGGGTTGTTCCAGTAGCCGATGGCATTGCCCGGGCTGCGTATCCAGAGTTCCCCGGGCTCCCCGGTGGGTACTTCCCGCCCGGATTCATCCAGAATACGGATATCGATACATGGAAGTGCGGACCCGACTGAGTCCAGGTTGGCGGATGCGTGGGCAGGGTCTGTGAGGGTGACGGCCGATGTGGTCTCGGTACTGCCAAAGCCGTTTAGCAGACGCAGCTCCGGCAGTTTCCGCGCCAGGCGCTCAATGGTGACCACCGGAACCGCCGCGCCGCCGAAGTGGCCAATGCGCCAGCAGGACAGATCATGTTTATCGAAATCCGGTTCCAGCAGGCAGAGGTTGTACATGGCGGGAACCATGGTGGATGCCGTTATACGTTCTGACTCAATGGTTTTCAGGACGTTCCCGGCCTTGAATTCCCGCATACAGACCACGCAGCCGCCCACTTGCATCATCACCAGGACACAGGCCAACAGTCCGGAAATGTGGGTGGCCGGGATGACCAGCAGCATCCGGTCATCCGATGTATAACCGAAGCGGAGTTCATAGTTTTTCGCCGTATGGAAAAAACCCAGATGCGACAACATGGCGCCCTTGGGGCGCCCCGTCGTGCCGGAGGTGTACATGATGCAGGCCGGCGCTTGATCGTCGATTGCCGGCGGCGCACAGGTGTCTGAGCCCTCGTCAACCAGTTCTTCGTAGTGCAGGGCAGCGAAGCCCGGGGGTGCAGGCGTGGCGGCGGAACGTTCGCCGACGCTGATCCGCGTGCCCACCTGTGGAATGTCTGTTGGCGATGGCAGGCGATCACTGAGCGCGGTTTCATGGAATATGGCGGAGGCCCCGCACTGGTTCAGTATGTAGTCCAGTTCCGCGGTTGCCTGGCGTGTTCCGATTGGCACGGCAATGGCGCCGAGGCGCCAGATGGCGAACAGCGCGGCAATGAATTCCCAGCGATTGCCAAGGAACAGCGCGACACGGTCCCCCGGGTTGATGCCGCGCCCGCGCAGCGCCGTTGCCACACGACTGGCTTGCCGGTCGAGTTGCCGGTAGCTGAGCACTGTGTCGCCGTCGGTGATGGCCGTGCGGTCGCCGGCCCGACTGACAATGCCTCGCAGCATGTCGTCCAGGTTTGCCGGGCCGCCCAGATAGCAAGGGACAACACGGTCCCCGAACAAGGCACGATGGCGGATGTCAGGTTGGCTGGAAACAGCTGCGGCTTTCATGGTCGCTGGCCTCCCTTCGGTCACCGCGGCACACTCGGCTCACGCATGCGGACCGCCCCGTCAATTCGGACCACTGACCCGTTCATCATCCCGTTTTCCACCAGTGCGATGACCATATGGGCGAATTCCTCGGGGCGCCCGGGGCGGTTCGGAAACGGAACGTCCTCAATCAGCGTGCGCCGGGTGTGCTCCGGCACCACGGCGTACATGCCGGTTTCAAACGTCCCTGGTGCGATGGACATCACCCGGATGCCGAAGCGCGCCAATTCCCGGGCCAGCGGCAGGGTCATGCTGGCAACGCCTGCCTTGGAGGAACCATAGGCCGCCTGCGCCGAAAGTGCCTCATAGGCGGCGACCGAGGCCGTGTTGATGATCACGCCGTTGTCTTCGCCGGCTTCACCACGCTGATCGCTGAGCCCCGCAGCGAACAGGCGGATGGTGTTGAACGTTCCGATCAGGTTGACTTCAATGACGCGCCGGAAGCGGTCCAGCCCTCTTGGCAGGACGGCGCCCGTCTCCGGCTCCGTCCTGAAGACGCGGGCAGGGCCGAGAATGCCTGCGCAGTTGACGAGAATGCGAGGGATGCCCAGGTGTTCATGGATCTGCTGGAAGCTGGCCTCCATGGCGTCACCACTGCAGACGTCCGTCGCCAGCGCGGTCACCGGGCCCAGTTCGGCAAGACGGTCCAGGGGCTCGCCGGGCAGATCCATGGCCGCCACATGCGCGCCGCGATCCAGCAGCGCCTTCACCGAGGCAAGGCCCAGTCCGGACGCAGCACCGGTCACCACAGCAATTGTTCCGGAAATGTGCATGTGTCTGTTCTCCGCTCCCTGGTCCTACAGCCGCGCCGGCATGCGTAAACCACCGTCAAGGCGGATCACATCACCGTTCAGCATCGGCGTATTGATGATGGCAAGAACCAGATCGGCAAATTCCTGGGGCTGGCCCGCGCGTTTCGGATACGGTGGCACGGCCGCGAAAACCGTGTTTCGGGACTTTTCCGGTAGGTTCATGGTCATCGGCGTCTCGAACACACCGGGGGCGATGCCCATGATGCGGATGCTGTAATCCCCCAGTTCCCGCGCCAGCGGCAAAACCATTCCGGCAACACCGCCCTTGGACGCACTGTACGCGGCCTGCCCCATCTGGCCGTCAAACGCGGCAATGGACGCGGTGTTGATAATGACACCTGCTTCCGCATCCGGTGCGAGTGTGGAGCGTCGCTCGATCATCTGCGGTACCGCGCAGCGAATGCAGTTGATGGTGCCGAGCAGATTGATCTCGATCACCCGCCGGTATTCGTCAAGCGGCATTGGCGTCCCGCGCCTGACAACAGAGCCCGGCGTCGCGATGCCGGCGCAGTTGACCAGAATCGAAACGTGTCCGATGTGCTCGCGAACCGCCCGGAAAACCCCCTCAATCGCGGATTCGTCGGAGACGTCCGTGGCATAGCCGGTTGCGCCGAGATCCCTGGCGGCCTGCTCCACACGGGCGGCATCAGCGTCGATCAGCGCAACCTTCGCACCAGCCCGGATCAAGGCGGCCGCAGTGGCGGCGCCAAGCCCTGAGGCGCCTCCGGTCACAACGGCGGCGCGACCTTCAAGGGTCTGTGGGGGAATCATCTCCTGTCCTCCGGCGGTGGGGTCCCGAGTCCGCGACTACCCGTGGCCATTTGTTATTCTTGCTATAAAGATGGTGTTACTGGCGAGTAACTTTTGTCAGACAAGAGTAGGCACCACCGGTCAGGATTGTCAATGACCGCATATTGGTAGGCGGGTTTTCAGGCGAGGAGGTACGGGTTCTTGGACCGTCGCTGCAGCCTTGCAATAAACTGGCGCCGCACATCGGCAAGGGATTCGTGCGCTACGACAGCGGACTGGATGGTAGAGGTAATGAACGAAACGGCAACAGATGGTCGACGAAATGCTTTTCCCGGCTGGCATGACGCACCGGCCGAAGCGGCTGACCGGCGTGAAGCGCGCAGGAGGGCTCTGGTGCTGGCGGCAGGGCGGGCGTTTGGCCATCGGGGGTTCCACAATACGACGCTGGATGACATCGCGGCCCAACTCTCGGTCACGAAACCCATGCTGTACCGCTATGTGAAGAACAAGCACGAAATCCTGTATGAGTGCCATCGTATCGCCGTGGGTATGGCGGAAGAGGCCTACGATGTGGCTGTTCAGGAGGTCGAGTCGCCGTTGGCCCGCATCCGCCGTTTTTGCGAAGGCTATATCACCCGCATGACCAGTGAACTGGGGACCTGCGTTGTGCTGACTGAGTACTATTCCATGACGCCGGAGCACAATGAACTGATCGAGCAGCGTCGCCGGCGGCTTGACACCCGGTTACGGGAACTCGTCCGCCAGGCCGTGGAAACGGGTGAGATCGCACCCTGTGACCCCAAGTTGGCTGTGTTCTTTTTCATGGGGGCGATCAACAACATCAACCGCTGGTTTAGCGAGAGCGGGCCGCTAAGCGGTGAGCAGATCGCCACGGCCTTCTCCGACCATATTGTCAACGGCCTGAACCCGATCCGCCAGGCGACTGGGGCTGAATAACTGAAAGGCCTCATGGCCTTGTATTGGCGCCCAAGCCGCTGCCGCGTAGGGCGGCTGAAAGGGTGGCGACGTGTCATTTTTTTCCGTCAGACTCAAAGCTGGAGCATCACCCATGGCAGAACAACCCGCGTCCAACGACGATGTGCTGTACACGGTCGCGAATCAGATCGCGACCATCACCATCAACCGTGAGCAGGATCGGAATACCATTTCAGGGCCAATGCTGGATGCGCTGGCCGAGCGCCTGCTTGAAGCCGACAGGGATGCGGACGTTCGCGCCATTGTCATTACCGGCACTGGCCGCTTCTTTTGTGCCGGACTGGATATGCGCAGCGGCCGGGTTTCGGGTTCCAGTGCGACCGCAAAGGGGAATCTCGACTTGCGGTCGGCGCCCCCTACTGTGCTGCACAATCTCGACACGCCGACGATCTGCGCACTGAATGGTTCCGCGGCCGGCTACGGGATGGATCTGGCGCTGGGCTGCGATATCCGCATCATGGCAGATAATGCCAAGCTGGCGGCTGCATTCACGGCCCGTGGTGTTGTGCCTGAATCTGGTGGCACCTGGCTGTTGCCGCGCCTGTTGGGTTGGTCGAAGGCGGCGGAACTGATTTTCACCGGCCGCACGCTGACGGCGGATGAGTGCCTGGAACTTGGGCTCGTGTCTCACGTTGTGCCGCAGGGAGACGTGATGGCCTATGCCGAGTCGCTGGGGCAGGAAATCGCAGCCAACGCTCCTTTGGCGGTTCAGGCTTCAAAGCGAATGATGCGCATGGGGATGAACGAGACCTTCAACGACCATGTGCACCATGTCTTCCTGCAGTTGTTGCCGCTGTTCCAGACCGAGGACTTCAAGGAAGGAATGGCGAGTTTCCTGGAAAAGCGGAAGCCGGAATTCAAGGGGCAGTGAGCCCCACCCGCCGCCCGGGTGGCGGCGGGTGGTCGATGGGGCTGATCAAATCAGCCCCATGGCGACCATGGCTTTGCTCACTTTCAGGAAGCCGGTGATGTTGGCGCCCACCACGTAGTTGCCCGGGGCGCCGAACTCGTCGGCCGTCTCGTAGCAGTTGCGGTGGATATTGACCATGATTTCTTCCAGCCGCTTTTCGGTGTACTGGAAGGTCCAGAAGTCGCGGCTTGCGTTCTGCTGCATTTCCAGCGCGCTGGTGGCGACGCCTCCGGCGTTGGCTGCCTTGCCCGGGCCATAGGCAATGCTGGCGTCCTGGAACACGCGGATGGCTTCCGGGGTGCAGGGCATGTTGGCGCCTTCCGCCACGGTGGTGCAGCCCTGTTCCACCAGCTTCTTCGCATCCTTGCCGTTGAGTTCGTTCTGCGTGGCGCAGGGCAGGGCGACGTCGCAGGGCACTCCCCAGATGTTTCCATCCTCAACGTACTTGGCGCCTTTGCGTTCCTCGGCGTATGCGCTGATGCGGCGGCGCTCCACTTCCTTGATGCGTTTCACCAGCTTCAGGTCGATTCCCTTCTCGTCCACGATAATGCCGCTGGAGTCGGAGCAGGCGATCACTTTCGCACCCAGTTGTTCGGCCTTTTCAATGGCGTAGATAGCCACGTTGCCGGAGCCGGAGACGATGCAGGTCTTGCCTTCCAGTGATTCCTTGCGGGCTTTCAGCATTTCCTGCACGAAGAACACGGTACCGTAGCCGGTGGCTTCCTTGCGGGCACGGCTTCCGCCCCAGTCCAGGCCCTTGCCGGTGAACACGCCGGATTCGTAGCGATTGGTAATGCGCTTGTACTGGCCGAACAGGTAGCCCACCTCGCGCTGGCCCACGCCGATGTCACCGGCGGGCACGTCGGTGTACTCGCCCAGATGCCGGTACAGTTCGGTCATCAGGCTCTGGCAGAAGCGCATGATCTCATCGTCGGACTTGCCCTTGGGGTCGAAGTCACTGCCCCCCTTGCCGCCACCAATGGGGAGGTCGGTCAGCGCGTTCTTGAAGATCTGCTCGAAACCCAGAAACTTGATGATTCCCAGGTAAACAGACGGGTGGAAGCGCATGCCGCCCTTGTAGGGTCCGAGCGCGCTGTTGAATTCCACACGGAAGGCGCGATTGATGTGAATCTCGCCCTGGTCGTCCTGCCAGGGCACACGGAAGATGATCTGACGCTCCGGTTCGCAGATGCGCTGGATGACCTTGTGCTCCGCCAATTCCGGGTACTTCACCAGCACCGGGCCAAGGGTTTCCAGCACTTCGTGCACAGCCTGATGGAATTCGTTCTCGCCGGGGTTGCGGCGCAGGACGTCCTGATAAATCGGTTCCAGCTTCTCGTCGAGTCTGACAGTCATTCTTTGTTCTCCAAGGCTTGCATCATAGTCGGCGCTTCCGTAGGGAAGCATTGATCTATTCCCATGGTGCTCTGGCTTTGCAGCGTGTTCGGGGCAAGGCGCCATGATCCATGAAAAAATCCGCTCGCACCAGAATGGGGCAATTTAGTGCATGTGGGTTGGCTTGTGGTCATACCGCATCGGCGGACAGACGGTTGCTAGGGCAACGCGAGCGCTGTGGTGTCTGACGATCCATGCTCGAACACCGTGATCCGGTTTCTGCCATTGTGCTTGGACTGATAAAGCGCTGCGTCGGCCCGAGCGATGGTTTCCCGCCAATCGCCGCCATCGAACGGGGCGTAGCCCATGCTCATACGGATACGCAGATCCGGCGCGCGCTCGAACCGCAAGCCATCCACCAGGCCCATTAGGCGCTCACCGAGTGCACGGGCATGGTGGGGCTCCGTATCCGGTAGATAGACCAGGAACTCATCACCGCCCCAGCGGCAGGGAAGATCCTTGCTGCGCAGTTCCTGCCGCAGCAGATTGGCGACATCCGCAATCACGATGTCGCCGCAGAGATGCCCGTGTTGGTCGTTTACCGCCTTGAAATTATCCAGGTCGATGAAGAGCAGCCCACCTTGTGCGTTGGGGCCGAGCCTGTCCAGATGCTTTTGCAGGAACGACTTGGTGAACAGCCCCGTGGTCTGATCGCGCTCCAGTGCATCAGACATCCGCTGCAGACGCACCTGTTGATCACTGCGCTCCTGAAGGAGCCGGGCATAATGGAATGCAAGGAATGAGAACGCTCCTACCTGGAAGCAGGTGAAACCGATGGACAAGGTCGCCATGGGCAGGATGAATACCCCCAACTCCCGCAGCGCATCATGTGCCCCGGCGAGCAGCAGTGCGGAAAACCCGATCAGGTTCAGGCTCCAGCCAAGGCGGTTGCGGTGCCGCAGGGGTGAGCATAGGAGAATGACGAGCACGGCCGCGCCGAGCGCCAGTAGCAAGGCGAAGAAGGCCGGGGCAAGGGCGCCATATTCGGGGAAGACGGACATGCCATGAAATTGCAGGGTATTACTGGCAATGATCAGCAACGGATGCTCGACCCAAAGGGTGAGCGCCATCACTAGCCCTCCCAGGTACACGGCAAGCATGCGCCTTGCGGGCAGTCGCCGGTTTGCGGCCAACACCCAGTAGAAGTTGAAATAGGCTGCCGTGGCCAGGATCACGCTGGCAAAAGCCAGGCGGATTTTGAATGGGGTGAGGTCATGGTTGCCAAGCAGGACATCGAAGCGAACCGCGGTATCACTGGCGATATAGAGCACGGCAAATAGGTTTGCCAGGGCGAAACAACTGGCCACGGTGCGCTGGCGGTCGTTCCGGCGAGACAGGGCGATGGCAAAGGTCGCGACGATGGCGAGCAGCGTAAAACTCACCCCGGAGGCCGTGACCCGCACCCAGAGCACAAGCAGATCCAGTCCACTGGCACCTTCCAGGCCAGTAATCAGGCTATCGTACATACAGGCGTCTCGCTCCGGGCGGTGAACGGTTCCCCTGGCCGCTCACGGGGGATGGCGGAGTAGATGTTAACCGAGTCACCCGTACGGGGTCACCTGTTGTACCGGGGTTCCGGCTTGACCCTGAAGCGCAGGGAACAGGCCATTAGAGTCCTGTCGTGTATGCGAGAACTATCCCGATCCGGAACATCATCGTTGAACGGATGCCGTTTCCGGATCGGGTCCCCATCCTGCCTTAGTTCCGCAGCTGCCGGGACAGGCCAGAGAGGTCCACGGCGATACCGTTATCGCAGTCCGACCACTCTGAGGGGTTCTGGTGGCTGTTGTGCATGCTGATCAGCAGCCCAAGCCGGGATGCGAAATCCAGGCACTGCAGCGCATCGTCCACATTGGCGCAACGGACGATGACAGCTGGGGCGCGGGCATGGCCGTTGATTCTCGACTCCTGGTCCGGGACCTGCAGATCCCCGCTCACCTGGACGGCGAGCGCCGCGATATTGACCGGTATCAAGCTACTGTCGGTTGACCGACGAATGGTGACGTCAAACATGGTTCCCCTCCTGCTTCCCTGGTGCTGGTTTCGGCCTGTTATTCCGCCTGCCTGGGACGGATCCTATGGCCTGACCGGAACTCCGGAAGCGCTTGTTGATGTGGTGTCTGCTTCTCGCGTTGGGCGGCTGAACGGTTCACGCCGTCTTCGCCGCGGAAAAATAGAAATCCAGCATTGCCTCCAAGGGTGCGGGGTCCCGGAGCAGGCGGCTGCGGAGCGCGGCTCCTTCCCAACAATTCAGCAACAGGTTGGCCATGTAGCGGGTGTCCGTGTCCGCGGGTAATTCGCCCCGTTGGCGTGCCATGTCCAGGCAGCCTGCGATGCGCTCCACGATCTCGGAAAAACACCATTCGATCTTCTTCCTGAACACGTCGCTGACACCCGAGAGTTCCTGACCAAGCCCGCCAAGCATGCAGCCCAGGTAACCGTCCCGTCCGTATTTGTCCTGACTGATCTCGAAAAAACGCCGCACACGATCCAGGGTTGGAAGTGATTCGTCACCGAGGGCCATATCCAGGCCCTGATGGACCTCGACCATGTAGCGGTCAATCACCTGAAGAGCGAAATCCTCCTTGCTCCGGAAGTGATGGTAGAACGAGCCCCTCGGCGCACCGGATGCGTCCAGCAGCGCCTGGATGCCGAGGTCGTTGTATCCGCGTTGCAGGAGCAGTTCCAGGCCCACGTCCAGCAAGCGTTCTCGCGTTGATTTGGTAGTCATTAGCCCTCTAAACCGACCGGTCTAATCAGAAGATTAGACCGGAATTTCTGACTGTCAACAGAGTCGGCGGCGCGACAGCGGAGTTGCGAGGACATGTAGCAGCCCGTGACCACGGGAACTCAGGACCGCTTGCCCGCGTGCCGGCGTTCGCGTCGCCCTTGGCAAGAACGCCAATGCCGTTCAGCGTACGCGAATGGCCCGCCCGGCGGGGCTTTGCGGCGTGTCCGGGTTCTACGTTGCGGCTTTTGGCAAGGGCTGGCCATTGCCTGCGAGCCGCGCCTTGCCCCCAAACACGCTGCAAAGCCAGAGGACCATGGGAATAGATCAGTGTTTCCTTAAGGCGGCTGATGCGGTGGATGAAACCCAGGCTGTTGCCAGATCCGCCGCCTCGGTGTCGCTCAAGCCCTGCGCGGACAGCGATGCCCAGGTTTCGAATTGCAGCACATGCGATGTGGTGGCCGCGGTCGGCAGGTGGTGTTCGGCAGGAGGGAGCAGGGCCTGTACAAGATCCTCTGCGATCCCGGTCAGATAGCCTCTGAAATCCCGCATCGGGCCCTGTAACGCCGGAACACTGGTTTCATCCCGCAGCAACGCGGCCCACATGCCGGCAGTGCCACGGTAATAGGCGTAAAGCGCCCGGAGTGCGGTCCGACAGCGCTCTAGTCCGTCGTGCTGGTGCGCCCAGGTGCCCGGATCCGGTGGTGGGTTCAGTTCCCGCCAGCGGGAGCTGCAGGCCTGGAAAAGTTCTGCCTCATCGGGGAAATGGCGGTAGACGGTTAGCCGTTGTACCCCCGCGCGCTCGGCAATGGCGCTGACCGTGGTCTGTCTCGGGCCCAACTCCTCGTGCAGTTCTATCAGGGCTTCCACGATGCGTGCCCGGGTGGCCTGCTGTGATTCCGCCCGTTTTCTCATCTTGTACTTACGTTTTCCCATATCAATGAACATATTTGTTTATTGAAATATTGACAAGCCGTTCTGGTGGGCTATAGCTTCATATATTCATTGATCATCCATGTTCAATGAAAGTTCCCAGCAAAGCCATGGAGATTCCTGATGAACACGCCAAGCCTGTTTGCGGCACGCAAGATTGCCGCCGATTTCTATGAGTTGCCGTCCTGCATGCCTGTGCCAGGTCTGGGCATCCTGGCAGTGAACGCCTATCTGATTCGCGGCCCTGAGCCCGTGCTGGTGGACACCGGTCTCGCTGCTCTCGGAGAGCCGTTCATGGAGACACTGGAGGCACTGATTGACCCAAAGGATCTTGCCTGGGTCTGGCTTAGCCACATGGATGCGGATCATGTGGGGAATCTGCTGTCGGTGCTGGAGAAGGCGCCGAATGCCCGGGTGGTGACGAACTTCCTGGGCATGGGGAAGATGATGCTGGCGGGGCTGCCGGTGGACCGGGTGCGCGTCCTGGAGCCCGGTTCAGGTCTGCAGCTACCCGACCGCGAGCTCGTTCCCCTGAGTCCGCCGTACTATGACGCGCCGGAGACGCTGGGGTTCTATGACACTTCCTCCTCCGGGCTTTTCACGGCCGATGCCTTTGGTGCGCTGCTGGGCCAGCCCGCTGAGGACGCGGCGGCAATCCCGGCGTCCCAACTGCGGGACGGGCTGATGGCCTGGGCTGGTATCGACGCGCCCTGGTTGAGCCAGCTGGATGAGCGGTTCCTGGCGCACAGTCTGGATGCTGTGCGCCGGCTCGCGCCGACGGTTGTGCTGTCCAGCCATCTGCCCGCCGCCCGCGGTATCACCGAGAACCTGCTGGGCTATGTGGCGGGCATGCATGCCCAAGGCCCAGCCACCATGCCGAATGCGCTGACCATGGAGCGCCTGCTGAGCGGCGAACGCGCAACAGCCTGACGGCGCAACGCCCCTCCCGATCGGAAAGGCCCGTAGGGTGCTCTGGACCGAAAGCGAAGCGCACCAAAAGGACCGCAGCCGTCCCTCTCACGGTGCGTTTCGCTGCGCTCAGGGCACGCTACGTCCGTCCAGCACCAACCAACCGCCACGCGGCCCCGAGCCCCGCCCCCGGAGGGTGCTCCGAGCCGAACGCGAAGCGCAGCAGAAGGAGCTGAAAAGCCAACGTGTTATGCATGGTACAAAAGTTGTACAAAAATTCTTGACGAAGCTTTCAGGGAGGCATACATTTTGTCCAGGACAAATTATGTCTAGGACAAAATATGAAAATTGCAATTGTTGGTTCGGGAATTTCAGGGCTGGGTGCCGGCTGGCTGCTGAGCCCGCACCATCAGGTCACGCTGTATGAAGCCGGGAACTACCTGGGCGGCCACACCAATACGGTGGATGTCACACTGGACGGTGCCATGGCGCCGGTGGATACCGGCTTCCTGGTTCATAATGACCGCACGTATCCCAATCTCATCAGCCTGTTCGCCACCTTGGGGGTGCGCACGGTGGAGTCGGATATGAGCTTCAGCGTGCAACTCGAATCCGAGGGTTTGGAGTGGGCTGGTAGCAATCTGGCCACGGTGTTTGCCCAGCCGACAAACCTGGTCCGTCCCCGGTTTCTGGGCATGCTGCGGGATATTCTGCGCTTCAATGCGGCGGCGCCGCGCTTGCTTGAGGAGACGGCGGGCACGGATCAGAGTCTGGGCGATTTGCTGGAGCAGCACCGCTACGGGCAAGCATTCCGTGATTGGTATCTGTTGCCGATGGGCGCGGCGATCTGGTCATCGCCCACTGGCGCGATGCTGGATTTCCCGGCGCATTCCTTCCTCAGCTTCTGTCACAACCATGGTCTGTTGCAGATCTCCGACCGGCCGCGCTGGCGTACGGTGGCCGGGGGCGCCCGCACCTACGTGGAGCGGATGGCCATGAGCATCGGTGACATTCGTCTGAACACACCGGTACACCGGGTGGAGCGCCTGGGTCGGGGAGTCCGTGTGGTGAGTGCGGATGGCGAGGACTGGTTCGACGCCATTGTGATGGCTTGTCACAGCGATCAGTCCCTGGCACTGCTCGGCGACGCGGATGCCGACGAGGCGCGGATCCTAGGGGCGGTTCGCTACCAGCCGAATCGGGCCGTGCTGCACACCGATCAGAGCTTTTTGCCGCGACGCAAGTTGGCGTGGTCGGCCTGGAACTTCTCTTCCGGTCTCGCCCGTCCCGACGGCCAGCCGGTGGCGGTCACCTATTTGCTGAATCGCCTGCAGCCGTTGCCGTTCAAGCAGCCCGTGATGGTCACGCTGAACCCTCACAGGGAACCGGATGACGCGAAGACCCTGGCCGCGTTTGATTACGCCCATCCCTTGCTGGACGGCCCGGCCCGGTGGGCCCAGCGGGCACTGCCCACCATCCAGGGCCGACGCGGTACCTGGTTTGCCGGTGCCTGGACCGGATACGGATTTCACGAGGACGGCTTCAACTCCGCGCTGGCGGTGGCCACGGCGTTGGACGCGCGGGTCACCTGGCAGGAACGGGCAGCGGCATGATGACCGTGCATCTGCTGCGCGGGCGCGTCTGGCATGTGCGGTTACGGCCGCGGCGGCACGCGTTCGTTTATCCGCTGCTTCAGGTGCGGGTGCCGTTGCACCGGCTCGAGTCCGGCGAGCGATCGCTGCTCCGGGTGGACCGTCCCGGGTTCATCAGCCTGCAGCAGCGGGATTACGGGCCCAGGGACGGCTCCCCCCTGCTGCCCTGGGTCCGGGCGCTTCTCCAGTCCCATGGCCTGGGGCATGTGGATGGTGATGTGTGGCTCCAGACCATGCCGCGGATGCTGGGTTACAGCTTCAACCCCATCAGCTTCTGGTTCTGCCATGACCGCGCAGGGGAGCTACGGGCTGTGCTTTGCGATGTGCACAACACCTTCGGCGGTCACCGGCAATACCTGGTAGCACATCCCGACGGGCGCCCGATCGCGGCCGGGGACTGGCTGCATGCGGACAAGGCGCTGCATGTATCCCCCTTCTTCCGTGTTGAGGGCGGCTATGCTTTCCGTTTTGACGTGGACGGCGGCGTCGCGGAAATCCGCTATGACGATGGCGAGGGTGAAGTGTTGCGTACCGGCCTCACCATGCAAACCACGCCGCTAACGGGAAGGGCGCTTGCCGCCGCTGTGGGGCGTCATGGCTGGTTTACGCTGATGGTGTGGGTTCGTATCCACTACCAGGCTCTGCGCCTATGGATGAAGAAGGTGCCGTTTTACGGCAAGCAGCCGGAGACGCACCCGCATGAGGAGGTTCGCTAATGCGGTTTATCAGTGATGTCGGCGCGGAGCGCCGGGAATCGGTTCCGTCCGCGGCCCGCGTGATGCTGAAGATGCTGGAGCGTTTGCATGCAGGCATCCTGGAGCTGACCACGCCGGATGGTGAACAGTTGGTGTTCGAGGGCAGCGAGTCCGGCCCCTCGGTGAGCATCAGCCTGTTCGATTGGGATGTCTGCGGCACCATGCTTTCCCGCGGGGATGTGGGGTGTGCCGAAACCTACATGGCGGGCCGCTGGCAAGCGTCGGATCTGTCGGATCTGCTGCTACTGGCGCTGCGCAACGAGGCCGCGCTGCATACCGCCATCCACGGGCGCTGGTGGTCGCGCTTGCTGTTCCGTCTGCGTCATCTGCGGCGGGCGAATACCCGGCGGGGGAGCAAGCGCAACATCTCCGCGCACTATGACATCGGTAACGAGTTCTATGCGCTCTGGCTCGATTCCACCATGACCTATTCCTCTGCGCTGTTCTCCGACGGAACGGAGTCATTGGAGCAAGCCCAGATCGCCAAGTACGAGCGAATCCTGGAACGTCTGCACGTCGGGACGGAGCACCATGTGCTGGAGATCGGCTGCGGCTGGGGCGGCTTTGCCACATATGCCGCGCGCACCCGAGGTTGCAAGGTCACGGGCCTGACACTGTCCCGGGAACAGTTGGCGGCCAGTCGGGAACGGGTGGCGCTGCTGGGGCTGGACGCGCAGGTGAATTTCGAGTTGTGCGACTACCGCGATCACAGCGGCAGCTACGATCGCGTCGTGTCCATTGAAATGCTGGAGGCGGTGGGCGAGCGCTACTGGTCCGACTATTTCCGGCTGCTGCGGGAGCGTCTGCGCCCCGGTGGCGGCGCCATCGTGCAGACCATCACGGTGGACGATACGCACTTCGCCCGCTACCGGGGCGGCAGTGATTTCATTCAGCAGTACATCTTCCCCGGCGGCATGCTGCCGCCCCCCACCGGGCTGACCCAACTGGTGAGCCATGCCGGCCTCCGCGAGTCCGAGCGTTTCTCCTTCGGGTTGGACTACGCCCGCACGTTGCGCCTGTGGCGCGAGCGTTTCGATACCCGTCTTGCCGAGGTGGGCCAACTCGGCCTCGATGAACCGTTCCAGCGGCTCTGGCGGTTCTATCTGGCCTATTGCGAAGCCGGTTTCCGGCATGGCCGTACTGATGTTGTCCAGTTGGAGGTGTGGCGTGATTAGGTTGATGGTCTGCATTGCGGGTTGTCTGCTGGCCGCCCAGACATTGGCGTTGCCGGATCCGGTGGAACACCGCTTTCCAGAGATGGAGACGGTGGGGCAGGGGGATCTGCGCTGGTTTGGTTTCAATGTGTATCAGGCAACCCTCTGGGCGCCGGAAGGTCGCTACTCACCGGAACGCCCGTTTGCTTTGGAGATTGTTTACCGGCGGGATTTCACCGGTGAACAGCTTTCCGCAGCCAGTGCCAAGGAACTGGAACGGCTCGGTTATGCGGCGGAGGAGGTCAGCCGCTGGGAGCGCGCCATGCGCGAGGTGTTCCCTTCCGTGCGCAGCGGAGAACGCCTCACCGGGTTGGCGGATGGGAATGGTGGCGTTCTGTTCTATCACGATGATGAGCAGGTCGGCCATGTCACCGAGGCCGGGTTTGCTGAAGCGTTTTTTGCCATCTGGCTGGATGAGCGCACCCGGAACGGCAGGCTGCGGTCGGCTTTGCTGGGTGATTCACGGTGAGCCTGAACCGGCGAGGCCTACTGGCGTATGCCGCCATCTCGCTGCCGCTGACCATGGCCGCGTTACCGGTTTATGTTCTGGCGCCGAAGTTCTATGCGGATGAAACCACCCTGTCGCTGGCGTTGATCGGGGTGTTGCTGCTGGGCGCGCGGGTTGTGGATGCGGTGCAGGACCCTTTGTTCGGCGCCTGGAGTGATCGTGGCCGCCTGGGGCGTCGCGGCATGATGGCGCTGGGGGTGCCTGCCCTGGCGTTGGGCTTTATCGCCCTGTTCAATCCGCCTCCGTTTGCGACAGCGGGCGTAGCCCTCTGGATGTCGTGCGCATTGCTGCTGGCCTACAGCGGCTACAGTCTGATCACCATTCCCTACCACGCCTGGGGGGCCGAGCTGGCATCTGATGCGGCGGGGCGTACCCGGATCACGGCAACCCGCGAGGCATTCTCCCTGGTCGGTGTGATGCTGGCGGCCATGGTGCCGCCCGTGCTCGTGCTATGGCTGCCCGCGACCACAGCCATGGGCCTGTTCAGCGGTGCTTTTGTCCTGCTGCTGTTCGGCGCGGCCCTGATCACGCTGTTGGCAACGCCGGTGGTCCGGCAGCTGAGGCCTGAAGGGGCGGATTCCTGGTGGCCGGCGGTGCGCGATCCCGCCTTTCGGCGCCTGGCCGTGATCTTTCTTCTGAATGGCACGGCGGCGGCGATACCGGCCACGCTGTTTCTCTTTTACGTGGAAGGTGTGCTGCAGCGGCCGGCCCTGGCAGGCCCCTTCCTGGTGGCCTATTTCCTCGCCGGCGTGGTGGGGATGCCCCTCTGGGTGCGTCTGGGCCGCCGGGTGGGTGTTCGCCACGCCTGGCTGAGCGGCATGCTGATGGCCATCGGCGCCTTCGCCTGGGCGTTCACCCTGGGTGAAGGCGACGTGCTGCCCTTTCTGATCATCTGCCTGCTCAGTGGTCTGGCGCTGGGCGCGGACCTGGCGCTGCCTCCGGTGCTGCTGGCCGGTATTGCGCCCGCCCGCGCCACGGGTAGCTACTTCGGCCTCTGGACGTTGCTGGGCAAACTCAGTCTGGCACTGGCCGCGGGCCTCAGTCTGCCGCTGTTGCAGGTGCTGGGTTACTCGCCCGGGGCACAGCAGGGGCTGGTGACGCTGGCCGCCGTTTACGCCCTGTTGCCCTGTGTACTCAAACTGCTGGCCGCACTGGCGCTTTGGCGCTGGCACGCTCCGGCTCCCTCTCTGTCGACTCAAGGAGTCACGCCATGAACCGCCTGGTCCTCGTGCTGTTGTTGTCTCTGCTGCTCGTTGGTTGCGCCTCGGTCAGCGTGGAGGACTACCGGGATGATTCCCCGGAACTGGTGCTGGAGGAATACTTTGACGGCGAACTGATTGCTCATGGTCTGTTTGTGGACCGCTTCGGCCGGGTACAGCGGCGCTTCGTGGTCACCATCGATGCCTGGTGGGAAGGCAACGTGGGTACGCTGGATGAGAAGTTCTATTACGACGACGGCACCACGGATCGGCGGGTGTGGACGCTGCGCCGACTGCCGGATGGCACCTACAACGCCCGCGCGGCGGATGTGGCCGGTGTCGGTAAGGCCGAAGTGGCCGGCAATGCCATGCGGCTGCGCTACACGCTGATGCAGCCCATTGGCGGGCGTACGTTCAACGTCTCCATGGATGACTGGATGCACTTGGTGGACGAGGACACATTGATCAACCGGGCCCGGATGAGCTGGTACGGCATCACCTTTGGGCATGTGACGGTGCAGTTCCAGCGGGTGGACTCCGGTAACGGGGAGTCGCCAGCCCGATGAATCGCCGAATCAGTGATTGGCGTGGGCTGCGGGTCTGGCTCACCGGCGCCAGCAGCGGTATCGGCGCTGCCCTGGCAGAGGTCCTGATCCGTCGTGGTGCCCGGGTGGCGGTCAGTGCGCGCCGCGCAGAGCCCCTGGACGCCTTCGTCCAGCGGCATGGTGCACAGGCGCTGGCCATGCCGCTGGACGTGACCGACGCGGATGCCTGGGTGCAGGCGCGGGACCGTGTGCTGGCGGCCTGGGGCGGTATCGATCTGGTGGTGTTCCTGGCGGCGAGCTGGCGCCCGACCCGGGCCTGGGAGCTGGATGCGGCGGAAGCCCGCAGCACAATGGAGACCAATGTCGTGGGCGTCACCAACGGCCTGGCCTGCCTGCTGCCGGGGCTGTTGCGGGATGGCGGTGGCGTGGCGCTGGTTTCCAGCGTGGCGGGTTATCGCGGTCTGCCGCAGGCCTTGACCTATGGGCCCACCAAGGCGGCGCTGATCAATCTGGCGGAGGTGCTGTACCTGGACCTGGTGCCCCGGGGCGTGAACGTGCACCTGGTCAACCCGGGCTTCGTGCGTACGCCGCTTACTGAGCGCAACACCTTTCCCATGCCGGGCCTGATGGAGCCCGAGGCGGCGGCCGAGCGGATTCTCCGCGGCATTGAGCGTGGCCGCTTCGAAATCGCGTTCCCCAAGCGCCTGATCTGGCCGTTGAAACTGCTGCGGATTCTGCCCTATTGGCTGTATCTGCCGCTGGTGCGGCGGGGGACGGGCGCATGAACCGCGATGTCGTGCATACGCTGGTCGCCTATTACCAGGGGCTGGGGCCGGACACGCTCG
Source organism: Ectothiorhodospiraceae bacterium (assembly GCA_007125985.1). GTDB lineage: Bacteria > Pseudomonadota > Gammaproteobacteria > Nitrococcales > Aquisalimonadaceae > LSCE01. The sequence continues at coordinate 4,944 of SLCE01000087.1, read as the reverse complement.
GGGCACTGAAGGAGCTGTACGCGGAGGATGCGTGGTTCAAGGATCCGTTTCACGAGTTGTGTGGGCGGGACCGGCTAATGGACGTGTACCGGGAAATGTTCCGCAATCTGCAAGAGCCACGGTTCAAGATCCTGCAACAGATCGTGGATCACGATCAGGCTGTGCTGATCTGGGATTTCCGTTTCCGCTTTCGTGGCAAGGAATGGTGCATCCACGGTTCCACACATTTCGGTTTCAATGCCGAAGGTCTGGTGGTCCGTCACCGCGATTACTGGGATGCCGCCGAGGAACTGTACGAGAAGTTACCGATGCTGGGCGCGTTGCTGCGCATGATCCGCAAGCGCATCGGCAAGGCAGGGGAAGGGCATGGATAAGAACGGGTCAACAACAACACAAGGACCTGGCGCGCACATGACTGTTACCGGCGAAGGCGGTCTGTCCATCGGTACCGTGGAAAGGGAGACCGGGCTGTCCAAGGATGTGCTGCGCGTGTGGGAGCGCCGTTACGGCTTTCCCAGGCCCTGGCGTGACAGCAGTGGCGACCGGCTCTATCCACCGGAACAGGTGGAGCAGTTGCGGTTGGTGAAACGACTGGTGGATGAGGGCCTGCGGCCCGGTCGCGTGGTGCGCCTGGACCCCGAGGCCCTGCGCCGGCTGTTGGCTGAGCACGTAGCGGACTCGGCCCTGGACGGTCATGACCGACTGCTGCGCCTGCTGCATGAGGGCCAGCCCCAGGCCATGGCCAATTACCTGCAGCACCAACTGGCCTCGCAGGGGCTGCAACGGTTTGTGATGGAAACGCTGGTGCAGGCCAACCAGGCGGTGGGTGTTGCCTGGGCGCATGGCCAGATCAGTATTTTCCAGGAACATCTCTACACCGAACAGGTGCAGAATGTGCTGAGACAGGCCATGGGAAGTCTGCCCCAGCACACCGAGGCTCCCCGGGTGGTGCTGACCACATTACCCGGCGAGCTGCACAGCCTGGGGCTGCTAATGGTCCAGACGGTGCTGACGCTGCACGGTGCAGAGGTGCGTTCGTTCGGCACGCAGATGCCCATGACCGAAATCATTGCCGCGGTGGACCGTCACCAGGCGGACGTGGTCGCATTATCCTTCAGCGCCGCCTATCCGGCGCCGCAGGCCGTGGAAGGCCTGTCCGCATTGCGTGACCTGCTGCCCGCATCGGTGGCCCTGTGGGCTGGTGGTGCAGGCTTGCGTGCGCTGCGCAGTCCGCCGGAGCGGGTTCGGATTATCGACCCGCTGGAGCAGATGGTGGAGTCGCTCAAGGCTTGGCGTTCGGAGCATAAGGCTGTGGGCTAGGTGTATGCATTCAGATGCGCCTCCGGGTCCGTCTTCCTGCTATGGTGAATCCACAAAACCCAAAGCATGGAAGGAGGAGGATAACGGTGCGACTCGTCAGATACCGTCAGGGTGAAAGAACCCGGCCCGGGATCCTGGACCGGGACGGAAACGTCCACGACCTGTCCGGACTGGTGGACGATCTGCATGCCCACAAGCTGCCCGGGGTCACCGCCACCGTTGCCGCGGCCAACCTGGCCGGGTTGCCTTCCGCGGGCACGGTGGACGGTTTCGGTCCGCCCATTGCCGGGGTGGGCAAACTCATCGCAATCGGCCTCAACTATCGGGACCATGCGCGGGAGTCCGGTGCGGAACCGCCGCCGCAGCCCATCATGTTCATGAAGGCCACCTCGGCCATCACCGGCCCCTATGACCCCATTCTGCTGCCCCCGGGGTCCGAGAAGCTGGACTGGGAAGTGGAGCTGGGCGTGGTGATCGGACGCAAGGCCACGCGAGTGGACGAAGCGACCGCCATGGATCATGTGCTCGGCTACACCATTGTCAACGATGTCTCCGAGCGTGCCTACCAGCTGGAATTGGGCGGGCAATGGGTCAAGGGCAAGAGTGCTGACAGCTTCGCCCCCATCGGGCCCTGGCTTGTGACGGCGGATGAGATTGCGAATGCCCAGGGGCTCAGGCTCACCGCGGCGGTGAATGGCGAGGTGTTCCAGGACGGCACCACCGCTGACATGATTTTTCCGGTCCGGCATCTGGTCAGCTATGTCAGCCGTTTCATGACGCTGCACCCGGGCGACATCATCTGCACCGGAACGCCCGCCGGCGTGGGCATGGGCCAGAAGCCGCCGCGCTTCCTCAGGCCCGGCGATCAGGTCCGGCTGGAGGTGGACGGGCTCGGGTATCAGGAACAGACCGTGGTACCCGCCGAAGCCTAGCGGCACGTGGTCGGGCAATCGGTCCGTAGGGGATGGCCCGGACGAGGGGGCAGTGTGCCAAGGATGCCGTCCGCAAGATCGATGACTGCCGCCAGTGCATGGCGGATACCAGGACTGGATTGACGGACATGGACTGGGAGAGGAAAACCGTCGTGCTCGGCCGCTTGGTTGGCCTGGCCCTGATCCCGCTGCTGGGGCTGCCCGCCGGCCCAGTGCTGGGGCAGCAGGATGGCATGCTGGACCCCATCGTGGTCACCGCACCGCGCATAGGCCGGGATCTCCAGGACACGCCCGCCGCCGTGGGCGTGGTGGACGAGGAACAATTACAGCAGGGCCGGCAGCAACTGCAGCTGGACGAGGCCCTGAACCGCGTGCCGGGTGTCTATTTCCAGAATCGGTACAACTTTGCCCAGAACCTGCGTTTGTCCATTCGCGGCTTTGGTGCGCGTGCGCCCTTCGGCATACGCGGCGTACGCATCCTCGCCGATGGTTTTCCGGAAACCCTGCCGGACGGCCAGTCGCAGGTCGATGCCATTGATCTGGAATCCGCCCAGTCCGTGGAGGTGATCCGCGGGCCGTCCTCGGCCCTGTACGGCAACGCCTCCGGGGGCGTGATTGATGTGCGGACGATGGATGCACCTGCCCAGCCCTACACCGAACTGCGGGGCACGGTCGGGAGCTACGATTTTCAGCGCTACGGGCTGCGCGGCGGTGGGCAGAGCGGCCCCTGGAGCGCACACGTCAGCGCCTGGGATATGCAGTATGGCGGCTATCGGGATCAGAGCCGCACGGAAAAATCCCTGTTCAATGCCAAGGTTGGCTATGCCATCGATCCGGAACGCAGCCTGACGATGGTTGTGACCGCGCTGGATCAGCCGGTGGGGCAGGACCCTTCAGCGCTGACCCGTGCCGAGGCCCGGGAGAACCCCCGTCAGGCGGGCGGCCAGGCCGCGCAGGTGGATTCACGCCAGGAGGTTGAGCAACAGCGGGTTGGTCTGCGGTATGACGATGCCGGCACCCTACCGGGTGAACTCGCGCTCTACGTCTTCTACGCCAACCGGGATTTCGAGCAGCAGCTGCCGAGCACGTTTTTCCCAAGCCGAATAGAATACGGCCGGGAGTTTTTCGGCGGTGGTGCCCAGTACACCGATGCAATCGACGCCGGTGGCCTGCCGCTGCGCTATACGACCGGAGTGGATATGGCCCGCCAGCGGGACGATCGTCAGCGTTATACCGTCACCGCCGAAGGCGACCGGGATAACCAGACCCAGGACGAACTGCAGAAGGGCACCAACATCGGCGCCTACGGGCAGTTGGATCTCCGCCTGACCGACCGCCTGACCACCACGCTGGGCGCGCGTTTCGATCATGTGCGGCTGTCCATCGACGACCGTTTTGGTGATCAGGTGGGCAGTGGTCGCCGCAACTTTGATGAGCTCAGTGGCACGCTGGGGCTGGGCTATCAGTTAACGGATGACCACCGTGCCTACGCCAATGTGGGCACCGCCTTCGAGACACCCACGTTCACCGAGATCAAGGACGCCGAGGGTGGGGTGGGTTTCAGTCGCGATATTGATTCCCAGCGCGCGGTGAACTACGAACTGGGGATGAAGGGCTTCCTTGGCGATAACGCCCGCTACGACGTGGCCGTGTTCCGGGTGGAAACGCGGGATGAGATCGTGGTGGTGTCGTCCGAGGGCGGCGTGGATGAATTTGATAATGCCGGCCGTACCCGACGCGACGGTGTCGAGGCAGGCATTGAATACTTCCTCACGCCGCAGCTCACCGTGTCCGGCGCCTACACCTGGTCCCGCTATCGCTTCCGCCGCTTCCAGGACGGCGATGACCGCTTTGACGGCAACCGGCTGCCGGGCCTGCCCGAGCATGCCCTGTTCGCGGAGCTGGCCTGGCGGGAGGGTGATGTCTACGCCATCCTCGACGGTCTCGTGGCCAGCCAGGTCTATGCGGACAACGCCAACTCGGAGCGCGTACCGGGCTACGGGGTGCTGAACGCCCGTGTCGGTACCACCGCCCGCACAGAACGGCTGGACGTGGAAACCTTTGTCGCCGTCAACAACCTCACGAACAAGGACTACTTCAGCAATATCCGCGTCAATGCGGCCGGGGGGCGTTACTACGAGCCCGCGCCGGAACGGAATTTCTTCGCCGGGATGCGCGTTCGGTTCTGATCAGGCGGCGGCTCAGCCCGGCGGTTTTGGCCGATCCGGAACACCGGTGGCCAGTGGCAGGTGGGTGACGGCGGGCTGATAGGTGCGGCCCACGGGCACCTGGCGTCCATCCACCAGTGTCAGCACCAGCCGGCCCTGCTGCCGTTCCCGCGCGGTGACAGCGCGGTCCGCCACCCACCAGGAACGGTGTACGCGCTGCCCAAGGCCATCGAGTTCCCGCGCGGCATCCGCCATGCGGCAGAGGATGACCTGCCGACCCCCGGCGGTGTGGACAATCATGTAGTGGTCCTGCATTTCCAGGCACAGCAGCTGCCCCTGGAGCGGTTTTTCCAGACGCTGGAAAAACAGATGGCCCGCAGTTTCTGTCGCCGCGGCTTCCGGAGCCGGCGCGCCGGGGGTGTCGTCGCCAGGTGCTCCTCCCTCCGCCGTGTCGTCGGCCTCCGGGTCCGGTGCGTTCAGATAGAACACCACTGACAGGCTTGCGCACAGCAGCAGCACCTTCC
>SLCE01000192.1 GCA_007125985.1 Ectothiorhodospiraceae bacterium | reverse complement strand
TAGAACCCGGCCGAACATGGCACTGGGCGGGATCACCCCGCAGCAGAAGCTAACCATGGCCGCATAACCATCTACTTTTAGCGGCTGCCAAAAATGGGGGGATTACCGATGAGCTGGAAGTTTGAGTCAGCAGATGCTTTGAGAAGGATGTTCCATCGGCGCGACGCAGTCTAGTCCTCCCCGTTGGGATATGCGATTTTAGTGGTGCGTGAGAATGTATCTGAAGGGTTTTTCGGATGTTGGGTTGTTTGTTGGGTGAAAGAAAAAGGCACCCGTAGGTGCCTGATTCTTAAACGGTGTTGGTGGAGGCGGCGGGGATCGAACCCGCGTCCGCAGATGATCCACCCTTGGATCTACATGCTTAGCCCGCCTATTACATTCGCCGAACGCTTCCCGGCAGACAACGGATCACGTTCAACTAGCCTGATTGATTTAACAGAAGCGGGTGCAGGCGGTACCCATCAACTGCGGTCCTGTGATCTACGACCGTTGGGACAGAGGCACAGGCACCTACTGATCAACGGCTAGCGGGATTTAGGCCGCTAGAGCGTAGTTTTCGTCGTTGGCAACTATTTTAAGTTGGCCATCATTTTTTACGAGGGTAGATGACATCCTCGGCATGCACCTCAGGATTCACGAACTGCGTCGAAACCATGTCGCCCCCTGAAAATCGGGGATCCTTCCGTACTCCCTTCCTTGGATGTGGGCAGTCTAGAAAAGTTCAAGGGCTGTGTCACCAACCCGCTGCATCTTCCTGCCTCACCTACTCAGACCTTGTGCTTGAGCAAACGTTCCTTCTGGCGGTTCCAGTCCTGCTGTTTCTTCGTCTCTCGCTTGTCGTGCTTCTTCTTGCCCTTGCCCAGGCCGATTTGCAGTTTGGCGCGGCCACGCTTCCAGTACATCTGCAGCGGAATCAGTGTGTAGCCTTCGCGTTCGGTGGCGCCGGTAAGGCGGTTGATCTCGGCCTTGTGCAACAGCAGCTTCCGGGTGCGAACCGGATCTGCCTGCACATGGGTGGAAGCGGACGGGAGGGGCGGGATGTTGGCGCCGATCAGCCACGCCTGGCCGCGGCGGACCACTACGTACGCTTCCTGCAGGCTGAGTCGGCCGGCGCGCAGGCTCTTAACTTCCCAGCCCTGTAGCGCCAGTCCGGCCTCGAAGGTGTCTTCCAGGGCGAAGTCGTGCCGAGCCTTGCGGTTGACGGCAATGACGTTGCTTGGAATTTTCGGCTTCTTCTTGCTCACGGCGCGCATTGTAACGGTCGAGGGCTGCTTCGGCCAGCCGGCGTGCGGGATGATGCTTGCCGCGCCTGGGCGCGTCTCGGAGAATGGGGGCAACGCAGGGGCAACAATAACGAGGATTTCCTTGCCCGTTCCCAGACGATCCCTCCAAGGCGAATGGCCTGGCTTGTTTACTTTTGTCTTTGCCATGGCCGGAGCCTCCATTGGCCTGGGCAGCCTGTGGCGCTTCCCCGCATTGGTGGAAGCCCATGGCGGCGGTGTGTTTTTGCTGGCCTATGCGGCCTGTGTGCTGCTGCTGGCATTGCCGCTGCAGCTGGCGGAAATGGTGGTTGGCCGCGCCGGACGCCAGAACGTGGTGAACAGTTACGGGGATCTGGCGCAGTTGCATGGGCAATCCGATCACTGGGCCTGGGTTGGGCGGTTGATGCTGTTCTCCGGCCTGGCCTTGCTGCTGGTGCTGATGGTGTTCGGCGGCTGGGCCATGGGTTACGTGTTTCGCGCCACCACGGGCGCCCTGGGGCAGCTGGATGCCATTGACGCCGCAGCGTTGTTGCGGGGGCTTCAGGGAGATGTGGAGCGTTCGCTGCTCTGGGTGACGGTGTTCGCTGCAACGGCGGTGGCGGTGGTGTCCCAGGGCCTATCCCGGGGGCTGGTGCCGGGCATGTTGGTGCTGGCAATGCTGCTGTTCACGGGCCTGGTTCTGCTGGTGCTGCTGGGGCCGGGGGCAGAGTCCGGACAGTTCGCCTTTCTGTTGCAGATGGATTACAGCCAGTTGACCCGGGAGGCCTGGTTGGCTGCGCTGCGGCATGCGTTCTACACCCTGGCAGTGGGAACGGGGGTGGTGGTAACCCTGACCGCGTATCTGCCGGATCGCGTCTCGGTGGTGCAGGCCGGGTTACTGGTGCTGGTGGCGGACCTGATCGCTGCTTTGCTTGGTACGGCGGTGGTGCTGTCACTGCTGCAACAGGCCGGGCTGCCGGTGGTCACCGGGCCGACGTTGGTGTTCCAGGTGCTGCCGGTCGCGATCGGCGGGCTGGGGAACAGCATGTTGCTCGGCACACTGTTCTACCTGGTGCTGGCTGTTGTCGCGTTGTCCTCCGGAGTCGCGATTCTGGAGGCAGCAACCGTGGCGGTGGTGGAGCGCCACGGGGTGCGTCGCGGTCAGGCGGCCATCAGTATAGGTCTGATGATGTGGTTTCTGGCTCTGCTGCTGGTGTTGTCCCAGGCCATGGGCTGGGATGTTCCGGGCGGCGCATCGGCGCTGGATGTGGTGAATCTGGTGGCGGCCCGACTGTTGCTGCCTCTGTCGGCACTGCTGGCCGTTTTATATGCCGGGTGGTTGTTGTCGTCTGAGACCGTGCGCTTCAGCCTGGGCTATCCCGCTGGGTGGGGCTTCCACTTGTGGTATGGTTTGCTCCGCTGGTGTGCCCCGGTGCTGGTATTGCTTGTGATTGCAGCCAATTTAGGCCTGCTGGACTAGGGAATCTACCAGTGCTTCCCTAAGCCTAGGGGGCAGCCGTTCGCATTCGGAATCACGGAAGTAGGCATGGCGACGATTTCCAGAAATGCCCTGGTGCATTACTCCGCCAGGGAAATGTTCGATCTGGTGGATGACGTGGACCGCTACAAGGAATTTCTGCCCTGGTGCTCGGACAGCGGCATCCTGTGGCAGGAAGGCGATGAGCGGAAGGCGTTCATCACCATCAGCAAGGGCGGTATCAGCAAGTCCTTCTCCACCATCAACCGGGTGCAGTTGGGGAAAATGCTGGAAATGCGCCTGGTGGAAGGCCCGTTTCGCCGGCTGGACGGCTACTGGCGGTTTCAGGATCTGGCAGAGAACGCAAGCAAGGTGTCGCTGGACCTGGAATTCGAGTTCTCGAGTTCACTGGTCCGGATGGCGTTTGGCCGGGTGTTCGACCAGCTGGCGAACCGTCTGGTGGATGCCTTTGTACAGCGGGCGGCCAGCGTTTATGGGCAACGCTAAGGCCACAATTCGGGTGCAGGTGGCCTATGCCACACCGGATGAGCAGCGCGTGTTGGACCTGGACGTGCCGGAGGGCACGACAGCCGGTGATGCCATCCAGATGTCCGGCATCCTTGGGTATTTTCCGGAGATCGACCTTGCCCGCCAGGCCATTGGCATCTTCGGCCGGTTGATCGATGCGTCCGAGCGTGTGCGGGAAGGTGACCGGGTGGAGGTCTACCGCCCGCTGCTTGCCGACCCCAAGGAGATCCGCAAGCAGCGGGCCAAGTCGCAGCGGCGTCGTTAATTTTTTAATCCTCGGCCTGGCACGCCTTGCAGCGGCCGTAGAGAATCAGCGAGTGGTCGGTGATTTTGAAACCGCGCTCTGCGGCAACGGTGTCCTGACGGTTTTCAATGATTTCGTCGAAGAACTCTTCGATGCCGCCGCAGTTGAGGCACACCATGTGGTCATGGTGCTCGCCTTCGTCCAGTTCAAAGACCGATTGCCCACCCTCGAAGTGGTGACGCTGGACCAGTCCGGCGGATTCGAACTGGGTCAGCACGCGATATACGGTGGCCAGTCCGATGTCCTCCCCGGATTCCATCAGGCCCTTGTAGACGTCCTCGGCCGACAGATGCCGGTTCTGGCTGTTCTCCAGCATCTCCAGAATCTTCATCCGCGGTAGAGTGACCTTGAGGCCTGCTTTCCTGAGGTCCTTGTTCTGCACGTGTTCCCCCGTTGTTCGTGCCAATCCGGCGGCTGATGCGGTATGATCGCCCGGCACAGCTCGCGGGATCTCGATAGAGACGGACATGTTGCGATTGATTGTCATTCTAATACTTGCGGCCGGCAGCGTCTCCCTTTCAGGGTGCTCGATTTCCAATCTGCCGTTTGCCTACCAGCCTGATGTTCAGCAGGGCAACATCATCACTGATGACATGCTGGCAGAATTGCGGCCTGGTATGACCAAACGACAGGTGCGGTTCGTGCTCGGTTCGCCGGCGATCGAGGATATGTTCCGCGATAACCGCTGGGATTACGTCCACACGCAGCAGGCCGGCGGGGGTGGCGAGCCCAAGCGCCTGACGGTGCGCTTCGATGATTCCGGGCGCCTGCAGGCGCTGGAGGGTGATCTGGCCCCGGAGGACTGGGGAAGCTAGGGAAGCGCTCCCTAGCTTGCCTCGGCCCGGGAGACCATCTCCTCGGCATGATTCAGCGTGGCTTCGGTGATCTCCACGCCGCCCAGCATCCGGGCGATTTCCTGAATACGCGCGCCACGGTCCAGTTCTGCCACGGTGGTGGATGTGCTTGTCGCCTTGCTGGTTTTGCTGACCTGTAGGTGATTGTGTGCCTGTGAGGCCACCTGGGGGAGGTGGGTCACGCAGAGCACCTGATGGCTGGCGCCGAGGGTGCGCAGCTGCATGCCCACCACTTCGGCGACACCGCCTCCAATACCCACGTCCGCCTCGTCGAACACCAGGGTGGGGATATCGGTGCTGTCCGCCGCCGCCACCTGAATGGCCAGGCTGATGCGGGACAACTCCCCGCCGGAGGCGATACGGCTGAGCGGGCCGAAATTCTGCCCTGCGTTCGTTTTCACCTCAAAACTGATCTGGTCCGCGCCGTGGGGACTGAAGTCCTTGGGCTCCTGGGCGGAAACCGCGATGCGGAAGCTGGCACCCGCCATTCCCAGTTGTTTCAGGGAGTCGGTTACCTGCTTGCCCAGGGTGCCCGCGGCGGACTGCCGGCGCTTTCGCAGCTTCTGACAGGCAGCGGCGTACTGCTGCCCCAGCGCGTCCAGTTCCCGGTCCAGGGCCTGTAGGCGTTCTTCGGCGTTCTCCAGCCGATCCAGTTCGTCCGTCAGCGCCTCGCGCACGGTGTGCAGGGCTTCCGGCCGCACTTTGTGCTTGCGGGCCAGATCGGAGAGGGTACCGATCTGTTGTTCCAGTTCATCCAGCCGCGCGGGATCCAGTTCCATCGCCTCACCGTGACGGCGCAGGGCATCCACGCCTTCCTCCAGCTGCACCAGGGCGCCGGTAAGGAGTTCGTGGGCTTCGGCCAGGGACGGGTCCAGCGCTAAGGCTTCCTCCAGCATGCGCTGGGCCTGACCCAGCATGTTCTGTGCGGAACCCTCATCCTCATACAACATGCCAACCAGTTGCTGTGAGGTCTGGGTCAGGCTGCCGGCGTTGGCCAGACGGCGGTGTTCGGCATCCAGCGCCTCAATGGCCTCGGGTGCGAGCTGCAATGGCTCCAGCTCCTGCAGCTGGTAGCGCAGTAGGTCCTTGCGGGCCTCCTGGTCGCCGGTATCGCCGGTCAACGCAAGGCGCTCGTCCTGAAGTGCGCGCGCCTTGCGGTTTAGTTCTCCCAGCTGGACCAGCAGGGAGGCGTTATCCGCGAAATTGTCCAGAATGGATCGCTGGATGTCCTTCCGCATCAACGATTGGTGTTCGTGCTGCCCGTGAATGTCCACCAGTTGCTCGCCGAGCTCGCGAAGCAGGGTCAGTGGCACGGGACTGCCGTTGATGTAACCACGGGAGCGACCGCTTGCCTGAATCACGCGGCGGATCAGGCACTCCCCGTCGGCTTCCAGGTCATGGTCCGCCAGCCACTCACTTGCCGATTCGGTGCCAGTGAGGTCGAAGCTGACGCTGATTTCCGCCTTGTCGGCTCCCTGGCGCACAGTGTCAGCGGCGGCACGGTCACCCAGAGCCAGGCCCAGCGCATCCAGTAGTATGGATTTTCCCGCGCCGGTTTCCCCGGTGAGCGCGGTCATGCCGGAACCGAACTCCAGGGTCAGCCGGTCGACGATGGTGAAGTCGCGTATATGCAGATCGGTGAGCATAGACTCCTGATTATTCTCCTGCGCTGCGTCCCTGAAGCGTGCCCGCGAATGGAATTCGAGTATCGGAGTGTAGCCGCAGCCGCCGAGGCTTAGAAGGGCCGCGCGATGGCTCCGCTCGCGAATCGACCCCGGGAGAGGCGGTTGACAGGGAAGCACTGACCGATTCCCATGGTGCTCTGGCACTCCCGCGTGACGAGTGCTAAACCGAGCGCGTATAATCAAGGCCATGACTTCCAAGCACTCTGACACCATGCTTTCTGAACGGGCGCAGCACCTGCTGAAGCTGGTGGTGCAGCGGCATATCCGTGATGGTCAGCCGGAGGGTTCCCGTACGCTGACTCGGGAGTCGGGGCTGGATCTCAGTCCGGCCACCATCCGTAACGTCATGGCGGACCTCGAGGATCTGGGTTACGTCCGCTCGCCTCATACGTCTGCCGGCCGCGTGCCCACCGACAAGGGCTACCGGTTTTTCGTTGACAGCCTGCTGACGGTCCAACCCGACAAACTGCAGGAGGCGGTGGGTGCCGATCTCAGGCTGGAGCTGGGTGATAGTGGCGACCCATCCGCGCTGGTGGGCACCGCATCCAATCTGCTCTCCGGCCTGACCCATCTGGCGGGCGTGGTCACGCTGCCGCGTCGGCAGGCTGGGGCGCTGCGCCACGTGGAGTTCCTGCCATTGGCAGACCGCCGCGTGCTGGCCATCCTTGTGCTCAATGAGCATGAGGTGCAGAACCGCGTCATCCACGTTGACCGCGATTACACCCAGCAGGAATTGCAACGGGTATCCAACTACCTGAACCGGCATTTCATCGGTCAGGCCATCGAGAACGTGCGTGAGACCATCCTCCGGCATCTGGAGGACGAGCGGGCGCGCATGGATTCGTTGATGAATACCGTGGTGGATGTGGGCTCCCGGGTTTTCTCCGAAACCGAGGAGCAGGATGACCGCTACGTGGTGGCCGGCCAGACCAATCTCATGGATTTCGACGAGTTGGCTGCCAACGTGGAGAAGCTGCGCAGTCTGTTCGATGCCTTTTCCGAGAAGCGCGACATTCTTCACCTGCTGGATCAATGCCTGGTCGCCGACGGGATCCAGATCTTCATCGGCCAAGAATCGGGTTACGAGGTTTTCGACGGCTGCAGCCTGGTTACGGCTCCGTATTCGGCGGAAGGTCGCGTGCTGGGCGTGCTTGGCGTCATCGGCCCCACCCGTATGCAGTACGATCGCGTGATTCCCATCGTGGACATGACGGCCCGTTTGCTCGGTGCGGCCTTGAATCAGAAGCAATAGTTCCCCACATACACAAGCGATTGGCATTGGTTCGGTGAGTGGGCCGGGCAATGCGCCTCCGGCGCATGCCTCGTTCCCGCGTTTACATCAGTTTGGAGTGAGCAGATGTCCGACAAGGATCAGAAGCCGCAGGATCAGGAAGTGGAACAGGACGTGGTCGGGGATCAGCCTGCCGAGCAGGCGGAAGTGGAACCCCAGCCGGAGGAATCCGGCACACAGGCTCGCGTCGGTGAACTGGAGGCCGAGTTGGAGGCTGCGAAGGCCAGGGCCGAGGAAAACTGGAACGAGTTTCTGCGCGCCCGCGCCGAGCTGGAAAACGTCCGACGCCGCATGGAGCGCGATGTGGCCCATGCCCGCAAGTACGGCGTTGAGAAACTGGCTGCCGAGTTGCTGGCCGTGCGTGACAGCCTGGAAATGGGGCTGTCCGCCGCGCGTGAGGCCAACGCCGATGTGGCGAAACTCACCGAAGGCACGGAACTCACGCTGAAAATGCTCTCCCAGGCCATGGAGAAATTCGATATTGCCGAAGTGCATCCGCTGGGACAGAAGTTCAATCCGGACGAGCACGAGGCAATGGCGATGCAACCCTCGGCGGAACATGCGCCGAACACGGTGATTCACGTGGTGCAGAAGGGTTACAAGCTCAGCGACCGGCTGCTACGCCCCGCCATGGTGGTGGTATCCCGCGAGGCGGAGAACCAGCAGGGCGGCGAAGACGACAACAAGGCTTGAAATCGGTGGCCACGCCCTAATCTAGGGATCAACAGCAATTCAGCCCGTCGAACAGGCTAAGCATCAAGGAGCTCACAGACATGGGAAAGATTATCGGTATTGACCTGGGCACCACGAACTCGTGTGTGGCGGTCATGGAAGGTGGTAAGGCGCGCGTCATCGAGAACAGCGAGGGCGAGCGCACCACGCCGTCCGTCGTGGCGTTTGCCGAAGACGGAGAAGTGATTGTCGGCTCGCCGGCAAAACGCCAGGCCGTCACCAATCCTGAAAACACCCTGTACGCCGTCAAACGGCTGATTGGCCGCCGTTTCGACGAAAAGGTTGTGCAGCGCGACGTGAAGGAAATGCCCTATCACATTGTCCAGGCGGACAATGGTGATGCCTGGGTGGAAGCACGCGGCAAGAAGATGGCGCCGCCGGAAGTCTCCGCACGCGTGCTGCAGAAGATGAAGAAGACGGTGGAAGACTACCTGGGTGAGGAGATCACCGAGGCGGTGATCACCGTGCCCGCATACTTCAACGACTCCCAGCGTCAGGCCACCAAGGATGCCGGCAAGATTGCCGGTCTTGATGTCAAGCGCATCATTAACGAACCCACCGCCGCTGCGCTGGCCTACGGGTTGGACAAGGAAGGTGGTGATCGCAAGGTGGCCGTGTACGACCTCGGTGGCGGTACTTTCGACATCTCGATCATCGAAATCGCCGACGTGGATGGCGAGAAGCAGTTCGAGGTGCTCTCCACCAATGGCGACACTTTCCTGGGCGGCGAAGACTTCGACCGCGCGGTGATCGACTATCTGATTGCCGAGTTCAAGAAGGATCAGGGCATGGACCTGGGTGGCGACAAGCTGGCCATGCAGCGCCTGAAGGAAGCAGCTGAGAAGGCCAAGATCGAGCTGTCCTCCAGCCAGCAGACCGAGATCAACCTGCCGTATATCACGGCGGACCAGAGCGGTCCGAAGCACCTGGCCATCAAGCTGACCCGCGCCAAGCTGGAGTCGCTGGTGGATGGGCTGGTGCAGCGCACCATCGAACCCTGCAAGGTGGCACTGAAGGACGCCGGCCTGAAGGCCTCGGAAGTGGATGAAGTCATCCTGGTGGGTGGTCAGACCCGCATGCCCAAGGTGCAGGAGGCCGTGAAGCAGTTCTTCGGCAAGGATGCCCGCAAGGACGTTAACCCGGATGAAGCCGTGGCCATCGGTGCCGCCATCCAGGGTGGTGTGCTGGGCGGTGACGTGAAGGACGTGCTGCTGCTGGACGTGACCCCGCTGTCGCTGGGTATCGAGACCATGGGCGGCGTGATGACCAAGCTCATCGAGAAGAACACGACGATCCCCACCAAGGCGTCGCAGATCTTCTCCACCGCTGATGACAACCAGACCGCAGTGACCGTGCATGTGCTGCAGGGTGAGCGCGAAATGGCCAGCGGCAACAAGTCCCTGGGCCGGTTCGACCTCAGCGACATTCCGCCGGCTCCGCGCGGCGTGCCGCAGATTGAGGTCAACTTCGACATCGACGCCAACGGCATCCTGCACGTGTCCGCCAAGGACAAGGCCACCGGCAAGGAGCAGTCCATCGTCATCAAGGCCTCCAGTGGCCTGAACGATGAAGAGATCGAGCGCATGGTCAAGGATGCCGAGGCGCATGCCGAGGAAGACCGCAAGATGCGCGAACTGGTGGATGCCCGCAATCAGGCGGACAATCTGATCCACAGTGTTCGCAAGTCGCTGTCCGACTTGGGTGATAGGGTGGACGCCGGGGAAAAGGAAACCGTGGAGAAGGCGGTCGGCGAGCTGGAAGAGGCAGTCAAGGGCGACGACAAGGATGCCATCGAAGCCAAGACCCAGGCCCTGGCCGAGCATGCCGGCAAACTGGCCGAGAAGGCCTACGCCCAGCAGGGTGGTGAGGCTGGCGGCGAAGCCGGTGCGGAGTCCGCCTCCTCCTCGACCGACGACGACGTGGTCGACGCCGAGTTCGAGGAAGTGAAGGACGACGACAAGAAATAAGTCGCCTTCATGTAAGGTGTGAATCCGGGCGCAGGGCATCCCCCTGCGCCCGCCTGTTTCCCGGCAACGGGTTAGCGGGCCGAGCAGGGCACATGGCGGATACAGACGAGTTATGGCGAAACGCGATCTCTATGAGGTGCTCGGGGTACAGAAGAATGCCACCGAGTCAGACCTGAAAAAGGCCTACCGACGGCTGGCCATGAAGTACCACCCGGACCGCAATCCCGGGGACGAAGAGGCCGAGCAGAAGTTCAAGGAAGCCAAGAACGCCTACGAGGTGTTGTCCGACCCGCAGAAACGCGCGGCCTATGACCAGTTTGGCCATGCCGGCGTCGACGGAGCGGGTATGGGCGGCGGCGCCCGGGGCGGCCCGGGCGGAGCCAGCTTCTCGGATATTTTCTCCGACGTGTTCGGGGACATTTTCGGTGGCGGCGGCCGGGGCCAGCGGGTCTATCGCGGCGCCGACCTGCGCTACAACATGGAGCTGAGCCTGGAGGAAGCGGTCCACGGCACCAGCCAGACCATCCAGGTGCCGAGTTGGAAACCGTGTGAACCCTGCGACGGCAAGGGCACGCGAGACGGCAGTGAGCCGGAAACCTGCCCCACCTGCCATGGCCATGGCGACGTGCGCATGCAGCAGGGCTTCTTCTCCGTGCAGCAGACCTGCCCCCGCTGCGGCGGTACTGGCGCCGTGGTCACCGACCCCTGCAACGCCTGTGGCGGGCAAGGGCGCGTACATCATACCCGGGAATTGTCCATTGAGATTCCGCCGGGCGTGGACACGGGGGATCGCATCCGTCTCAGTGGCGAAGGCGAACCGGGCGAGCGAGGCGGCCCGCCGGGGGATCTGTATGTGCAGGTCATGGTGCGGGAGCACCCGATTTTCGTGCGTGACGGGGAGCACCTGCGCTGCCAGGTTCCCATCAGCATGGTGACCGCTGCCTTGGGTGGCGAACTGGAGGTGCCCACGCTGGATGGTCGCGTGACCTTGCGTATCCCGGAAGGCACGCAGAGCGGTAAGGTATTCCGGGTCCGCGGCAAGGGCGTGAAGCCCGTCCGTGGTGGGCCGCAGGGAGATCTGCTGTGCCGCGTGGTGGTGGAAACCCCGGTCAACCTGACCCGGGAGCAGAAAGACTTGCTGAAGCAACTGGCGAAGACGCTGGACAAGGGCGGTGACCGCCACAGCCCGCAGAGCCAGTCATGGCTGGACAAGGCCAAGAAGTTTTTCGAAGACCTGAAGTTCTGAACGGCCAACCGCGCCGTCGGGAGGGCTCAACCCCCGGCGGCGGAATCCACTGGCCCGTAAATGTAGCGGGTCAGGTCTTCGATGGTGTGCTGCTGATCCTGTACGGCCCACTTGGTCAGGTCGCCGGCGGAGACCATGCCCATCAGGGTGTCGCCATCGAACACCGGAACATGGCGGATTCTGTATTCAGTGCACATGTGCATGGTTTCCCCCACAGTCATGTCCGGTGAAGCCACGATCAGCTCGCGTGTCATATGGGTTTTGATGGGCTCATTCTCCGGGCTCAGCCCCTTGTATATGATACGCCGCATGAGATCGCGTTCGGTGAACAAGCCGTGGATTCCACCCCGGTTCATAATCAGCACGCAGCCCACGCCACCGTCCACCATCACTTTCACCGCGTCCGCCACGGTCGCGTCCGGTGGGACGGTGTAGAGGGCCTGCTTCTTCTCCTTCAGAAGTGGTCCCAGTTTCGTGTCCATGTTCCATGTCCTCCCACGCCTGCCCGCGGCCGCGTGCGAGCGGCCCATGCTTTCCCAAGCATAGCTGCCATGAAACAATTGTCCCGCGCAGGGCGTGTCCGTCCGGACTGAAGACCGGCCCGGTCTTGAAAGGGCGGGGGGCACGTAGCCATGTACACTACTAGGGGCCACGGCCTCATTACTTTTTTCATCGCGGAAGCACATGGAGATGCCATGCAAATACAACTGAACGCGGCCCAAGGCGTTGCAATGTCCCCGGCTCTGGAGGAACACATTCATAACAAGCTGGAGAGCGTGGAGAAGCGTTTTGGCGAGAAGCTGACCCGCATTGAGGTTTACCTCACCGACGTCAACGGCCCGAAGGGCGGCGTGAACAAGAAGTGCAAGCTGGAGGCGCGACCCCGCGGCGGTGATCCCGTGATGGCGGAATCGCTGCATGAGAACGCCTATGATGCGGTCAACGGGGCCGCCAAGCGCCTTGAAACCGTGCTCGGCAGTCGTTTCGGCAAGCTGGAGCGCCGCACCGGTGCCGGACGGCAGTCACCAGTAGCGGAAGGTGAAGGGGAAGGTGACGAGGGCTGATCGGCTTGCCCTCGTCCCATGACCGGGAAGCCGGGCCAGCCCCCGGCTTCCGATTGGATTCGCGGCTGGAAGCGGACACAAGGCAGCTGTTCCACAGGGATGGCTGCTCGGTGCTGCTGCACCGCAATGCCGGGGTGCTCTGGTTCATTCTCGTCCCGCACACTGAATGCCGTGAACTCTACCAACTCCCCGAGCCTCAGCGACGCAGCCTGGATGCGCTGGCCGATGGCGTCGCTGCCTTTCTGCACCGCCAGTGCGGCTGCCACAAGATCAACGTGGCGGCGATTGGTAATGTGGTGCCGCAGCTGCATCTGCACGTGATCGGCCGGCGTCGCGATGATCCATGCTGGCCGGAGCCGGTTTGGGGCAGGCTTCCGGCAGGGCCGGGCTATGGGGAGGCCGAGGCGGCACAACTGGCGCAATCGCTACAGGGCTGGCTGGCCGAGGGCGGATGACCATCCGCAAATGCACCGTATCGGGGTGAGCGAAGGGGCATGGCTCTGCGCGCGGGGTTCACGTTTCTGTTCTGGTTTTTCGCGCTGCTGCTGCTTTGGCTGCTGTTAAGCGGCGGAGAGGCCTGGCTTTCGGGCGCCGTGGTGGCGCTGGCAGCCACACTCCTCGGCATGCGTATCGGGCTGCGCGGTCCCCGGCGGCTACGACCGGTTGCCGTGCTGCGTTTTCTGTTGTTTTTTCTGCATCGTTCGCTGGCCGGTGGGGTGGATGTGGCCTGGCGCGCGCTTCACCCACGCATGCCCCTGCATGTCGGCTGGCTCGATTATCCGCTGCGTCTGCGCCACCCCGGCGCCCGCGCGCTGTTTCTCGGTACGGTCAGCCTGACCCCGGGAACCCTGGGCGCCGACATCCGCGATGACCGGGTGCGGGTGCACAGCATCCTGGAGCGTGTGGAGCCGGATCTGCGCCGCCTGGAGGCCCTTATTGCGGCTTTGTTCGGCGAACGGACGGATAAGGCATGACGGGCTTTCTCGCTGCCACGGTTTTTATCCTTGTCCTGCTGCTGGCGTTGGGCCTGTGGCGGGTGTATCTGGGGCCAGGTGAGGCGGATCGCATGCTGGCCGTGCAACTGCTCGGCAGCACCACTGTGGGTATTCTCGTGCTGCTGGCCACGCTGCTGAACCTGCCGGCCTTGCTGGTGGTGGCGTTGTTGTTCGCCCTGCTTGCCGTCTTAGTAGCTGTGGCCTTTGTGCGGCGTGGTGATGATCGTGAGCGGGGAACACAGCAATGAGTCTGCTGGGCGCCCTGATCATCGTTTGCGGCTTGTTCTTCTATCTGGCGGGCACGGTGGGCATGCTCCGCTTCCCGGACGTCTATTCCCGGCTGCATGCTGTAACGAAGGCGGACAATGTCGGGCTGGGCTTGCTCTGCCTGGGTTGCGGCCTGTTGTTCCAGTCTTGGAGCAAGGCAGCCCTGCTACTGGTGATCTGGCTTCTGGCCGTGACGGCGGCCACCGTGGGCTGTCACCTGATCGCCCGTAATCGCCTGCAACAGGGAGACGATGCGGAGTGACCCTGTCGCTGTTCGATGGCCTGACAGCATTGCTGCTCGTGATTCTCGCCTGGCGCTGCCTGGTGGTGCCGGATCTGTTCCGGGGCATCGTCCTCTTCGTTGTGTTCGGTCTGCTGTTGGCCCTGACCTGGGCGCGACTGGACGCGCCGGATCTCGCCCTGGCGGAAGCCGCCATAGGCGCAGGGATTCTCGGGGTATTGCTACTGGGCACCTGGCGCGCCCTGGGCAGTCCGCGGAGCGGCGAGACACCCGCTTCCAGTCTATCCCGATGGCTGCAAATTGCCTCCGGGCTGGGCTCGGCGCTCCTGGCAGGGCTCGTGGCCTGGGCGCTGCATCTGGTGCCCGGTAGTGAAGGGGGGGCCGGCACGCTGGCCGTGGAAGAACTGCCTTTGCCTGCCACCGGACAGCCGGTCACCGCCGTATTGCTGGATTTCCGCAGTTACGACACCCTGCTGGAGACGGCCGTGCTGCTCATGGCAGTGGTGGGCAGCTGGCTTGCGCGCAGTTCCTTGCTGGACGCCATTGCCGGGAACGATGCCACCACCGATACGCCGGTGGTTCCCGCCCTGGTGCGGCTGTTTGCGCCGGTATTGCTGGTGGTGGGGGCTTACCTGGTCTGGGCCGGCGCGCATAGTCCCGGGGGCGCCTTTCAGGGCGGTGCCGTGCTGGCTGCCGCGGGTGTGTTGATGGCGTTGGGCCGGGTGCTGGGCACAGCGCCCAACGTGGGCTGGCTGCTGCGCCTGCTGATGGTGCTCGGTTTGCTGGTGTTCATCAGCGCGGGTCTGCTGCTGATGCCTACAGAGGGTAGCTTTATGGCCTACCCGGAGCGTTGGGCGGGTCTCATCATGCATCTCGTGGAATACGCCCTGGCCTTGTCCATCGCGCTGTCGCTGCTGCTGCTGTTCACCGGTGCTCCTGGCCTGCGGAGGCTGGGCTGATGGCGGGGCTGGATGTGTACGCCCTGGCAGCAGCCGTACTGATGGGCCTGGGGTTCCATGGTCTCGTCACCCAGCCACACCCCTTGAAGCGGCTGTTGGCCGTGAACGTGTTTGGCAACGGTGTCTTCCTGGCGCTGATCGTGCTGGCCCGTCGGCTGCCGGACGGCCCTGACCCCATTCCTCATGCCATGGTGCTCACCGGGATTGTGATCGCGGTCAGTGCAACCGCATTCGGGCTCGCGCTGGTGCGGCGCCAGGCGCAGGACAGGGAGCGGGGCGATGACTGAGATGCTCCCGGTGCTGGCGGTCTTCCTTCCGATGCTGGGCGGAGTCCTGGTCTTCCTGCTCGGTTGTGGGCCCAGGAACGCCTGGTCCGTTCTCACGGTGATGCTGTCTCTCACGCCCTCCTTGCTGCTGGTGCAGCAAGTGGCGGCTGTCGGCACCGTGGAGCACCACCTCGGTGGTTGGGCGCCGCCGTTGGGGATCCGGCTGATGGCCGACGGCCTGAGCGCGCTGATGATTTTGCTGACCGCTGTGGTGGGTGGTCTGGTCTCGATGCATGCACTGGGGCATTTCGCGGAGCGCGCCAATGCGGCCAGGAATTTCTGGGTGCTGTGGCCCTTGCTCTGGGGCTCGCTCAACGCCCTGTTCCTGTCGGCAGACCTGTTCAATGCCTATGTGACCCTGGAACTGGTGACTCTGGCGGCAATCCCGCTGGTGTTGCTGGCCGGCAGCGCCCAGGCGGTCAATGCGGCACTGCGTTATCTGATCCTGGCCCTGTTCGGCTCGATGCTTTACCTAGCCGGCGTCGCCCTGGTGTACGGGCTGATCGGTACGCTGGACATGCAGCTGGCAGCGGAACGCCTGAGCGGTGCCGGCTGGGTACTGGACCTGGCAGCAGCCCTGATGGTCACAGGGCTGCTGGTCAAGGCCGCAATTGTGCCTTTCCATCTCTGGTTGCCGGATGCCCACGGCGGTGCCCCGGCGCCGGTGAGTGCGCTGTTGTCTGCGCTGGTGGTCAAGGCCGCCGTCTATCTGCTGCTGCGGCTGTGGAGTGGGCCGCTGTTCGAGCCCTTGTCGCAGCCGGCCGCGGCCTGGCTGCTGGCAGGGCTTGGGGTGGCGGCCATCCTCTACGGGTCTGTGCAGGCCTTGCGTCAACGCCGGTTGAAACTCGTGGTGGCGTATTCCACGGTTGCGCAGTTGGGCTACATGCTGCTGTTGTTTCCCATGGCCGGGCTTCTGGCCTGGCAAGGCGTGATCTACCACGGAGTCGCCCATGGGGTGGCCAAGGCCGCATTGTTCTTGGCGGCGGGAAACATCCTTTACCAGCTGGGCCATGATCGCATTGTCGATATGCGGGGTAGCGGTTCGGTGCTGGCCATCAGCTTCGGGTGTTTTGCCCTGGCCGGCGTCAGCATCATGGGTTTGCCACCCAGCGGCGGATTCCTGGCCAAGTGGCTGCTGCTGCAGGGCAGCCTGCAGGCAGGGGCCTGGTGGCTGGCTCTGGTCATCCTGGCGGGTGGCCTGCTGGCCGCCGGCTACGTGTTTCGTGTGCTGCGCGCGGCGTTTCAGGTACCTGATCCGGATGCGGAAGAGAAATTACCCGAGGTCCGCCACATCGGCGCCATGATGCGCTGGCCGATGTTGCTGCTGGCCTTGACGGCCATCGGTCTGGGGTTTGCCGGCGAGCCGCTGCTGACGCTGCTGGGCGATGTGCCGGGGAGGCTTGGATGATCTACCAGGCCCTCCCGCTGTGGACGCTAATGACCTCGCTGGTCGCCGCCCTGGTGGTATTCGCGGCCGGCGAGTCGCGTCACCGGCTCCGGATCACCGTGAACCTCGCGGCGGCCGTCTTCAAGCTTGTGCTGGTCGGCGTCATGTTGCTGGGTGTGTTGCGTGGTGATCTCTTCCTGGTGAGTTTCACCATCCTGCCAGGGCTGGACCTGGTTTTTCATGCGGATGCGCTGACCCTGTTGTTCACCACGCTTTCCGCCGTGCTCTGGCTGGTGACCACGGTCTATGCCGTGAGTTACCTGGAGCAGAGGCCCAACCGGGCCCGTTTTTTCGGCTTCTTCAGTCTTTGCGTGGCCGCCACTATGGGGATTGCCACAGCCGGCAATCTGTTCACGTTCTTTGTCTTCTATGAACTGCTGACGCTGGCGACATGGCCACTGGTTGTGCACAACGGTTGGCCCAAGGCCATGGCCGTGGGCCGCCTGTACCTTCGCTACACGCTGGGTGGCGGTGCGGTGTTGCTACTGGGCATCGTGGCGCTGAATGCCCTGGGCGTGCCCGGGGATTTTCTGGCTGGTGGCAGCCTGGATGGATTGGAGAAAACGCATCCTGGTTTGGTGTACGGGATCTTCCTGTTGCTGTTGCTCGGGCTTGGGGTCAAGGCGGCGGTGGTGCCACTGCATGTCTGGCTGCCCAATGCCATGGTGGCACCGGCGCCGGTGAGCGCCTTGCTGCATGCCGTCGCGGTGGTGAAGGCGGGCGCCTTCGGTATCGTGCGGGTGGTCTATGACGTGTATGGCCTGGAGGTCATGGCGGAACTTCATCTGGGTTCGCTGCTGGCGGTGGTTGCGAGCATCACCATCATCTACGGCTCGCTGAAGGCCATCGCGCAAACCGACATCAAACGGCGACTGGCCTATTCCACGGTGAGTCAGGTGTCGTACATCGCGCTCGGGGTGGGGCTTGGCAGCCCCTATGCCACGATTGGCGGCCTGGTCCATCTGGTGCATCAGGGGCTGATGAAGATCACCCTGTTCTTCTGTGCCGGCAATTTCGCGGAAACCCATGGAGTCCACAAGATCAGCGAGTTGAACGGCATAGGCCGACGCATGCCCTGGACCACGGCCATGTTCACGCTCGGGGCGTTCGGCATGATGGGCGCTCCGCCCATGGCAGGGTTCATCAGCAAATGGTACTTGGGTATGGGCGCGCTGCAAGCCGAGGCGTACTGGGTTATTCCGGTATTGCTGGCCAGCACCGCCCTGAACGCCATCTACTTCCTGCCCTTGCTGTACCGGGCCTGGTTCGGGCGACCTGCCGCCGAGCATGAGCCGGCCGGGATGGCGGAGGCGCGGCCTGGCCTGCTGGTGCCCACGCTGTGTACCGGGCTGGCGGCGCTGGGTGCCGGGGTGTTGGCCGGCATGCCCCTCAGCCCGCTGTCCTGGGTGACCTTCATTGTGGGTCAGGAGTACGGCGGATGAACGGGTTGTTGCCGCTGATCCCGTTCCTGCCCCTGCTCGCCGCCCTGGCGTTGGTACGGCCTGGGTGGTTGCGATCGGCGTTCGTGGCGGGATCGGTGGCGCCGGCACTGCTGGCCATCATGGCGGCGATCGCCGGCCCGCAGGAACCGCTGCAGTTGGACTGGCTGCTGCTGGGCATGACCTTTGGGCTCGATCCGCTGGGCAGCGCGGTGCTGGGCCTTGCGGGTACGCTATGGCTGGCCGCTGCGCTGGGTTCGCTGCCATTGCTGGATGGTGACAACGGCCGACGCTATGCCGTCTCCTTTTTACTCACCCTGGCCGGCAATCTGGGGTTGGTGGTGTCGCAGGACATCGCCGGTTTCTACTGCTGGTTCGCCCTGATGACCTTTGCCGCCTACGGCCTGGTGTTACACGAGGGAACGGCGGAGGCGCGACGCGCAGGCCGTGCCTACCTGGCATTGGCCGTGGGTGGGGAACTGCTGTTGTTGGCGGGGCTGTTCACACTCGCCGCGCAGGCCGGCAACCCTCTGATGATGGATCTGCCCGCCGTCTATGCTGGCCTGGAATATCCCTTGGTCACCGCATCCCTGATTCTGGCCGGCTTTGCCGTGAAAATGGGGGTGGTGCCGTTGCATGTGTGGCTGCCGTTGGCGCATCCGGCTGCACCCGTGCCGGCCAGCGCAGTGCTCTCGGGTGTCATGCTCAAGGCCGGTCTGCTGGGATGGCTGCGGCTAGTGCCATCGGAGGCATCTGTCCCGCTTGAGCCCGGGCTGATACTTGTCGGTCTGGGGTTGGCCGGCGCCTATCTGGCGGCATTGATGGGCTGTTTGCAGGCAAGGCCGAAGACGGTGCTGGCTTATTCCAGCGTCAGCCAGATGGGGTTGCTGACGCTACTGGTCGGGTTGCTGCTGGCCGGCTTTGGTGAGGCTGAGGTGCTGGTCGGTGCCATCGCCCTGTTTGCCGTGCATCATGGTCTGGCGAAAGCAGCATTGTTTTTCGCCGTCCCCGTGCTGAAAGCGGGTCACCGAGGGCTGGCTGTCCTGAGTCTGTTGCCGGCGCTGGCGCTGATTGGGGCACCGCTGACGACCGGTGCCGTGGCCAAGGCCGTCTACAAGGACGCGGTGCCGGATAGTCTGGTGGTCTGGGTCAGCCTCAGTTCCATTACAACCGGCCTGATCATGCTGCGCTTCATGGCTCTGACCTGGCCGCGGAAATCCCGGCCGGAGGTGCCGGCCCGAAGCGCGTTGGTCGCCTGGGGTTTGGCGCTGTTCGCCGCGCTTTGGGTGCCCTGGTGGCTGGCGGGATCGGATTGGATGGCCTATATCCTGCGCCCGGCCAACCTGCTGGATGCCAGCTGGCCATTGGTGGCAGCGGTGGTTATCGCGCTGGCGGCCATGCGCGGCTTGCGGACCTGGCCGCTGATCCCGGAAGGTGATCTGATTGGCCCCTTTGAGCGCGCGGCGACCCGACTGCGTGCATTGGTCCGGCGTGGCCTACCTGGCTCGGACTCCCAGGCTGAAACACCGGTTTGGCCCCGGGAGCGGGAGCCGGTGGCCGAGCCACGGTTTGGTGTGGCCGTGCTGCTGATGTTGGGGCTGGTGCTGGCGCTCACGGCGCTGGTCACTTTTCTGGGCGGAGCCTGAGCGACGGAGGGCGCATGAAACTGGATATTCCTCTATTGATCATCGGCGCCCTGCTGGTGGGCACGGTTGCGGCTTATGCCCTGGGTTGGCTGACCTATCCCGTGGGCATGTTGGTGCTCACGCTGCTGTTCGTGGGCCGGCTCATGCAGTTGGGTAACGATTGATCACGAACAGCCTGGGTGCGGTGGCTGACGTCCCCGGCGGGTTTGCCAGTGTCCAGTGCCACAATGCGGGATCAAGCCGCTGGCACCAGGTCTCCACCGCTTGCGCTTCTTCCATACCTCCCGGGTGGCCGATATAGGCCAGTACCGTGCAGCGACCGCCCGGAAGCAGTCGGTCACGGACCACATCCAGTGCAGCACAGGTGGTGATAGGGCGTGTTGTGGTCAAGTGGTTGCTGCCGGGCAGATACCCCAGATTGAACATCGCGGCCTTCAGTGCGCCGGTGTCCAGTTCCTGCAAGCGCTCATGGGCCAGCAGGCGGAGTTCCATCCGACATTCTGTCGCCGTTTCTAGGCGCCGTTGAGTGGCCTCCAGGGCACCTGATTGTACATCCAGTGCCCAAACGGTGCCGCCAGGGCTGACCTGCGTTGCGAGAAAGGCCGTGTCGTGACCATTGCCCATGGTGGCGTCCAGCACGGTGTCGCCAGGGCCGGCAATCTCGGCGATCAATGTGTGCGCTAATCCGGTCAGGTGTCGGCGCCGTGTCATGGTTTTCCGTCTCCAGCGAAGTATCCGGCTAGGCTCCAGCGCCTTGGCAATGGGGTGCCGGATACCAGATGCGAGGCCAGGGCGGTGGCCGCGGGCGGTGCTATCAGGGTTCCCCGGGATCCGAGGCCGCCGAATAGATAGAGCCGGGGATGGGTCGGGTGCGCACCGCAGAACAGCAGCCCTTCCCGGTTGCCGGCCCGCACGCCGGCCACCTGCTCCAGGATCCGGATGTCCGGGGCTGTCTCGAAGCAGTCGCGCAATGCCTCCAGCAATTGATTGCGACCTCCTTCGTCCCGGGTGGGTTCCGAATACCGATCATAGGTGGCCCCGAACCAGGCCCGCTGCTCATCGATCGGAACAAGATTTTTGCCACGGCTCAGCATATGCGGGCCAAGTCCCGTGGTGCGCTCCAGGATCAGCGCCTGCCCGTGGGACATACGCCACGGAAGGGGGTGGAACCAGGGCCAGTCCCGTGCACGATGACCGGCACAGAGCACAAGCGCCCGTATCGGGTGCCCACGCCACTGCGGCCTTGCCGTGGTATCCGCGTCCATATCTTCTGGATTGAAGGCTTCCTCAATCAATCGGTCGCTTTGGCGCAGCCAGTGGCGTGTTGCATCGACAAAGGCAGGCAGGTCCACCTGTCCGGCTTCCACCGCTGCGCAGCCCAACGGCGCCCGCAGCCTGGCGGCGGCCGGGGCGGCCTGAACCCGGATCTGCGGCCGGACCGTCTCCCGAGTTCTTGCCATGGCGCGATCCCGTTCCTGGGAATCCCGGAACAGCCTGTACAGCGTGCCCAGATGCAGCAGGGGAGTGGTCAGCCGCTGTTCCAGTAATCGCCAATGTCTCACAGCCGCACGGAACCAGACCTCCGCCGGTTGCGGTGCCTTGTAGCGTGGGCCGGTGTACGGATTCAGCAGTCCGGCCGCCGCCCGACTGGCGCAGGGCGTGGCACCACCCGGATCGATGACGCGGAAGTCGGCGCCAAGCCGGTCCAGCCCGTGTGCTAGCAAACTGCCGGCAAGTCCTTGGCCAACAATGAGAAAGGGGGGAGTGGACCTCATGGTCATCGCGTTTGCCCTGCCTGCGCTGGCCCAGTAGCATACCGCATCCGTCAATTCATTCAGGTAACGCCATGTTCACCCCTGTCGATCAACAGATTGCCGTGCCTCGCATTGGTTTTGTCAGCCTTGGTTGCCCCAAGGCCCTGGTTGATTCAGAGCGCATCCTTACGCAGCTGCGGGTGGAGGGCTACGACGTGGTCGGGGGATACGATGAGGCGGATCTGGTCGTGGTGAACACCTGTGCGTTCATTGAGGCGGCGCAGGAGGAATCCCTGGATGCCATCGATGAGGCGTTGACGGAGAACGGCAAGGTTGTCGTCACCGGTTGTCTGGGTAACCGTGGTTCCGTGGTGCGGGACCGTTTTCCGGATGTGCTGGCGATCACCGGGCCGCAGGATTATGAGGCGGTGATGGAGGCGGTGCATGCCCAGTTGCCACCGCCGCCGCGCAGCCCGTTTCTTGATCTGCTGCCGGATAGTGGCGTGAAGCTCACGCCACGGCATTATGCTTATTTAAAAATATCAGAAGGTTGCAACCATAAATGCACGTTTTGCATTATTCCGGATCTGCGCGGCCGGCTGCGTAGCCGGCGCATCGATTCGGTGCTCGGGGAGGCCCAACGCCTGGTGCGGGACGGGGTGCGGGAACTGCTCGTGGTTTCCCAGGACACCTCGGCCTACGGCGTGGACCTGAGATATGAGGCCGCCCAGTGGAACGGCCAGGAATGGCGCACGGAGGTGGCTGCCCTGGCTGACGCGCTGGGCGAATTGGGCGTATGGGTGCGCCTGCACTATGTCTATCCGTATCCCCATGTGGATGCGCTGATCCCTCTCATGGCCGAAGGGCGCATTCTGCCGTATCTGGATATGCCGCTGCAGCATGCGAGCCCGCGCATCCTGAAGGCCATGCGCCGACCGGCCGGTGGAGAGCAGGTATTGGAGCGCTTGCAGCGCTGGCGTGAAATCTGCCCGGAATTGGTGGTGCGCTCCACCTTCATCGTCGGCTTCCCGGGAGAAACCGAGGACGACTTCCAGCAGTTGCTGGATTTCCTCGAACAGGCGCGGCTGGATCGCGTGGGCTGTTTCACCTATTCACCGGTGGACGGCGCCCGGGCGAACGCCCTGCCGGATGCCGTGGACCCCGAGGTGGCCGAAGAGCGAAAGCAGCGGTTGATGGCCTTGCAGGCGCGGATCAGTGCAGAGAAGCTGGCCGGCTTTGTGGGTCAGACTGTGCAGGTGCTGGTGGATGCGGTGGACGGTGACGCCGCCATTGCACGTAGCTACGCGGATGCGCCGGACGTGGACGGTCTGGTGCACTTGCACGGTGCGGAAGGCCTGCTCCCCGGAGAGTTTGTGGACGTGGTCATCAAGAGTTCCGACGAACACGATCTCTATGGCAGCCCGGCTGACTGAGACTGAGCCCGCCTGATCAATCGCCGAATGCGTCGCGCATGCGACGCAGAAAGCGGATACCGCTCTCGATATCCTCCTCGCTGAGCCGGCCGAAGCGTTTTGCCAGATGATCCCGGTGCTTCGGGAATACCTGATTGAAAAGGGCTGTGCCGGCGTCGGTCAGGCGGGCAATGGTGCTGCGGCGATCGTCGGGGCAGGGCAGGCGCTGCACGTATCCCATGTCCTCCAGCCGGTCCACCACGCTGGTGAGGGTGGTTTTGTAGAGCAACGTGCGTTGGCCCAGTCGCTTGAACGTCATACCTTCGGTGTTGCCCAGGGTGGCAATCACATCGAACTGCGCCGGCGTCAGGCCTTGCTGCTTGATGTGCGGGATGGCGTAGCCCTCGAAGGCCTGGTAGGCGGTGACCAGTTCCCGTAGCAGCGGCATGAAGACGGAAGGGTCGGCAGTGTCCTTGCTCATGAATTCCCGATGGTTTGTTGGTGTTCAGTCCAACTATGGATCAGGTGGCGGCAAACTGACAGGATGAAGCGCTCAGGGCGTGTCCTGGAACAGCGAACCCTGGGCCAGCGGCACTTCCCGAACCGGCTCGCCACGCAGCAACTGGCGGAAGCGCCTGCAGGTTGCCGGCGCATGCCCCGCGTAATCATTGCTGAAGAAGCCGAATACACCGGCGGGGGCGGGCCGTGATTCCAACTCCCGGTGCAGTAGCTGCAACCACCAGGTGAGCCGAGGATCCGGATTCAGGTGTTCCCGCCCCAGATCGCCGAACTGGCGGGGTTGGCCCAACCAGCGCACATAGAGGAAGTCAGCCGTGCGCGGCGGCAGGCGCGGCCGGTACGCCCCCTGGGGGAGCCGGTCACCCGGCAGGCCCGCGATGCTGTGATCGGCGGCATCCACGTAGGCCCAGGCCACATTGTGCTCCGCCAACAGTTCCGCGGTCTCGGCCTGCCACCAGCTGGGATGAGCGATTTCCAGTGCAAACCGGCGGCCGGTGGCGGCAGCGGTGGCCAGGAGCCCCTGGAGTTCGCCGAACCGCTGATGGCGGATGTCAGGCCCCAGACGGATGAGGATAGCCCCGAGCTTGCCGCCCAGTGGTGCCAGACTTTCCGCCAGGCGTTCCAATTGCCGCAGCCGTGGTGCGGAGTCCAGCCGCCCGGGACTGCGGGTGATGCTCTGTGGTGCAACTGCGGAGAAACGGAATCCCGCCGGAACCGCATTCAGCCAGTAGCGCACCTGGTCCGCCGTGGGCAGGGCCCGCGCGGTGGATTCCAGTTCCACCGCATTGAACTGGGTGGCATACCAGCCCAGACGGCCGGCGGCGCGGATCCGGGACGGATAGAAGCTGCGCTGCCAGTCGCCGTGACTGAAGCCGGTTGTGCCCAGGTGCCAGCGGCTCATTGCCGGGCGCGCGCGTCCATGAATTCCCGGATCAGCCGGGAGAGTTCAGCCGGCTGCTCCAGCGGCAGCATGTGACCAGCGGGCGCGATCACCGCCAGTTCGGCGTTGGGCAGCTTGTCCTCCAGGAACTGGGAGAACTTGAGCGGTGTCATGTGGTCGATGTCGCCACTGATGATCAGCACTGGCACATCCATGCGATGCAGCTGATCGGTCAGGTCGAAGCCGTTGCAGGCGGTGAAGTCACTGGCCAGCACCTTGGGCGCCTGCGCAGCGATCCGCGCCTTTTCGTCTTCGATCACGGCGGCCGGTGTATTCGGCCCGAACATGGCGGCCGCCATCTTCTCGATGACATCGGGCAACTGCTCGTCACTGATGTCCATGAATTCCGGCGCGGCGCGCAGGCGGGCGCCGGTGGCCACCAGGATCATGCCCTTCAGCCACTCGACCCCATCCGCCGCCAGTTGCTGGGCAATGGCGCCGCCCATGGAGTGGCCTGCCAGAACCACGTTCTTCAGGCCCAGTGCCTCAACAAAGCCGCGGACTGCCGCGGCGTAATCCGGGATGGTGCTGGAGACCTCCCCATCGGAACGGCCGTGCCCTGGCAAGTCGATGCAGTAGGTGTTGCAGCTGCGGATTTCTCCCAACGACGCGGGCCAGATGCGCGTGTCTCCGGCTGCGCCGTGAATGCAGACCAGGTTCCAGTCGGCATCCTGGTCCATGACCGTGTAATGCATGTTGTTTCCCGCGACGTCGACGTAGGGCATGACCTCATTTCTCCTGCCAGTTCATGTGTGATTGTTATCGATATCGTGATGTGATTGCGGCTTGAGCCGTCTGCCGCTGGTGCGTGCTAGCGTAGCAGCGCCGGCAGCACCTCGGCGGCGTTGCCGGCGAGACGATACTCCACCACATGGGAGATCTCGGTTTCCTCGGGGTTGATCTCCACGGTGGGTATGCCGGCTTCCGCTGCCAGGATGACGGGCTCCACAATGTACGGGAACAGGCTGCTGGTCCCGATACTGAACACAAGGTCGAAGCCCTGGTTCAGTTCCGCGTCGAGCCGGTCCAGGGCCTCCTGGGGCAGGGCTTCGCCGAACAACACCACGCCCGGCCGCAGCACTCCGGCACAGGCCGGGCAGCGCGGCGGGATGGTGAGGTGTTTCCACCCATCCGCTTCCCGCTCATAGGTGCACTCGGTACACAGCAGTTTGCCCAGGTTCCCGTGAATCTCGATCACGTTCTCGCTGCCCGCCTTGCGGTGCAGGCCGTCCACGTTCTGCGTAAGCACGACTGCGTTGGGCACCGCGGCGATGGCCTCATGCCCCGGGTTGACCGCCGCATTGGTCACCCGTTTCTCCGCCATACGCATGAGTTCCCGCCAGGTGACCTCGGGCCGGCTGCGCAGCATGTCACCGGAAAGCACCAGTTCATAGGGTAGCCCTTCCTGATTGACCCCGCCCTGGTACACCCCGGTGCTGCCGCGGTAGGTCGGGAGCCCTGAGGCCACGGAAATGCCGGCACCGGTGATGAACAGGGTGCGCTGGGAGCGGGCCAACAGGTCGGCGACTGTCTCGATTTTCCGGGTATCCACCATTATCGCGTCCGTATCGGCACTGATCGAAAGCCATTCGAGAGGATACCGAGCGTTATCCCGGCTTACCAGAGCGCAAGTTGATCGCCGGGCGCTGGCGGAGGGCGGAAGCGGCTGGTATCCAGCCCGCGAAGATCGCGTGTCTGCAGACCGTGACGACGGCAGGCAACGCGGAAGCGCTGTTGGATCAGGTCGGCAAATGGGCCGCCACCGCGCATGCGATGCCCAAAGCGGCTGTCGTAATCCTTCCCGCCGCGGGCACCCTGAAGCTGTGCCATGACCCGCCCAGCCTGGCCCGGATAATGCGTTGCCAGCCAATCGCGGAACAGCGGCGCGACCTCATGGGGAAGACGGAGCAGTACATAGCCGGCGGCGTCCGCGCCTGCATGCGCCGCCGCGGCGACCAGGCGCTCCAGTTCCGGATCGGTCAGTACCGGAATCACCGGGGCGATCAGCACGGTGACCGGAACGCCTGCCTCGTGTAGCAGCCGGATCAGTTCCAGACGTCTGGCCGGCCCTGTGGCTCGCGGTTCCAGTCGGCGCTTCAATGCGGGATCCAGGCTGGTGAGGCTGACACAGACGGAAACCAGGTTGTCTGATGCCAGTGCCTTGAGCAGATCCAGATCCCGGTCCAGGTGATGGCCTTTGGTGATGATGCTCACCGGGTGACGGAATTCCAGCAGTACGCGTAATAGCTGGCGGGTGATGCCCAGGCGACGGTCGAGAGGTTGGTAGGGGTCGGTGTTGGTGCCCAGCACGATCGGAGCACAGCGGTAGGCCGCTTGCCGCAATTCCCGTTCCAGTGCTTCCGCCGCGTTGGCTTTATAGTAAAGGCGCGTTTCGAAATCCAGGCCGGGGGAGAGGTTCAAATAGCTATGCGTCGGCCGGGCAAAGCAGTAGATGCAGCCATGTTCACAGCCCCGATACGGGTTGATGGAACGGTCGAATGGCACATCCGGCGAGCGGTTGCGACTGATGATGCGTCGGGCCTGTTCGGCTTCGGCCCGGGTCTGGAGCGACGGTGTTTCGTCCGCCTGCGGCCAGCCGTCATCCACGGCTTCCGTCACCCGTTGTTCAAAGCGGCCCGGCATGTTGTTGACGGCGCCGCGCCCTTTCCGCATGGTCATGACGCACTCGGTTTACTGTTTGTATGTACAGTATACTAGCGTGAAACGCCGAGGGTGTCAGGCGCAGGCGGTTTCCTGCAGACGGCCGGCTGTGAGTGTGAAGCAGCGGTCCATCCGGGGCAGGCGCCACGGGTCGTGGGCGATGATGAGCACGCTGCGGTGCTGCAGCCAGGGCTCGATACCCTGCAGGACAGCTTTCTCAGTGGCGCGGTCCAGTCCCTCCGTAGGCTCATCCAGCAGGACGACGGGCGCGGGTTTCAACAGGGTGCGTGCCAGGGCCACCCGCCGTGACTGCCCTCCGGACAGGCCGCTTCCTCCCTCCCCAAGCCAAGTGTCCAGGCCTTGGGGGAGAGCGGCCACTGCATCTGCCAGGGCAACGGCATCCAGTACCCGCCACAGGTCCGCGTCGGTTGCCTCGGGCGTGCCCAGCCGCAGATTCATGGCGAGGGTGCCGGCGAACAGTGTCGTGCGTTGTCCCAGCCAGCTGATGCGGGAATGAATACTCTGCGGGGAGAGTTCGCGCAGGTCCACACCGCCCAGGGTAACCATGCCTTGTTCCGGGTCCGCTTCACGCAGGGCCAGGCGCAGCAGGGTGCTTTTGCCGCTGCCGCTGGGGCCAAGAATCGCGACACGTTCACCTGGACGCAAACTCAGATCCAGCCCGGAGAGGCAGGCAGGCTGGTCCGGGCGATGGCGGAAACCGACGTGACTGAAATTCAACGCGTGCTCCGCTGGAGCCGGGGCTGGTCGGGCAGGGGGCTGAATCGCGGCCGGCGTGGCAGCGAGTTCCGTGAGGCGGCGTGCGGACCAGCGCACCCGGCCCAGCAGAAGGAAAGCCTGGGTGAGCGGCATAAGCAATTCACCCAACGCGAACACGGCCAGCAGCGCAGCCACCATGACCGGCCCCGTGATCGCCTCCTGCTGCACCGCACCGATTCCGTTCTGCAGCGCCAGCCAGAGGGCGGCAAGCATGCCGGCGATGAGAATTCCCTGACTCAGTGCCTGGATGCCGGCAAGTCGCTGGCGGGCGCTCAGGCGCTGCGTGTCCAGCGCCAGCAGACTCTCCTGCCGGCGGCGGGCCGCGCCGAAGACATGCAGTTCTGCCTGGGCCTGGAGATCACCGACCAGGTGCTCGCGCATACGGCTGTCCAGTTCGCCCAGCCTGGCGGCGGCGGCGGACGCCTGATGGCCAGTGAGCCAGCTCGCAAGCAGGGCTGCGGGGAGCAGCACCAGCCCCATTGCCAGCGCCATGGACGGCGCCAGCCAGCCCAGGAAAAGCAGCCCGCCCAGGAGTCCCAGTGCCGCGACGGCCACCGGGCCGAGTACCCGTAGGTAGAGGTGATCCAGGGTGTCGATATCGGTGGTGAGACGGTTCAGCAACTCGCCATTGCGCAGCCCCGCCAGGGTGCCGGTGTCCAATGGCAGCAGCTTGCGGAACAGCCATACGCGCAGATCAGCAAGGATGCGGAATACCGCTTCGTGGTTGACCAGCCGCTCCAGGTAGCGGGTGACGGCGCGGCCCACGGCGAACAGCCGGATGCCCGCTCCGGGGGTGTAAATGTCCAGCTGCATGCCAGCCCCCGCCGCCAGGGCCAGGCCCGCCAGCGCCGTGGCGGTGATGAACCAGCCGCTGAGCGCCAGCAGCCCCAGGTTAGCGGCGGCGGTGAGCAGCATCAGCGCGGCGCCGCCCAGCAGCCAGTAACGGCGCATACCCAAAAGCTGTAGGAAAGGCCGGAGCTCACGCATCGCGGACACCCCCGGAAACCACCTGCAGGCGGTGATCGACCCAGCTGAACTGCTCCGCCTGGTGGCTGGCGATCAGCAGGCCGACCCCTTCCTGGCGCAGGGATCGCAGCGCCTCCAGTATCAGCTCACGGCTTTCCGGGTCCAGGCTCGCCGTGGGTTCGTCCAGAAGCAGCAGGGCGGGCTCCCGTATCAGGGCACGGGCCAGGGCCACCCGTTGCGCTTCACCGCCGGACAGCCCCACGCCCCGTTCCCCCACCAGGCTGTCCAGCCCGTCGGGCAGCTTGTCGCTGAAGCGCATGACGCCGGCGCGGGATGCCGCCGCCTGGAGCTGTGCCTCGGTCGCATCCGGCGCTCCGAGCAGGATGTTGTCCCGGATACGGCCGGGTAGCAGCTGGGGGTTCTGACCCAGCCATCCGATCTGTTGCTCCAGCGCGCCGGGGGCCAGCTTTTCCAAAGGCGTGCCATTGACGCGCACGGTTCCGGCCTGTGGTTGCAGCAGACCCATCAAGGCGTACAGCAGGGTGGTCTTGCCGCTGCCGCTTGGACCCTCCAGCAAGATTGCCTCTGCCGGCCGCAGATGCAGGGTCACGTTCCGCAGGATCGAGGCCTCGTCACCGTAACCTAGGCAAAGCTGGTCTGCCTGTATGTCTAACGTGCCCATGGAGGGGGCCGGCTCCGTGCCGCGCACGGCCATGGAGGAGGGTTCCTGTAACACGGGGGCCAGTTCCGAGGCAGCCCCCCGCGCGCCTGCCCGGTCATGGTAGTGCGTGGCCAGATCCCGCAGCGGGGCGAAGAAGTCCGGGGCAAGCAGGAGCATGAACAGGCCCGTTTGCAGTGTCAGCTCCGGTGCCGGGCCCAGGGTGAAGTAGCCCAGCAGGCCAAGCCCGATGTATATCGCCAGCATGGCGATGGCGACAGAACTGAAGAACTCCAGTACGGCCGATGACAGGAAAGCGATGCGGAGCACTTGCATGGTTCGGCGCCGATACTCATCGGCACCTGTGCGCAGCTCCTGCGCAACGGCTTCGCCGCGGCCAAAATGCTTCAGCGTATCCAGCCCCTGGAGCCGGTCCAGGAACTGGCCGCTCAGCCGTGCCAGCGCCTGAAACTGACGCTGGTTTGCGCCGGCTGCGCCCATGCCCACCAGTGCCATGAAGCCTGGGATCAGCGGGGCTGCGAAAAATAGGAGTGACGCCGCCAGCCAGTCCTGACTGAGGATGGCCAGCAGCAGGCCCAGGGGGACCAGGACCGCGACGGTCCGTTGGGGCAGGTAGCGCCCAGCATAATTTCCTATGGCTTCGGTCTGGTCGAGAGCCGCGCTGCTCAGTGTGCCGCTATCCCGTTGCCTGAGTCCTGCCGGGCCCAGGGAATAAAGATGATGAATCAGGCGATGGCGGAGGTGGTGGGTGGCCATTAAGCCGGCCTGGCTGGCGCACCAATCACGCGCTGTGCCGGTGGCCACGCGCAGCAGCATCACCAGTGCCAGCAGGAGGAGTGAACCACCCAGACCGTCTCTCTCGGATGTGCCGACAATGAGGCTGCTCACCAGAGCGGCAATGAGCCAGGCCTGGGGGATAAGCAGCAAGCCATGCAGCGTGCCCAGCACGGTGGCCACGCGCAAAGACCGTCTCGCCGGAGCGATCCAGTCGTGCAGCCATCGGTTGATGGCCTGCCCATCCACCGGTGGCTCGGTGCCGGCTAGCACTGTGGCGTCTGCTTCGGTCTCCGTCGGTCTGGTCATCCTGCCGTTTCCGGTTGGCTGTGGGTGTCCGGAACATTGACCGCGCCGGGGCGGCGCGGTTCGCGTCATGGTATCGCAGGATGGGGCTGGATGGGTCAGTGCCTCCTTCGAATGGGTCAGTGCTGCCCTAGCGGCGGGTGCGCATCGGCGCAGGTTGGTTGCCGGGCCACTGTGCGGGGGAGCCATGACTGGACAGCCAGTGACTGAGACTGCCCGGATGCAGGCCCAGGTCATCCGCGATCCGGGCGGCGGGGAAACCATTGCGGTGCAGATGCAGCGCAATTCGGTGAAGTTCCACCGGGCTTTTGCGTGCCATGTTGTTCCACCTCCTGACTGCCGTTGGCGATAGGGCACACCCTAGGCATTGTAGATGGCAGGGATATGGCAGGTGTGTGACGAGATGATGACCGGGCCGTCCGGACCGGTCGTCCTGGTGCCGGGGACATTGTCAGCTTGGGTGCATGCGTCTAAGGTGTCATGAAATCACCTTGGCTGGAGGGGCCGGAATGATCCGGGTTGTGCTTGCAGATGATCACACCATCGTGCGGGATGGCCTTCGCCAATTGCTGGCTGCCGAGGAGGATATGACGGTCGTGGCTGAAGCCGCGGACGGCCCCTCGACACTCAGTGTGGTGGAACAGACCGCCTGTGATGTGCTGGTTCTTGATCTGAGCATGCCGCATCTGGGAGGTACTGAACTGATCCGTGCGGTGCGTGCGGCGCGCCCGGAACTAGCCACACTGGTGTTGAGCATGCACGCAGAGCGGGATTATGCAGTGCGGGCGGTGCGCGCGGGAGCGCTGGGCTACCTGCCGAAGACCGGTGCGGCGGGGGAACTGCGCGAGGCAATACGCTGCGTTGCCCAGGGTCAGTTGTATCTCAATCCGGACCTGGCACAGGATCTGGCACTGCACCTCCTGCTGGATGATGCGCCGGAGCCGCACACCCGCCTGTCGTCGAGGGAGCGCGCGGTGTTTCAGGAGTTGATCGCAGGGCGCTCGGTGAGCGAGATTGCTGGGCAGCTGCAGGTTTCGGTCAAGACGGTGAGCACCCACAAGGCGCGTATTCTTGAAAAGATGGAACTGGGCAGCGTGGCTGCCCTGGTGCGTTATGCCGTTGACAACGGGCTGCTTCCTCCGGAAAGTTCGACTGATCCGGACTGACGACTGGTTTGCTTATCTGTAACTTATTAGCCTGCGAATGCAGTGTTATACTGCCCCTCCTGATCGGACCGGTGTCGTGATCCGCAAACCGAACCATTTGTTATCGTTGCAGCCGCCGGCTGCAACCCGTTACAGGAATTCATCCATGCGTTTCGAAGGTACCGAGAGTTACGTAGCCACTGACGACCTGAACATGGCTGTCAATGCGGCGGCCTCCCTGCGCCGTCCGTTGCTCATCAAGGGTGAGCCGGGCACCGGCAAGACCCTGTTGGCGGAAGAGGTTGCCCGTGGTCTGGGGCTGCCGTTCTACGAGTGGCATATCAAGTCCACCACCAAGGCGCAGCAGGGCCTGTACGAATACGATGCCGTATCCCGTCTGCGTGATTCCCAACTGGGCGACCCGAAAGTTCACGATATCTCCAATTACATCGTGAAGGGCCCGTTGTGGCACTGTTTTGATAGCGATACGCAGCCGGTTCTGCTGATCGACGAGATCGACAAGGCGGATATCGAATTCCCCAATGACCTGTTGCGCGAACTCGACCGCATGGAGTTCTTTGTCTACGAGACCCAGCAGGTGGTGAAGGCGACGCACCGCCCGATCATCATTATCACCAGTAACAATGAGAAGGAGCTGCCGGACGCCTTCCTGCGGCGTTGCTTCTTCCACTACATCCGCTTCCCCGAAAAGGAAACCATGACGCAGATCGTGGATGTGCACTTCCCGGGGCTGAAGAAGGAATTGCTCAAGGAAGCGCTGGAGCTGTTTTTCGACCTGCGCGAGGTTCCCGGGCTGAAGAAGAAGCCCTCCACCTCGGAACTGCTCGACTGGCTGAAGTTGCTGATGGCGGAAGACGTCAGTCCCGAGGCCCTGCGCGAGAACACCAAGCGCAAGCTGCTGCCGCCCCTGTACGGCGCACTCCTGAAGAACGAGCAGGACGTGCACCTGTTTGAGCGCCTGATGTTCATGTCCCGTCGTAAGGATGCCTGATGGGGGCGCAAGCCCGCATTGCCGTATTCCCG
>SLCE01000175.1 GCA_007125985.1 Ectothiorhodospiraceae bacterium | reverse complement strand
CGCATGCGATTGCCGTCACAGCTCATTTCGAATTCGACTTCCTGGTTGGCGCTGAGCAGGAAGTCATTCCATGCCGTGTAGTGCTGGCTGGATTCACCGTTCATCTTGACGGCAATGCCGAAGTTCATTCCGTCGCCGGACATGGAGGCCTTAGCGGAATAGTCTTGCGCCCGGGACATCATCAGGAACGCGTGCGTGTCGCTGTCTGATGTCTTCGCCTCAACCTCACCGTTGATGTTCCATGAACTGGAGAAGTTGGCGTCCTGATAGCCGCCGCCGCAGTTGTTGAACTGCGCGTGGAAATGATCGGTGCTGTCGGCGAGAATGTTGTAGCTCCCTGTCTCGCAGACATCACCCCAGGATTGCGTGCTCACCTGGCCATCCTGGCTCTGCAGGCTCATGAACTGTGCTTCGCGCGGATCCTCATAGCTGCTGTCGGCACCGGTCATGCCCAGCGCCATATCGCTCATCTCTCCAATGCCGGTGACAAAGTCATCCATCTCCACCGCCATGGTGGCGACAAACATTTCCTTCTCCTGCTGGGACAGCGAGGCAAAGCCGTTGGACCCGCCACCGCCGCCACCGCTGGAACTGGAGCTGTTGCAGCCTGCGACAAGCAGCGCACTTGCAGCCGCGGCGGCCGTGATCGTCAAAGTCCGATAACGTGTCTTGTTGCTCATGGTTTCCCCTTGTTTTCGTGAATTCCCGCTATTGATGGTGTTTCGGCCGTTCCGGAGCAGAGAAGGGTCGAGGAGTGCGCGCGCGTACTTATGAATAGAATTGCGACGCTGCCACTACGCTAACGCAGCCGGTGGGTTAGCGGCACTAACCCATACGGGGTAACCCGCCACGCGTGATTGGATGTCTGTTGCTGCAGCGGAGAGCGTAAGCGCAAGGAAGTCGGTGGTGCTGGATCGATTAGAATGCAGTGGTGCAGCTACTCAAAAGCGGTAGGTCGCCACGCCCCGTAAGTCCGCCGGGAAGGCGGCCGGGCCGCTGGTTTCCAGGTCCGAGGTCACGGCCTCAACCCCGACATCCAGGCGCTGCCCCAGTCGCACGCCACTTTGCAGCCCGATCACCAGGTCCAGATTGCTCTTGTCATCGGTGCCACGCACCCGGGCCATGCCCACGCGGCCACCTAGGTAAAAGCGCTGGCCGATGAAGCGGTTGAAGCGGTAGAACACCCCATGGGAACGCAGCCGGCTGCGGTTGCCGTCGTCATCCACTTCTGGCCGGCGGTCGGATTGCGCGTATTCGTACCCGAGTTCGAACAGCCAACGTCCCTCGCGCTCGGTTTCAACCAGCGCACCGTAGGTCAGCTGCAATGCACCCACAGTGCCGGCATCGAATCCGTCGCCATACCATTGCCCGCCGTAGGCCAGCCCCAGCCCCCAGCCCGCCTGCACATCCGACTCCCAGACGAAGGGCTCCACGGGCTCCACAAGATCGGTGTCCGCAAGGGCGGTCAAGGGCAGCATGAGCAACAGTACCGCTAGCAGACGGGTGAAACGCATGATGAGTGCATCCACATAGAAAAGCCCGATTCTCCGGAACGCGGCTATTCGGGGCAAGTGCGGTGCAGCGGTCATACCCACCCGGGTTACCCCGTTTAGGTTATTGGCCTGACCCTCTTTTCCCCGCTTAATCGCAAGGATGGTTTTTTGCAGGGATCAGTCGGGTGACCACCCGGCGCAAGGAGGTCAGGTCCATGAAAGTTTCGCGAAGGCTCTTTGTTGTCCTTTTTTGTGCTCAGGCGTTAGCCCTTGGCGGTTGTCTCGGTGGCGGCAGTAGCAGTGGTGGTGGCGGCGGGAATGGGGGTGATGCCGGGAACGGCGATGCTCCGCCGCCGGGCAACGGCTCTGGTGGTGAGACAGCTCAGCCTCCAGTCCAGGTTTTCAGTGATGTTGCCGCCTTGTCTTACCCTGAACGTTATAGCGGGGCCACCGATTGGGCCGACATCACACCTGTCTATGGCTACGAGGTGGAGCCCGCGGAGCAGCCGCAGCGTGTGATTGTGGACACATTGATGCTCGGGCACACCATGGCCAGTGCCCTGCACGCCATGGACCAGGAGGTGCTTCGCGCGGGCCTCGGCCGTGATGCGGACTTCTACGATTTCCTGGAACTGGAAGCCTGCGAGGATCCGGGCACGATCTCCATTTCCGGTGATGGAACCGGGGTCATGGACGATTACTGCATCAAGTCCGAAATCGGCGCCGATCGCAGGCTGCGCATGACCGGCTCACTTGCCTGGACCGATTCGCCTGAACTGGAGGGCGCAACGCGTAAAACCACCTTCGAGAATCTCGCCGTGGATGTGGAGATTGATGGTCAGTGGCGTGCATTCGAGATCAGTGGTGCTGTGAGCAATCGTGAGTCGGCGTCTCCCGACCTGGAGGGCGTCGTCCTGAGTGCATGGGACGCGCACTATCCGGCGGACGGCACGACGTTCCGGTTCTATCGACGCTGGTCCGTTGATTTTCTG
Source organism: Ectothiorhodospiraceae bacterium (assembly GCA_007125985.1). GTDB lineage: Bacteria > Pseudomonadota > Gammaproteobacteria > Nitrococcales > Aquisalimonadaceae > LSCE01. Next base: position 9,503 of record SLCE01000175.1, on the reverse strand, counting down.
CAGTTCGATGAACTGGCCTTTCATCCCGAGCACGGCGCGCTGACCATGGTTGGCGACGGTCTGTACGACAATGGGGATGCATGTGATGAGGGCGGCCGCTCCGGGGCGGCCGCGCTGGCTCTCGCCGGCTCCGGCGTGAGCGATGCCACCGCCCAGTTGTACATCAGTAAGAGCAGCTGCGGTGTTTTCTACATCGATTCTTCAAGTGGCAGCGTGGATTCCAGTGGGGACTTCATCAGGCCAGAACTCTACGCACGCTTCCAGTCGTTGTTTCCCACCTCGCGCATCGCAGAGTTCTACGTCGATGACAGCGATGATCGTCACTTCGAGTTGACGCAGGATCAATCCGGCGCCTTTGAGGCGGCGCAGCCGGATGGCGGCAGGTTTGGGCGAACGGTTAGCGGGTCGTCAGATTGGGAGGTCCATCAGATCGCGCTGGATTTCGACATGCAAAGCCTCTACGACGAAATGGTTACCTCAGGTCGGCTGATTCAAGCCCAATTGCGGCTGGGGCTCGCGCCGGACGGCATTGACGAGGATTTCGCGCTGAATGGACTCACGTTCGTGACCGCCGCTGAATGGTCTGGAGACCCTGGTGCATCCGAGTTCGTTGATCCGTTCGCGGCGTCCGGTGCCGTGGGCTTTCAGCAGGGTATTGATGGTGATCAGCCCTGGGCGATTGCCGACATCACCGACTTTGTCGCGCAAGCATTGGACGAGGGGCGCACACGTCTGCAGTTGGTTATCTATGCCTCGTCATCCGAACCCATGGACCCTGCGACGGCTGATACCGTCCTTGCCTGGTATTGCCTTGATCAGTCCGAGGGATGCGATGAGGACCGCGTTCCCAGCGTATCGGTGACATCAGACATTCCATTCCTGTGAAGTCCGGGCCCGGGTTCGGCTTGCAGGGCCCGGGCCGTTTCGTTGGTAGCACGCGTTTCGCGAATTCGCAGTTACGGGCATGGGGGTTGGCCCCTGCCGTATTGGGAGGTAGCAATGCATGAACGTCTACAGATCGGTGGTTACAGGCCTGGCGTGCGCCCCGGCCTTGATCCTCGTCGGCTGCCTGGGTGGTGGCAGCAGTGGTGGCGGCGGTAGCAGTGGGGGAGGTGCTGGCCCGACCGGCGGTGGCGACGGTGGCGGGGATACGGTGACGTATCAATGGCGTGCGGCGGAACTTCCGCTGGAAGCACGCTACGCGATGCATGACGTCTTTTTCGTCAATGACAGCACGGGCTGGATCGTGGGAGAAGGCCCGGGGTTCATGTCTGACATAATTCCCGGCGGGGGGCCGTCGGTGATTCTGCGCTCCACCGACGGGGGCGCCAATTGGACTGAACAGGATAGTGGCACACTGCAGTTCCTCCAGGGTGTGCATTTCGTCGATGAAAACCGTGGATGGGCCGCTTCCGGCAACGTTCTCGGTGAGCCGCCGGCCGTGCTGCGCACGACGAATCAGGGTGAAACCTGGTTGCTTCAGGAACTCGATCCCAGCCTTGACGATGCCAATCTGTTCGATGTGCATTTCGTGGATGCCAACACCGGCTGGGCGGTAGGTGGCGAGGCGGGCGGCAACTTTGGGACGAAACTGATTCTCGGAACGACGGATGGCGGTGCTAACTGGTCAGTGCAACTGAACGAGCGTATTGACCTTCCGGGTGTGTTTGACCCTGATTGGAACGGTGACGCATCGGTTCTACGTGCTGTCTGGTTCCTTGACGCATCCAACGGTTGGGCGGTTCCCGGTCCGCAGCGGGGGACGTACTACCGGACTCGTGACGGCGGAGCCAACTGGGAGGTGGAGGATACCGGCATCACAGAACAAACCGGCTTGTTCACCAGCCGCTGGGATGATGTCTTTTTCGTCAATGAACAGCGGGGCTGGGTCGTGGGCGGTGGTACGATCATGGCAACGCGGGATGGCGGCAGCTCCTGGGTAGTCCAAACGTCCACGGGGGGGCCCATTTTCAATGCCATTTTCTTTGTGGACGCAGACACCGGCTGGGCTGCGGGGAACGTGTTCAATGGTGATGCGCCGGCCATCGTTCGCACCACCAATGGCGGCGCGACCTGGGAACTCCAGGACATTGATGCCGGTGATCAGGCTGTCACCCGGCTCAACGCCATCTTCGCCCGGGATGCGGATACTGCCTGGGCAGTCGGTGATGGCGGAACCTACCTGATCCAGCAGCGTAGCGACTGACCACGAAGGCCGCCGGGCGTGCTGTGCCCGGCGGTCATACTGCGTACTGTGATGCAGATGCTATGATTCTCATCCTGAGACATCACAGGAACAGGTACTTTTCGCGCTATGAAAATCCTCGTCACCGGCGCCGCCGGCTTCATTGGTAACGCCGTTTCCCTCCACCTGCTGGAGCGGGGCGACGACGTGGTCGGTCTGGACAACATGAACGACTACTACGATGTCAGCCTCAAGGAGGCCCGGCTGGAACGGCTTGCACCCTACGAGCGGTTCCGCTTCGTGAAGCTGGACGTGGCCGACCGCGAGGGCATGGAGGCGCTGTTCCGGGAAGAGGGTTTCGAGCGCGTTATCCACCTGGCCGCCCAGGCCGGTGTGCGGTACTCCATTGAAAACCCGCATGCCTATGTGGACAGCAACCTGGTCGGGTTCATGAATATCCTGGAAGGCTGTCGTTACAACCAGGTGCAGCACCTGGTGTATGCCTCGTCCAGTTCCGTGTACGGCGCCAACCGCAGCATGCCGTTTTCCATCCACGACAACATCGACCATCCGCTCTCCATGTACGCGGCCACCAAGAAGGCCAATGAGCTGATGGCGCACACCTATTCCAGCCTGTACGGCCTGCCCACCACCGGGCTGCGCTTTTTCACCGTGTACGGCCCCTGGGGCCGGCCGGACATGGCGTTGTTCCTGTTCACCAAGGCCATACTCGAGGGTCGGCCGATTGACGTGTTCAACTACGGGAAACACCGGCGCGATTTCACCTATATCGACGACATCGTGGAAGGCGTAGTGCGCACCTGCGATCACGTGGCCAGGGCGAATCCGGACTGGACCGGCGAGCAACCCGACCCGGGTACCAGTTTCGCGCCGTATCGCGTCTACAACATCGGCAACAGCCAGCCGGTGGAGCTGATGCGCTACATCGAGGTGCTGGAGGACTGCCTGGGTAGGAAGGCGGAGAAGAACCTGCTGCCGCTGCAGCCCGGGGATGTGCCCGACACCTATGCCGACGTGGATGACCTGATCAGGGACGTGAACTACCGTCCGGCCACGCCCGTGGAAGAAGGCGTAAGCCGCTTCGTGGACTGGTACCGCAGCTATGCGCCGGAACTGTTCGACGCGAAGTGAGGCTAAGGCCGTTCATGGCCGGTGTTTGAGCCGAAATCATTGATGGGCGGGGCCGTCGCCATGTCGGCCTACCCATGTCGTTGCACTGTTCGGGGCATCGACCGCAGGCCGGTAAACGCCCCGCATTTGCCGGCACCCGCCCATGGCCTGACCAAGTTGCTGTTAACGCATAACAGGCGATTCCCCTTGGGACGCACTTATCTATTCCCTTGGTGCCTGAATACGTGATTGACATAATTTGATTTTCATCAAAAGCAGGATGGCACACGTCAGCAACCAGGGATCGCCATGCATACCCAGGATACCCAGCTAATCGCCACCGTTCGCCAGCACCCGGCGCTGGCGGAACTTGAAGATGCGCTGGCGAACACCGCGCCAGGGCGTATCCAGCTTGTGGAACTGCCTGCCGGCCAGCGGGTGTTCGCCCAGGGCGCACCCTGCCAGGGGCTGCCCCTGGTGCTGGACGGCAGTGTCCGGGTGCAGGTGACCGGAGCATCCGGCAATGAAATCGTGCTCTACCGCATCGAGGGGGGGCAGCTTTGCACGCTGTCGGTGGCCTGCCTGCTGGCGCATCACAGCCACCGCGCCGAGGCGGTGACTGAAGAGACCACCCGGGCCATCATGCTCCCGCCCGCCGTGTTCGATGAATGGATGAGTCAGTCCCGCACCTTTCGCGACTATGTGCTGCGCTCTTATGGCGAACGGCTGGACAGCCTCATGCTGCTTGTCGAACAGGTCGCCTTCCGCCGCATGGACGAACGCCTGGCCGAGCGCCTCCTGCAACTGGCCCAAAATGACTTGGTCGAGGCCACCCATCATGACCTGGCCGTGGAACTCGGCACTGCCCGCGAAGTGATCAGCCGCATATTAAAGGACTTCGAGCGCGCCGGCCTGGTGGAACTGCGTCGTGGCCAGATCCGACTGCTGGATGCTGGGCGCCTTGAAAAGAAGCGCGGCTGACGCGTCGCAGCACATCCTGTAGCGCCGCACAGCCCTCAGACTCCCTGCGTTTCAGTATAATTCGTGGCATGAATGCTTCGAATGAAACATGCCAGGACGGACAGCGGGAGCGCTGGTATGCGGTGCAGGCCAAGCCCCGGCAGGATGCCCGTGCCGAGGAGCACCTGCGGAACCAGGGCTACGAGGTGTTCCGGCCGCTGGTGAAGTTGCGCAAGCGCCGGGCCGGGAAGCTGCAGGATGTGGTGGAATCCATGTTCCCCCGCTACCTGTTCATTCATCTCTGTGATGTGACGCAGGATTGGGCCCCCATCCGCTCCACCCGCGGTGTTGCAGGTCTGGTGCGCTGGGGTGATAACGTGCCGGTGGTGCCTGACGGCGTCATCGCCGACCTCCAGGCACGCATGGCCGAGACGGACGGCGGCTGCATTGACCTCACCGGTGAGGCCGACTTCCGCCCCAATCAAAAGCTGCGGATCACCGAAGGGGTGTTCGCCGGATACGAGGCGCTGTACAAGGCCCGCACCGGGGACGAACGGGTGATCGTGCTGCTGAATATCATGCAGCAGGCGCAGGAGATCACATTGCCGGCCTCGGCAATCAGTCGGGATTAGGCGAAGCCCTGGGCGCGGTCGCTGTCATGCGCCGGGGGCTGCGCGCACGCGCTCGTGGACGGCGATTACCGTTTCGTGGTCCTGCGCAATCCCGTTACGGCGTTGTCTGCTCCCCGGCGTAGAGTTCCTTTTTCGAGAGCTTGCCCACGGGCGTCCGCGGCAGGGCATCGCGGAGTTCCAGTGCGTGGACCATTTCATGCTTGCCCAGCCGGGGTTTCAGGAATTCCTTCAGGTCGGCGAGGCTCAGCGGTTCCGCTCCGGAACGAAGCTTTACGAAAGCCTTGGGTGTCTGTCCCCGGTAGGAGTCGGCAATGCCGATGACCAAGACTTCCTCAACATCCGGGTGTTCGTAGATGGCCTCCTCGATATTGCGGGGATACACGTTGTAGCCGCTGCAGATGATCATGTCCTTGGCGCGGTCAATGATGTAGACGAAACCCTCGTCGCTGATCCAGGCGATATCGCCCGTGCGGAAGTAGCCGTCAGGGGTCATTGACTCCTCGGTGGCGTCTGGTCGGTTCCAGTAGCCCTGCAGCACGTTGGGGCCGGCGATGCACAGTTCGCCCGGTTCCCCGTAGGCCTGTTCCGCGTTGCTGCCATCCAGAGCGATGATTTTCAGTCTCACTCCCGGTACCGGAACCCCGCAGGCGCCCGGCGGCGAGATCATGCCCGCCGGTGTGAACGTGCCCACCGTCGTGGTCTCGGTCATTCCCCAGCCCTCCTTGACGCTACAGCCTGCGGCTCGCTGGAATTGCTGTTGCAGTTCCACGGGCAGTGGGGCACCGCCGGAGTTGCACAGTTTCAGGGAACGCAGGTCGTAGTCGGCAAGACGGGGGTGGGCGAGCAGCGCGGACAACATGGTCGGCACAGCCGGGAAAACGGTGATGCGATGGCGTTCAATGTCGGCTAGCACGCGCTCGGGGTCGAACTGACCGTGCAGATAGAGCTGCGCACCAAGCCGGATACCCAACATCATGTTCACCATGATGGCGTAGATGTGGAATGGTGGCAGCACGGCCATGATGCGCTCGCTGCCGGGCTCGAGCGTGGTGCGCAGCGCTGTCTGCAACTGGTCGGTGGCGGCGGAGAGATTCCCCTGGCTCAGCATGGCGCCCTTGGGCAGGCCTGTGGTCCCGCCCGTGTACTGAAGCACCGCGATGGCGGATAGGTCCGTCACAGGGGCAGCGGCAAGCAACGTGTCGGGCGTGTTCAGCAATTCCGAGAAGGCGCGGATGCCGGGGCCCTCGACGGGCAGGTCGGCCCTATCCCCCGGCGTGCCGGGGGAGCCGATGATCAGCGTGTGGAGGCGCGTGGTCTCCAGCAACCCGACCATGGGGGCATGGAACGCCTCCGAATCGGCGGCGATCATGAGGTCGGTCTGGCTGTCGGCAATCTTGTGTTCCAGCGTGCGCAGGGCGTCCAGCGGCGAGTAGTTCACCACCGTGCCGCCGGCGCGTAGCACACCGAAGAAGCTCAGGACATACAGCGGCGAATTGGGCACAAACAGCCCCACGTGAATTCCCGGCCCGACCCCAAACTGCTGCAGGCCGGCCGCTACCCGGGAGACCAGGGCATCGAGCGTGCGGTAGTCGAGTGTCTGTCCTTCGTACGTCAGGGCGGGTCTGTCCGGCCAGCGCCGTGCCGACTCGGCCAGCATGTCAGAAGCGGAGGTGCCGCTCAGTTTCGGCATGGCGGGAATGCCCTGGGGATACTGCCGAATCCAGGGAGCTTCGTCCATGCGGTGTCCTCCATAGGGTGCTTGTTGTTATCCGTGAGTCAGCATATAGGGGCCGCCGGGCCGGTGCCAATCATGGATGCTTATGGTGCATTATGACTGGTGCTGATGAATCATGTCGGCAATCACAATGTGGTAACCACCGCCGGGTTGTCGCGTCGTCGCCCGCCAAAAAAGCGGACATCATCGAACAATTGATCGGGGAATAACGCATGGATGCCTTTCCATCGATATACCACCACGGTGCCGCCGATGGCGTCACCGGAAGCTGTCACCGTCTGCAGATCGCGTCGGATCGAGCCCTGTTGGTGGATTGCGGCATTTTCCAGGGACAGGATGCAGAACACCTGGACAACATCGAGCAGCATACAGTCCGCTTTCCGGTGGACGACGTGCTGGCGCTGATCGTCACGCACGTGCATATCGATCATATTGGCCGGCTGCCTTACCTGTTCGCCGCCGGTTACCGGGGGCCGATTATCTGCTCCGTGCCGTCGGCCCGACTGCTGCCTCTGGTGATCGAGGATGCGCTCAAGGTGGGGTTCACGCGTGATGCCGCCCTTATTCAGCGGTTCCTTGCGGAGGTGGAAACCCGTCTTGTGCCGCTGGATTACAAAGTCTGGCACACGCTGGTGGATGACACCAGGCACCGCATCCGCGTGAAACTCAAACGTGCCGGGCATATCCTCGGCTCAGCCTATGTGGAGGTGGATAGCGTGGACCATGGCACCGGCCGCAGCCAGCGCACCGTGTTCAGCGGCGATCTGGGCGCCCCGCATGCCCCGTTGCTTCCTGCGCCGAAACCGCCGTATCGCGCCGACGTGCTGGTGCTGGAAACCACCTACGGCGATCGCCGGCACGAGAACCGCACGAATCGGCGGGCCTGCCTCAAGGCAGCCATTGACCGGGCGCTTGCAAACGACGGCACTGTCATCATCCCTGCCTTCAGCATCGGCCGCACGCAGGAGTTGCTCTACGAGTTGGAAGGTCTGGTCCATCAGGCCAGGAGCCGCCGCTGGCGCGATCTCGAGATCATCGTGGATTCCCCGCTGGCCGCGCGCTTCACCGCGGTATACCGGGAACTGAAACCCTGGTGGGACGCCGAAGCCCATCGCCGCCTACGGGCCGGTCGCCACCCGCTGGATTTCGACAACCTCTACACCGTGGACAGCCACCAGGACCACGAGCAAACGGTGGACTACCTCGCACGCACCGGCCGTCCCGCCGTGGTGATCGCCGCCAGCGGCATGGCCGCCGGGGGCAGGGTGGTGAATTACCTGAAGCGCATGCTAGGCGACGAGCGCCACTGTGTACTGTTCACCGGCTACCAGGCTGCAGGCACCCCGGGCCGCGTGATCCAGCAGCACGGGCCCCACGGCGGCTGGGTGGAACTGGACGGCGAGCGCGTGGACATCCGCGCCCGGGTGGAAACCGTGGGCGGCTATTCGGCCCACGCAGACCAGAACGACCTGCTCAACTTCATCCGCCGCATGCGTCATCCACCGCGGGAGGTGCGGCTGGTTCACGGCGAACCCGACGTGCAACGGGCCTTCAAGGCACGCATCGAAGCCTGGGCGGCGGAAGCCGGGCACCCGGTGATAGTCTCGCTTGCTCGGCAAGCTCCTACGTTACGTGTCGACACTCCGGCGTAGGACGGAAAACGCCCTGCGTTTGCCGTCATCCGGATGCAGGCCGGAAGGAGAATGCATCGGGATTGTCTGCGAGCCCGCTCTACCGGCGCCGCTTCGGCAAACGGGAAGGCGAATCGCCGCATGCGCCATCGGCCTCGCGTGTGCCATTATTCCACGGCATGGAAACCCTGAAAGCACTCGTCGGCCTGTTGGCCATGCCAATTCCCCTGACAGCACTGCTGGCGGTGTTCGGTGTGTGCGCGCTCGCCTTGGGTATCCGCCGCACGGGGCAGACGCTCCTGGTGTTGGCTCCTCTGGTGGTCGTGCTCGCCGCCTGGGGGCCGGTGGCAGATCGCCTGCTGGCGCCGCTGGAGCAGGCCCATCCACCCATCGAGACCGCACCCGACCGAGACGATATCGCCGCAGTGGTGGTGCTGGGCTCCGGCTACTATCCGCAAATGCCGTTGCCTGTGACCTCACGCTTGAATGACAGCGCCGTGGTGCGGCTGACAGAGGGCATCCGGCTGTACCGCCAGTTGACGGATGTGCCCCTGCTGGTTTCCGGTGGCTCCCGCGTGGAGCTGGAACCCTCATCCGCCGGCTATGCGGCGGCGGCGATTGCCCTGGGCGTTCCCGCTGAGAGCATCATCGAACTGAATTGGCCTGCGGACACCGCGCAGGAAGCCTACGGTACCCGGGAGTTGTTGGGGCAGGGCGCCACCATCATCCTGGTTACTTCTGCCTCCCACATGGCCCGCTCCGTCCGGCATTTCCGCCACGTCGGTCTAAACCCCATCCCGGCCCCCACGCGCCACAAGGTCGGCATGCCCACCCGCGACAGCCTGGCGTATTGGATTCCCACCGCCGGCAACCTCCGCAAGACCGAGCGCGCGCTGTACGAATACATGGGGATGGTGTCCTTGCGGCTGGATCATCGGTGAACCCGTTCGGCGTCCTTGAACCCTTTGAATGAATCGGGCAAAGTCCCAGCGCAAATCAGGTTACAGATGTGTGAAGCACAGCCAGCCCCGAATGGTGTAGGAATCGTCTGATACCGTTTCCCCGCCCGGGGTGCGAACCTTGGCGCACGCGCCAATGGCGCCGAGAATGGAATCCACGTCAGTTAGCAATCCTGTTTGAACCAACGCGCACCCGCACCAGGCTGCGGGTGCGTGTGTCTTCTTCATGCTGCTGACTACTCATGGCCCCGGAAGGCACGAGGCGACATT
>SLCE01000054.1 GCA_007125985.1 Ectothiorhodospiraceae bacterium | reverse complement strand
TCAAGGTGCCGTGGAAGAAGCGCACCAAGGTGCACAAGGGCCTGACTACCGCCGAGGACGTGCTCGAGAAGGACCACTACGGTCTGGAGAAGGTCAAGGAACGCATTATCGAGTACCTGGCGGTACAGAAGCGGGTGCGCAAGCTGAAAGGGCCGATCCTGTGCCTGGTGGGGCCGCCCGGGGTGGGGAAGACTTCGCTGGGGCAGTCCATTGCCCGGGCAACCAACCGCAAATTCGTGCGCATGTCCCTGGGTGGCGTGCGGGACGAAGCGGAGATCCGTGGGCATCGGCGCACGTATATCGGCTCCCTGCCTGGCAAGATCGTGCAGAACATCGCCAAGGCGGAGACCAAGAACCCGCTGTTCCTGCTCGATGAAATTGACAAGATGGCCATGGACTTCCGGGGCGATCCGGCATCGGCCTTGCTGGAAGTGCTGGATCCGGAGCAGAACTCCACCTTCAACGACCACTACCTGGAAGTGGATGTGGACCTCTCCGAGGTAATGTTCATCTGCACCGCGAACACGCTGAACATCCCGGCGCCGTTGCTGGACCGGATGGAAGTGATCCGCCTCGCCGGCTACACCGAGGACGAGAAGACCAACATCGCCCAGGCCTATCTGTTGCCAAAGCAGATGAAGGCCAACGGTCTGAAGGACAAGGAGCTGGCGGTCAGCGAGGCCGCCATCCGCGATATCACGCGCTATTACACGCGTGAAGCCGGTGTACGCAGCCTGGAGCGGGAACTTGCCAAGATCTGCCGTAAGGTGGTGAAGGATCTGGTCAAGGACCCGAAGACCAAGAAGGTCAGCATCACGGCCAAGAACCTCGACGATTACCTCGGTGTGCGCAAGTTCCGCTACGGCATCGCGGAGGAAACGGATCAGGTGGGTCACGTGACCGGCCTGGCCTGGACCGAGGTGGGTGGCGAGCTGCTGAACATTGAATCGGCCGTGGTGTCGGGCAAGGGTCGCATGACCCAGACCGGTCAGCTCGGTGATGTGATGAAGGAATCCATTCAGGCGGCGATGACCGTGGTGCGTAGCCGTTGTCGCAGCCTGGGCATCGATCCCGATTTCCATCAGCAGAATGACGTCCACATCCACGTGCCCGAAGGCGCCATCCCCAAGGACGGCCCCAGTGCGGGCATTGGGATGTGTACCGCTCTGGTGTCGGCGCTGACCGGGATTCCGGTCAAGGCGGCCGTGGCGATGACCGGCGAGATCACCCTGCGCGGTGAGGTGTTGCCCATCGGTGGGCTGAAGGAAAAGCTGCTGGCGGCGCATCGCGGTGGTATCACCACGGTGGTGATTCCCGAGGAGAACCGCAAGGACCTCACCGAGATCCCGCAGAATATCGTCGACAAGCTCGAAATCCGGCCTGTGCGCTGGATCGACCAGGTGCTGGAGATCGCCCTGCAACGGGTGCCGACGGCCCTGCCGGACACCGAGACCGTGGAGGATGCGGCCGCCGCCGAGGGCAAGAAGCGGTCTGCCCGCCGCGGTAAGAAGCAGGGACCGGCCCGTGCCCATTGACAGCCGGAAACCGGTGTTGGTATAAATCGCACCCGTCGACGGGGATCGTTGCCGTCGACGGGTTCAGGGAGCGATGCGTGGCAAGGTGGCCGCGACGAGTTTCAGGCAACTCCTGCCCTTGGCCTGGCCGTGAAAGCGTGCCAACGGGAGCTCCGAAACTAAGGCAGAGAAAGCCTTTCCGTCGGACTCCAAAGCTTGTACAGTAGGGCGCACGGTAATTCGGAAACCGAGCTGTCAATACAGAAAAACACCAAGGGGAATACAGGATGAATAAATCGGAACTCATCGAAGCTGTTGCCCAGTCCGCTGACCTGCCCAAGGCTTCTGCTGCCCGCGCCGTGGATGCGATGGTGGAAGCAGTGACCAACGCCCTGAAGGAGAACGACACCGTGAGCCTCGTCGGCTTCGGTACCTTCACCGTGCGCGAGCGTGCCGCCCGTTCTGGCCGCAACCCGCGTACCGGCGAAACCATCAAAATTGCCGCCAGCAAAGTGCCTTCTTTCAAGGCTGGCAAAGCGCTCAAGGATGCAGTAAACTAGCGCCTCCTTGAACGGAGGGGGTGGTTAGCTCAGCTGGTAGAGCGTCGCCCTTACAAGGCGAATGTCGGGGGTTCGATCCCCTCACCACCCACCAAGTTGGGCCAAAAAATCTGGAGCGGTAGTTCAGTTGGTTAGAATACCGGCCTGTCACGCCGGGGGTCGCGGGTTCGAGTCCCGTCCGCTCCGCCAAATATGACAAAAGGCGCCTCCGGGCGCCTTTTGTGTTTCTGGCTCCACAGATCTGATCCGGGCCGCAGGAACCCCAGTCGCGTTTCCGCGGTCCACAGCGCACCAGGGGCTTTCCGGAGTCTGTCATCCGGTCATTCGCCATGTGCTTTCAGGATGGCTAGAATGACCGCTTCACGGGTGGCACCCAGGGTGCGGGCTGCCCGAAACGCAGAGTGATCGATGCCCGCCGGCGGGCATCAACGGAGGAACAGGGGCGTCATGCTGCTTGCCATCAGAGAGCACATCAGGGGCTGGCTGGCCTGGATTATCATTATTCTTATCGGTGCGGCGTTCGCGCTGGTCGGCTTGTCCAGTTATATGGGGCCCAGTGGCGGCGGCCAGGTGGTGGCCGAGGTCAACGGCACCGATATCACCCGGGATCAGCTTGATCGCGCGTTCAGCCAGCGTCGCACGATGTACGACCAGTTGTTCGACGGCAACCTGCCGCGTTCGCTGCAGGAGGAGCTGCGGCGTGATGCGTTGGAGGAAATCATCACCGATCAGCTGGTGCGCGAGTACGTGATCGAACGCGGGTTCCGTATAAGTGATCGGGATCTGGGCGCCATGATCCGGGCGGATGAGCGCTTTCAGGTGGACGGGCGCTTTTCGCCGGACCACTATCGCCGCGTGCTCAGCCAACAAGGGCTGAGCACGGATCGCTTCGAACAGATGATGCGCCAACAGGCGCTGCTTGAGCAGCTGTCCCGGGTGTTCGATGACACAGCGGTGGTGACTGACGCCGAATTGCAACGCGCCGTGGCACTGCGTTATCAGCGGCGTGAGCTGCAGTATACGGAACTGGACTATCAGGCGTGGCTGGATGAGGTGGAGGTGTCCGATGAGGACGTGGCCGCCTTCTACGACGAGAACGCCGATGCGTTCCGGTCGCCTGAACGTGTGCGGCTGCACTATGTGGTACTGGATCAGGAAACGGTTCGGGACCGCATCGAGATCGAGGAAAATGAGCTTGAGCGGTATTTCGACCGGGTGCGCGGCCGTTTTGCCGAAGAGGAAACACGCTGGGTCCGGCACATCCTGATCAATGCCGACCCGGACGATGCGGAAGCCCGTGCCGAGGCCCGGGAACTGCTGGAATCCCTGCGGGAACGCATTGCGGATGGCGAGTCCTTTGCCGATCTGGCCGAGGAATACTCCGATGACCGGGGCTCCGCCCGTCGTGGTGGGGACCTGGGCGAGGTTGAGCGTGACATGATGGTGGAGTCCTTTGAGGACGCCCTGTTCGCATTGGAGGAAGAAGGCGCGTTGTCGGAGCCCGTGGAAACCCGGTTCGGCCTGCACCTGATCCAGCTGGACCGCATTCGGGGCGGGAGTGATGTGACCCTGGACGACGTGCGTGATGAGGTGCGGGATGAACTGATTGATGAGCAGATGGGTCGTCATCTGTTCGACCTGCGTACCCGCATGGAGGAACTGGCGTTCGATTGGCCGGATTCGCTGGACCCCGTGGCCGAGGATCTGGAGCTGGAATTGCGTGAATCCGATTGGTTCACCCGCGAAGGTGGTGACGGTATCGCGCAGCATGAGTCCGTGGTTCGGGCCGCCTTCGATGAGGAAGTGCTGGAGTACGGCAGCAACAGCGATGTGATCGAGGTGGACGAAGGGCGTTATGTCGTGCTGCGGGTTGCGGAACATCAGCCCGCGGAGCAGCGTGCTCTGGAGGAAGTGCAGGATCAGGTGCGCGAGGAGCTCAAGGCGGAACGGGCCTACGAGAAAGCGCGCGACCGCGCCCGTGCGATGGTGGAAGCGCTGAAGGGCGGGGCATCCCTGGAGTCGCTCGCCGAGGAAGCGCCGGCGCTGGATGTCCAGAGCCCCGGCTACGTCGGACGCAGCGGCGATCTGCCCTCTGCCGTGCTGCGCGAGGCCTTCGGCTTGCCCCGGGTCAGTGATGGTGAACTGGTGGCGGGCATGACCGATCTGGGAGGCGGCCGGTTGGCGGTGATAGCCGTCACCGGGGTGCGGGATGGAGACCCGGATTCACTGGATGAAGAGTCCCTGGCCGAAGAGCGTGAGCGGTTGCGCCGGCTGGCGGTAGAGGCCTCCATCCAGGATTTCCTGAGCCAGCTCCGTGCCGAGGCCAACGTGACGATCCATGAGGACCGGCTGATGTAAGCGGTGCGGTTTCGCGGAGCATAAAAAAAGCGGGCCATCTGGCCCGCTTTTTTTATGGGGGGGAACCGCTAACCAGCGAGTGCTGGCAGCGGCCGATGTGTTACTCCTCAATGGCGTCCAGGCCAGGGAGCCCGACCATATGGAACCCGCTGTCCACATGCACCACTTCACCCGTGATGCCGCGGGCCAGATCCGAGCACAGGAAGGCCGCCACATTGCCCACCTCTTCGGTGGTCACGTTGCGCTTCAGCGGTGCGGAGCGCGCGTTGTACTCAAGCATTTTACGGAAGCTGCCAATGCCGGCCGCCGCCAGGGTCTTGATCGGACCCGCGGACAGGCCGTTTACCCGAATGCCCTGGGCGCCCAGGTCGTAGGCCATGTAACGCACGCTGGCCTCCAGCGCGGCCTTGGCCGGCCCCATCACGTTGTAGGAGGGCAGCGCCCGCTCCGCACCTAGGTAGGTCATGGTCAGTAGCGCAGCTTCCTCGCTCATCATGGGCCGCAGCGCCTTGGCCAGGGCCACGAAACTGTAGGCGCTGATGTCGTGCGCCATGCGGAAGCCGTCGCGGGTGGTGTTGTCCACGAACGAACCCTTCAACTCATCCTGCGGTGCGAAGGCGATGGAGTGGATGACGATATCCACCGAGTCCCAATGCTTGCCCAGGCCATCCGCCAGGTTGTCAAAGTCCGCGTCGCTGCTAACGTCCAGCGGCAGTATGATGTCGCTACCCAGTTCGCCGGCCAGCTTTTCCACCCGGGGCTTGAGCTTGTCGCCCAGATAAGTGAATGCCAGTTCTGCGCCCTCACGGTGCATGGCCTGGGCCACGCCCCAGGCGATGGAGCGATTGCTGGCGACGCCGGTGATCAGCGCCTTTTTGTTAGCAAGGAATCCCATCGTCTCTCTCCATGGTTGCCGGTTTCCCGGCCGGGATGCGGCACCGGTGAAACCTGAGCTGTCTTGGTACGTCAAAGAGATGGACCGCCGTGCCGAGGCGCGCACTTCCATGACCGGAAGCGGTCAACACAAACGGCCCTTGTGCCGCGGACTATAACGTATTCCAGCCTGGTTTTCCGATTTCCCGGCGCTGGTTGCTGCAGCGGCGTTGCCCGTAGAATGGCAACCGTTCCCGCTGGCATACGGCTGGGGATGCGGGTGCTGAGAGCCCATCTGAACGGAGAATGCGGACAATGAAAAGCCTTGTTGGGCGAGTGGGTGGACTGCTGGCGCTGATGCTGCTGGCTACCGGGGCAAGCGCGGATACGCATGGCATGGCGCTGCACGGGGATCTGAAATACGGACCGGATTTCCCCCATTTTCACTATGTGAACCCTGAGGCCCCCAAAGGCGGTTCCGTGCGGCTGGCGGCGCCGGGAACCACGTTCGACAATCTCAATCCGTTCATCCTGCGGGGCATCTCCCCGGCCGGAATCGGACAGGTGTTCGACACCCTGACAGTCCGCTCCGCGGACGAACCATTCTCGGAATACGGCCTGATAGCCGAACGGATCCGGGTTGCGGTCGACAACAGCTGGGTCCGCTTCGATCTGCGCCCTGAAGCCCGCTTTCATGATGGCGAGCCCATCACCCCGCAGGACGTGATCTGGACGTTCGAGACCCTGCGCCGTGACGGGCATCCGCATTACCGGGTCTACTACAACGATGTGGAACGGGTGGAGCAGGTGGATGAGCATGCAGTGAAATTCCACTTCGCCGGCCGCAACAATGCGGAATTGCCCATGATCGTGGGCCAGCTGCCCGTCCTGCCAAAGCATTTCTGGGCTGCGCGCGAATTTGGCCGCACCACGATGGAAATTCCCCTGGGCAGCGGCCCCTACCGCATCGAACGGGTGGACCCCGGCCGCGCCATCACCTACGCCCGGGTGGAGGACTACTGGGCGCAGGACCTGCCTGTGAACCGGGGGCGGCACAACTTCGATCGCATCCGCTATGACTACTACCGTGACGCCACCGTCTCGCTGGAGGCGTTCAAGGCTGGCGAGTACGACTTCCGGGCGGAGAATATCGCCCGTAACTGGGCCACGCAGTACGACATTCCCGCAGTGCGTGACGGCCGCATGGTGCTGGAGGAGATCCCGCACCAGATCCCCACGGGGATGCAGGGGTTTTTCTTCAATACGCGGCGGGACATGTTCGCTGACCCCCGGGTGCGCAAGGCGCTGGGCTACGCCTTTGACTACGAGTGGACCAACCGCACGCTGTTCAACGATTCCTATATCCGCAGCCGCAGCTATTTCTCCAACTCGGAACTGGCGGCGGTGGGCCTGCCTTCGGAACGGGAGATGGCCATTCTGGAACCCCATCGGGAGCAGTTGCCGCAGGCGGTGTTTACGGAGGAGTACACGCCGCCGAGCACGGAAGGCCCGGGCGGTTTGCGGGGGAATCTGCGGCGGGCACTGGAACTCCTGACAGAGGCCGGGTGGCAGGTCCGGAACAACCGGCTCACCCACGTGGAGAGCGGCGAGCCGATGCGTTTCACCATTCTGCTGGATAATCCCACCTTCGAGCGCGTTGTGCTGCCCTACACCCGCAATCTGGAGCAACTGGGTATTGAAGCGCGGGTGCGCACGGTGGATACCGCCCAGTACCAGAACCGCATGGACGATTTCGACTTCGACATGACGGTGCGCCTGATCGGCCAGTCCCTGTCACCGGGAAACGAGCAGCGCAACTACTGGAGCTGCGCTGCCGCCGACACTCCGGGTAGCCGCAACTATTCCGGCATCTGCGATCCGGTGGTGGACGCACTCATCGAGCGGGTGATCTACGCCGAGGACCGGGATGATCTGGTGCACGCCACCCGGGCACTGGACCGGGTATTGCTGTGGGGGCACTACGTGATCCCGCAGTGGCACCTGAACAGCTTCCGCATCGCCTACTGGGACAAGTTCCGCCGCCCGCCCATATCGCCGGACTATTCACTGGGGTTTGATACCTGGTGGCACAAGGACGCGGAGTAGCCGGCCGCCCATGCTGAGCTACATCGTCCGACGCCTGTTGCTGATGATTCCCACCCTGCTGGGGATCATGGTGATCAATTTTGCCATCGTCCAGGTGGCGCCGGGTGGGCCGGTGGAGCGCGTGATCGCCCAGATCCAGGGGCAGGACGTGGACAGCACCGCCCGGTTCGCCGGTACGGCCGGTGAGGGTGGGGAGGCGGCGCGTTACCTGCAGACCAGTGGTGATGCGGCCTATCGCGGCGCGCGGGGGTTGCCCCCGGATCTGATCGAGGAACTGGAGCGGCTGTACGGCTTCGACCGCCCGGCGCATGAGCGCTTCCTGAAGATGCTCTGGAATTACGCGCGCCTGGATTTCGGCGACAGTTTCTACCAGGACCGGTCGGTGATTCTGCTGATCATCGACAAGCTGCCGGTGTCCGTTTCCCTAGGCCTGTGGACCACGGTGCTGGTCTATCTGATCTCCATTCCTCTGGGTATCCGCAAGGCCGTGCAGGACGGCAGCCGCTTCGATTTCTGGACCTCGGCCGTGGTGTTCGTGGGGTATGCCATCCCCAGCTTCCTGTTCGCCATCCTGCTCATCGTGCTGTTTGCCGGTGGCAGCTTCCTGGACTGGTTCCCGCTGCGGGGACTGGTCTCGGAGAACTGGCACGAGTTGTCCTGGCCCATGCGGATTCTGGATTATTTCCATCACATCGCCTTGCCGGTCTTGGCCATGGTGATCGGCGGGTTCGCGGGCCTGACCATGCTTACCAAAAACTCCTTCCTGGAGGAGATCAACAAGCAGTACGTCATGACGGCCCGCGCCAAGGGCGCCACGGAACCGCAGGTGCTGTACGGGCACGTGTTCCGCAACGCCATGTTGGTGGTCATCGCCGGTTTCCCGGCCGCCTTCCTGGGCATTCTGTTCACCGGCTCGCTGCTGATCGAGGTGATCTTCTCGCTGGATGGGCTGGGCCTGCTCGGCTTCGAGGCGGTGATCAACCGCGACTACCCGGTGGTGTTCGGCACGCTGTTCATCTTCACGCTGCTGGGCCTGTTCCTGAACCTGATCGGGGATCTGATGTACGTCCTCATCGATCCGCGCATCGACTTCGAGAAGCGGGAGGGTTAACCCGGTGTCGCCCATCAACCGTCGCCGCTGGGAGCAGTTCAAGGCCAACCGCCGGGGCTGGTGGTCGCTGTGGATCTTTCTGGTGCTGTTCGGCCTGAGCCTGTTTGCCGATTTCCTGGCCAATGACCGGCCGCTGCTGATCCACTACGACGGTAGCTGGTACACGCCCATGTTCCAGGTGTATCCGGAAACCACCTTCGGCGGTTTCTTTCCCACTGAGGCCGATTACCGCCACGCCGAGGTGCAGGAACTGATCGAGGAGAAAGGATGGATCCTCTGGCCACCCATTCGCTACAGCTACCAGACGGTGAACTTCAATCTGGAGGTTCCGGCGCCGGCGCCGCCATCGGCGGAGCACTGGCTCGGCACGGATGACCAGGCGCGGGACGTCATGGCGCGGCTGATCTACGGTTTCCGCATCTCGGTGCTGTTCGGCCTGGCGCTTACCATTGCCAGTTCCCTAATCGGCATTCTGGCCGGCGCGGTGCAGGGCTATTTCGGTGGCTGGCTGGACTTGTTGGCCCAGCGTTTCATCGAGATCTGGAACGGCCTGCCGGTGCTTTATCTGCTGATCATCATGGCCAGCTTCGTGGAGCCCACGTTCTGGTGGCTGCTACTGATCATGCTGCTGTTCTCGTGGACGGCGCTGGTGGCCGTGGTGCGGGCCGAGTTCCTCAAGGTGCGCAATTTCGAGTACGTGAAAGCGGCCAAGGCCCTGGGTGTGCCGGACCGCATCATCATCGTCCGCCATGTGCTTCCTAACGCCATGGTGGCGACGCTGACCTTCGTACCGTTCATCCTCAGCGGCTCCATCACCACCCTCACGGCGCTGGATTTCCTGGGCTTTGGTCTGCCGCCGGGTTCGCCGTCGCTGGGCGAATTGCTGGCCCAGGCAAAGGCGAATCTGCACGCCCCCTGGCTGGGGGTAACCGCCTTCCTGGTGCTGGCGGTGATGCTGACCCTGCTGATCTTCATTGGTGAGGCGGTGCGGGATGCCTTTGATCCACGCAAGACCCTGGGGCAGATGCGGCCATGAGCGAGTCCTTGTTGGATGTGCGTGACCTGCGCGTGAGTTTTCGCACCGACGTCGGCGAAGTGCCGGCAGTAAAGGGCGTGTCCTGGCAGTTGCGCAAGGGGGAGAGTCTGGCTCTGGTGGGGGAGAGCGGTTCCGGGAAATCCGTGTCCGCCATGTCGGTGCTGCAACTGCTGCCCTATCCCCGGGCCTGGCACCCCTCGGGCAGCATCCGCTTTTCCGGTGAGGAACTGATGGGTGCGCCGGGGCCGCTGATCCGTGCCATCCGCGGCGGCCGCATCGGCACCATCTTCCAGGAACCGATGACGTCGCTGAATCCGCTGCACACGGTTGAAAAGCAGATCGGCGAGACGCTGCGCATTCACAAGCGCCTCGTGGGAAAAGCCGCACGGGAGCGCATGCTGGAGCTACTGGAGCTGGTGCGCCTGCCGGATCCCGGTCGCGCCCTGCGTGCTTTCCCGCACGAACTCTCCGGCGGCCAACGGCAGCGGGTGATGATTGCCATGGCGCTGGCCAACGATCCGGAACTGCTGATTGCCGATGAGCCCACCACGGCGTTGGATGTGACGGTGCAGGCACGCATTCTGGAACTGATCAAGGATCTGCAGGAGCGGTTCCATATGGCGTTGCTCCTGATCAGTCATGATCTCAACGTGGTCCGGCACATGGCCGACCGCATCTGCGTGATGCGGTACGGCGAGGTGGTGGAGACGGGGGGCACCGAGGCCCTTTTTCAACAGCCCCGACACCCCTACACCCGGCTGCTCATCGAGGCGGAACCCAGCGGTCGGCCGCATCCGGCCGGCGGCGGCGAGCCGGTCCTGCATGCTGCCGACATCCGGGTGCACTTCCCAATTCGTGCAGGCCTCTTACGCCGGGTTCGCCAGACGGTGCGCGCTGTGGACGGGGTGTCGTTTCAGGTGGCGCCGGGGGAGACACTGGGTATCGTCGGTGAAAGCGGTTCCGGCAAGACCACGCTGGCCCAGGCGGTGCTGCGGCTGCAGCGGGCGCAGGGTCGTATCGTGTTCCTGGGTGAGGATATCAGCCGCCTGCCAACCCGTTTGCTGCGGCCCAAACGCAAGGCCATGCAAGTGGTGTTTCAGGACCCCTTCGGCAGCCTTAGCCCGCGTATGTCCGTGGAGCAGATCGTGGCCGAGGGGTTACTGGTGCATGAACCGGCCATGGGCGACGAGGAGCGCCGTGCCGCCATCGCCCAGGCGCTCACCGAGGTGGGGCTGGAACCTGCCATTATGGCGCGCTTTCCCCATGAACTCTCCGGCGGCCAGCGGCAGCGCATTGCCGTGGCCCGGGCCCTGGTGCTCAAGCCGCGCCTGATGGTGCTGGATGAACCCACCTCCGCCCTGGACCGCTCGGTGCAGGCGCAGCTGGTGGAACTGCTGCGGGAAATCCAGCATCGTCACCAACTGGCGTACCTGTTCATCAGCCATGATCTCAAAGTGGTGCGCGCGCTGGCGCACCGCATTATTGTCATGAAGGATGGCAAAATCGTGGAGCAGGGCGATGCGGAAGCCGTCTACACCGCACCGCGCGAAGCCTACACGCGGGAGCTGCTTGAAGCCGCCTTGTTGTAACTGGTTGCCGTGGCCGGCCTGCGGCCGGTGCTGGCAACCGTCTTCGCCGGTTACCGGGCTGCGCCACCCGGTGATCCCGCCGTGGTCCTCCTAACCCACACAGCGCCAAGATACAAGAGGGGTAAACGCCGAAGGCGTTTGCCACCGATCCGGCCGCAAGGCCGGACAATGGCCGGGGCGGTGAGCGTCTGGCGAAGGAACCCATTCGCCACTACCGCGACGCCACTTTCTGGTATGATGCCGCTCCGTAAGTACTTGACGCACAGAGCGCTTCCATGGATCCAGTCATCGCCCTGGTGGGCCGGCCCAATGTCGGCAAATCCACCCTGTTCAACTACCTCACCCGCACCCGCGACGCGCTGGTGGCCGATTTCCCCGGGCTGACCCGCGATCGCCAATATGGCCGCGGCAAGGTGGGGGATCGCCCCTACCTGGTGGTGGATACCGGCGGCCTGGGTGATGACCCGGAAGGCATCGAGCTGCGCATGCAGCAGCAGGCGCTGGCGGCCATCGACGAGGCCGATCTGGTGGTCTTCCTCGTGGATGGGCGGGCCGGTGCCACCGCAGCGGATGAGGAAATTGCCTCACACCTGCGCAAGGTCGGTAAACCCGTGATACTGGCGGTGAACAAGACCGATGGCGTTGATGCACGCACCGCCACGGCGGAATTCCATGCGCTCGGCCTTGGGGAACCGCTGGCCATCGCCGCGGCCCACGGCCGGGGCGTGGGTGACATGCTGGAGCAGGCCTTCGGACAACTGCCCGAGGATCGTCAGGAGCCAGCCAGCCTGCAGTTTGACGATGCCGAAACAGGCATCCGCATCGCCGTCGTTGGCCGGCCCAATGTGGGCAAGTCCACGTTGGTGAACCGTCT
>SLCE01000093.1 GCA_007125985.1 Ectothiorhodospiraceae bacterium | reverse complement strand
GTCCTGGCAGTGAAACCGGACGTGAAAATGGCCGCGATGGCCGCGGGCGTGTCGAATGATTCCCTGCCCTCCGCCTCGCCTCGGATATTGGAAGACGGCCTCCAGCCAGTCCTCGGGGATGCCTTCCTTGCGCGCGGCAGCGATGACTTCCGGATCGTGCGGATCGAGGAAGACCCGCATCTGCTGCTCGTACAGATCCTGCTCGGAGGCCGTGGAAGCCGCTTCCTTGATGCGATCGGCGTCATAGAGAATCACGCCCAGGTAGCGGATACGACCCACGCAGGTTTCGGAGCAAACCGTGGGCTGCCCCACTTCGATACGCGGGAAGCAGAAGGTGCACTTCTCCGATTTTCCAGCCTGCCAGTTGTAGTAGATCTTCTTGTACGGGCAGCCGCTGATGCACATGCGCCAGCCGCGGCACTTGTCCTGGTCGATCAGAACAATGCCGTCCTCTTCCCGTTTGTAGATAGCGCCGGAGGGGCATGACGCCACGCAGGTGGGGTTCAGGCAGTGTTCGCAGAGCCGGGGCAGATACATGAGAAACGTGTTCTCGAACTGCCCGTACATTTCCTTCTGCACCCCCTGGAAGTTGTAGTCCTTGGAGCGCTTCTCGAACTCACCGCCGAGGATTTCCTCCCAGTTCGGCCCCCATTCGATCTTGTCCATGGGTCGACCGGTGAGCGCCGAGAACGGTTTCGCCACCGGCTGGTGTTTGGAATCCGGCGCGTTATGCAGGCGCTGGTAGTCGTAGTTGAACGGCTCGTAGTAGTCGTCGATGCCGGGTAGATCCGGATTGGCAAAGATCTTCGCTATCAGGCGCCACTTGCCGCCCGCCTTGGGCTGCAGTTTGCCGCTCTTCACGGTCCAGCCGCCCTTCCAGCGCTCCTGGTTTTCCCAGTCTTTCGGGTAGCCGATGCCGGGCTTGGACTCCACGTTGTTAAACCAGGCATATTCCATGCCCTCGCGGGATGTCCACACGTTCTTGCACGTCACCGAGCAGGTATGGCACCCGATGCATTTGTCCAGATTCAGGACCTTTCCGATCTGCGCGCGGACTTTCATGCCTGTTCCTCCGCCTTGTAAATACTCTCGTCGTCGCCTTCCAGCCAATCGACGCGGTTCATCTTGCGCAATACCACGAACTCGTCACGGTTGGCACCGACGGTTCCGTAGTAGTTGAAGCCGTAGCTGAGCTGGGCGTAGCCGCCGATCATGTGGGTGGGTTTGAGCACCGCTCGCGTGACCGAGTTATGAATGCCGCCGCGCTCGCCGCTGATCTCCGATCCGGGGGTGTTCACCAGCTTCTCCTGGGCGTGGTACATCATCGCCATGCCCTCGTTGACCCGTTGGCTGACCACGGCCCGGGCCACAAGCGCACCGTTGCTGTTGAAGCACTCGATCCAGTCGTTGTCGACGATGCCGGCCTTCTTCGCGTCGGTTTCACTGATCCAGACACAGGGGCCACCCCGGGACAGTGTCAGCATCAGCAGGTTCTCGCTGTAGGTGCTGTGGATACCCCATTTCTGGTGCGGCGTAATAAAGTTGAGCACGATCTCGTCGTTACCATTACCGCGCACGCCCAGGATTTCCTGCGTGGTACGCATATTCACCGGCGGCTTGTAGCTGGTGAAGCTCTCGCCGAAGGCACGCATCCAGGCGTGATCCTGATAGAGCTGCTGACGCCCGGTGAGGGTTCGCCAGGGGATAAACTCGTGCACGTTGGTGTAACCGGCGTTGTAGGAGACATGCTCCGATTCCAGACCGGACCAGGTGGGTGAGGAGATGATCTTGCGAGGCTGGGCCACCAGATCGCGGAAGCGGATCTTCTCCTCTTCCTTGCTGAGTGCCAGGTGGGTATGGTCACGCCCGGTCTGCTTGGACAGGGCAGCCCAGGCCTTCACCGCCACCTGACCGTTGGTCTCGGGCGCCAGGCTGAGAATGACCTCGGCCGCGTCGATGGCGGTCTCGATCTTCGCCATGCCCTTGTTCGCGCCATCCGCCAGGTGACGGCCGTTCAGATCACCCAGCAGTTTCACCTCGTGCTCGGTGTTCCAGCTGATGCCCTTACCGCCGTTGCCGGCCTTCTCCATCAGCGGGCCTAGAGCCGTGAACCGGGCATACAGATTGGGGTAATCCCGCTCCACCGCCACGATATTGGGCATGGTCTTGCCTGGAATCGGCTCACACTCGCCCTTGCGCCATTCCTTCACCTCGAAGGGCTGGGCGATTTCCGCCGGCGTGTCATGGAGGATGGGCACGGTGACCACATCGGTTTCCTTGCCCAGATGCGGCTTGGCCAGTTCCGAGAAGCGCTTGGCCAGCCCCTTGTAGATATCCCAGTCCGAGCGGGACTCCCAACAGGGGTTCACCGCCTCGGACAGCGGATGGATGAACGGATGCATGTCCGAGGTGTTGAGGTCGTTCTTCTCGTACCAGGTCGCCGTGGGCAGAACAATGTCCGAGTAGAGGCAGGTGGTGGACATGCGGAAGTCCAGTGTTACCAGCAGGTCCAGCTTGCCGTCGGTGACTTCATCCCGCCATACCACTTCCATGGGCTTGTCGGCGCCTTCCTCACCCAGGTCCTTGCCCTGCACACCATGCTTGGTGCCCAGCAGGTGCTTGAGGAAGTACTCATGACCCTTACCGCTGGATCCCAGCAGATTGGAACGCCAGATGAACAGATTGCGCGGGAAGTTGACGGGGTTGTCCGGATCCTCGCAGGCCATGGTAAGCCGGCCGTTCTTCAGCTGCTCCACCACGTAATCCTTGACGTCCTGACCGGCTGCTGCCGCATCTTTCGCCACCTGCAGCGGGTTGGCGGCCAGTTGGGGTGCCGAGGGCAACCAGCCCATGCGTTCCGCGCGGACGTTGAAGTCAATGGCGCTGCCCTTGAAGTCCTCCGGATTGGCCAGCGGCGACAGCATATCGGCCATGTTCAGGCGCTCATAACGCCACTGGTCCGTGTGGGCGTAATAGAACGACGTGGAATTCATATGACGGGGCGGACGTGCCCAATCAAGGCCGAACGCCAGTGGCTGCCAGCCGGTTTGCGGGCGCAGTTTTTCCTGCCCCACATAGTGGGCCCAGCCGCCGCCGCTCTGGCCGACGCATCCGCAGAACACCAGCATATTGATGATGCCGCGGTAGTTCATGTCCATGTGGTACCAGTGGTTGAGACCGGCACCGAGAATCACCATGGACTTGCCCTGGGTCTTGTCGGCGTTGTCCGCAAACTCCCGGGCCACCGCAATCACACGGTCACGCTTGACACCGGTGATCTGCTCCTGCCATGCGGGGGTATACGGCTTGTTGTCGTCGTAGCCCTTGGGTGTGTTGTCACAATCCAGGCCGCGGTCCACGCCGTAGTGGGCGGTAATCAGGTCATACACGGAGGCAACCAGTGCTTCCTCGCCATCCGCCAGTGTCACCTTGCGCACCGGCACCTTGCGGTAGATCACCTCCTCCTGCGGGTTCGGCGTGAAGCGGCCCAGCTCGTGTTCCTTGCCACCGAAGTACGGGAAGCCCACCAGAGCCACGTCATCCCGGGAATCCAGCAGGGTCAGCCGCAGTTTGGTGTTCTTGCCGCCAGCCTCTTTTTCCTCCAGATTCCAGCACCCGTCCTCGCCCCAGCGGAACCCGACAGAACCGTTGGGAACAACAAGGCTGTCACTGGTCTCGTCAAAAGCCAGGGTTTTCCATTCCGGGTTATTGTCCTGGCCCAGCGCCTCGTCGAAATCCGAGGCGCGCAGGAAACGACCTGCCTGATAACCCTGATCGGTGGCATCCAGCCGCACCAGCATGGGCATATCGGTGTATTTGCGTGCGTAGTCCGTGAAGTAGGCACTGGGCTTGTCCACGTGGAATTCTTTCAGGATCACGTGGCCGATGGCCATGGCCAGCGCCGAATCGGTGCCCTGCCGGGGGTTCAGCCAGATATCGCCGAACTTGGAGGCTTCCGAATAATCCGGGCAGACCGTCACGATCTTGGTGCCCTTGTAACGCACCTCGGTCATGAAGTGGGCATCCGGCGTGCGGGTCTGCGGCACGTTGGAGCCCCACATCATAATGAAGCCGGAGTTATACCAGTCGGCGGATTCCGGCACGTCGGTCTGTTCACCCCAGGTCTGCGGCGAACTGGGCGGGAGATCGCAATACCAGTCATAAAAGCTCATGCACACACCGCCCATGAGCGAGAGGTAACGTGACCCCGCCGCGTAGGACACCATGGACATGGCCGGAATCGGCGAGAAGCCGATCACCCGGTCCGGGCCGTATTGGCGCACGGTATGGATGTTGGCCGCCGCGATCAGCTCGTTGACCTCTTCCCAGGTGGAGCGCACCAGTCCACCCAACCCCCGGCGAGACTTGTAATGCCGCGCCATCTCGCGATCTTCAACGATGGATGCCCAGGCCTCCACCGGGTCGTCGTGCTTCTGCCGCGCCTGCCGCCAGAGCCGCAGCAATGACCCACGGATCATCGGGTACTTGAGCCGGTTGGCGCTGTAGATGTACCAGGAATAGCTGGCGCCACGGGCACAGCCCCGGGGCTCGTGGTTGGGCAGATCCGGCCGCGTGCGCGGGTAATCGGTCTGCTGGGTTTCCCAGGTCACCAGACCGTTCTTGACGTAAATCTTCCAGCTGCAGGAGCCGGTGCAGTTTACCCCGTGGGTGGAGCGCACGACTTTGTCGTGCTGCCAGCGGTGCCGATAGGCATCTTCCCAGCGCCGGGTGTCTCCGGTGGTCACGCCGTGACCGTCCGAAAACTCCCCCTCCACGCGCTGGAAGAAGGTCAATCTGTCGAGAAAGTAACTCATGCTCGTCTCCTCGCTCCCAGGTTTAAGGCAGGCTCAGCAGGGCACTTCCGCAAAACGGCGGGAGTAGTACCACCAAGTCAGTCCGATACAGGTGAAATAGAACAGGGCAAACACCCATAGCGCGCTGACCGGGCTTCCGGTAACGCCAATGGATGCGCCGTAACTCTGCGGAATGAAAAACGCACCGTAGGCGGCAAAGGCGGATGAAATACCCAGCACCGTGCCGGCCTGTTTGCTCGCCTCAAGCTCCGCGCGCCGCGTGGTTTCAACGTCAACCCGGCCCAGCGCCCGCTTACGCTGGACCAGGAAGATCGACGGGATCATCCGGAACGTGGACCCATTGCCCACACCCGAGGTGATAAACAGCACCATGAACATCAGGAAAAAACCCCAGAAATTCCCGGGCCCCGACGTTCCGGGCACGAAACCGATCAGCGCGAGCAGCGTCGCCGTCATCAGCACGAAGTTCCAGAACGTCACCCGCGCCCCACCCCAGCGATCCGCCATCCAACCCCCCACTGGGCGCATCAGGGCGCCGACCAGGGGGCCGAGAAACACGTACTGGCCCGGATCCACAGTCGGAAACTGGTGGCTGATCAGCAGCGGAAAGCCCGCGGAATAACCGACGAAGGAGCCAAATGTGCCCAAATACAGCCAGGACATGATCCAGCTGTGCTTATCCCGCAGCACGCGGGCCTGCTCGGACACCGAGGCACGCACATCCACGATGTCATCCATCCAGATCCACGCCGCCACCGCCGCGACCAGAACGAATGGCACCCAGACCAAACCCGCGTTCTGCAGCCAGAGTTGCTTGTCCCGCTCCACTGCCGCGTTGGTGGGCTCGCCGCCCAGAAGCCCGAAGACACCAGCGGTGATCACGATGGGGACGACGAACTGGGCCAGGCTCACGCCCAGATTGCCCAGCCCGGCATTCAGGCCGAGGGCCGTCCCTTTCTCGGAACGAGGGAAGAAGAACGAAATGTTCGCAACACTGGAGGCGAAATTGCCCGCACCCAGACCACACAGAATGGCGAGACACACCATTACCCAGTAAGGCGTCTGGGGATCACGGATAAGCAGCCCGATGCCCAGGGCCGGCAGAAGCAGTGCCGCCGTGCTCAACGCGGTCCAGCGGCGACCGCCGAATAATGGCACCATGAAGGAGAACACTAGGCGTAGCGTGGCGCCCGAGAGCCCGGGCAGCGCGGCCAGCCAGAACAGCTGCGTGGTGCTGTAGTGAAAGCCCGCCTGCGGCAGGTGCACTACAATGACGCTCCAGACCATCCAGATTGCGAACGCGAGCATCAGGCACGGAATGGACACCCACAGGTTCCGAAAGGCCACCGTGCGCCCAAAGGACTCCCATTGTTCCCGGTCCTCAGGATTCCAGCCACGGAGCACCGCGCCCTTGCGCGTCTTGCCGTGGTTCAGGACCGTGTGCCACTTTGGTGCCATGTGCTGCTCGACTGATAAGGTTGCCACGGCTCAACCTTAGGCAGCGCTCCATGGTTCCTTCTTGACCCCCATCAAGAAAAAAATGGTGAAAAATGCTGTAAGTTCAGCGACATACCACTTAAGTGGTAGCTCCAATACTTCGCTATCATCTTGTTATTTATGGTTTTTCGTTCGCCACTCCGACAAAGACAGGATGGTGATAACTCGCCAAAGGGCATTCGAGGTATGACCAGAAGGACAAGACCGAAGGGCCCTACCCGACCAGCAGCGCCTCGGCCGAGTCGAGGTTCATGACCGGCCGCCGGGAACAATCCGTTCTGCTAAGGGCAGGAGCCATCCTGGCTGGCATCACATTGCTCGCCTTGGTCAGCATGGTCAGCACGATCATCATTGCGGAAACCGCGCGGGGTGATGCCGCCGCCATCAACATGGCCGGTTCGCTGCGCATGCAGGCATTCCGCATTGCCACCGCACAGATGCAGCAGGCAACCGACGCCGAGGTCGGACTTACCGTCCGTGCGGAAGTGGAGGAATTCGACCGACGGCTGCGTTCACCGGATCTGCTCGACCCGATTCCGCAGCGCGCCGGCAACCCTCTGCGGCAGGCCTATGAGCGTGTGGAGCAGCGTTGGCAGGAAAACATGCGGCCGTTGGCGCTGGAAGGCCTGGATGATCCCATCACCCAATACACGCAGTTGTACTACCAGGACATTGAGGCCTTCCACGACGAGATCGATACACTGGTCATGCGCCTGCAACAGGATGCGGAAACCCGCATTTTGTTGCTGCGCCTGGTGCAAGGCGTGGCGATCTTTCTGACCTTCATACTGATCTTCTTCGCCATGCACTTGATCTACACACGGGTGGCCTTGCCTCTTCGGGAACTGCTGGAGGCAGCCCGCCGTGCCCAGGACGGCGACCTCAGCAGCCGGGTTTCCTATACCAGCAACAACGAGATCGGCCTGCTCGGCGACACCTTCAACACCATGGCCAGCAATCTGGAAGAACATCAGCGTTACCTGGAGCGTCAGGTCCAGGAAAAAACCCGGAACCTGCAACAGAGCAACCAGGCGCTGCGGCTGTTGTTCGATATGGCGCAGTCCCTCACCGCGGACAACCTGAGTCAGGAGACGCTGGAAAAGGCGCTGGAAGAACTGGCAAGGGCCACGCTGGTGGACCGTGTACGCCTGGTGCTCAATCAGGAGACCATTCAGGAACAGCTGGGCCTTACCCGCCTGGCACAGCACGACCTGGAGCATGCAAGGCTCACCGCGGCGGGCGAACGGCAAGCCGGCGACAGCCGCCTGCAACAAGGCACAGCGCATGTGCCCGCCATCGCCAGCCTGCCTGTGCGGGAAGATGGCCATGACTTCGGCACACTGATTCTGGAATACGACCGAAGACTGGACCCGTCTCCCTGGTTTCTGCGCCTGGCTGAGGCCCTGGCAGACCAATTGGCCATCGCATTCAGTCGGGCGGCCCGCTATCGGCAGGAGCGACGCCTGGCACTGATGGAGGAGCGCTCGGTGATTGCACGGGAGCTGCACGATTCACTGGCCCAGTCCCTTTCCTATCTCAAAATTCAGGCGGTGCGGCTACAGCGACTGAACCAGCACAATCCCGAAGGGGGCACCATGGAGCCGGTGCTGGATGATCTCCGCGAAGGGCTGAATGAATCCTATCGTCATCTGCGTCAGCTCTTATCCAGTTTCCGGCTGCAGATGAATGAACACGGCCTGGAGCATGCGTTACGCGAGTCCGTAAAGGAATTCGAACGACGTGGTGAGATTCCGATCACGCTTGACCTGCGCCTCGAGCGCGGCCCATTGGATTCCAATGCCGAACTCCACGTGCTGCATGTGGCACGCGAAGCGCTGGCCAACGTCGTCCAGCATGCACAAGCAGGCAAGGCCGAGATCCGCTTCCATCAGGATACTGACGGCGGATGCGCGTTGATCGTGGATGATGACGGCATCGGAGTGCCGGAACAGTTCGGGAAGGTGCATCATTACGGAACGCGTATCATGCAGGAGCGTGCCGCCAGTCTGGGCGGTGAACTCAGCATTGGCCGCAGCCCGTTGGGAGGCACCCGGGTCAGAATGGAATTCCCGGGCCCACAATCAAGAACAGCAACACGAGCCGATCATGAGTGAAACGCGTGTACTGATTGTCGATGATCATCCCCTGTTGCGCCGGGGGGTAGTCCAACTGCTGGAGCTGGAGCCGGATTTCGCCTGCGTCGGTGAGGCCAGCTCCGGCCAGGAAGCCCTGCAGCTGGCCGGGCAAGCGCAGCCCGACCTGATTCTGCTGGATCTGAACATGATCGGGATGGATGGCTTGGAGACGCTACGCGCTCTCCGGGCCGCCGCCGTTGAAGCGCGCATTATCATTCTCACCGTGTCAGACAGCGACACGGATGTGGTTCAGGCGATGCGGGACGGCGCCGATGGTTACCTTTTGAAGGATACGGAACCGGAAGAACTGGTCGCGCAACTACGCCAGGCCATGGATGGACGCCTGGTGGTCAGTGACGCGCTGACCTCGGCCCTGGCTCGCGCACTCGGACGTCCGAAGAAAGACGAAAAGGCATCGCTGGCCAATCTCACCGCCCGCGAACGGGAGATTCTCAAGCTGATTGCGCGGGGGAAAAGCAACAAGATGATTGCCAAGCAACTGGACATCTCAGAAGGGACGATCAAAGTGCATGTGCGCAGCATGCTCAAGAAGCTTGGGCTGCGCTCGCGGGTCGAAGCGGCCGTATGGGCGGTGAATCAGGGCATCCGCTGAACCCGACCACCGGCCGGCCGCGCTCACGCAGCCGGCCGGTGCCGTATCAACGTTTCTGCCGGGCAAGCTCTTCCTGAGCCGCAATCTCCCGATCCACTGACGAGATATAGTAATCCTCGTCGAACGCCCCTTCCGGCTCCTGCAGCCACAGGTAACACACCACCCAGCTGACGAAGGCGCCCGCCGCGATGATGTAGAAGAACTGAGTGGGCGTGACAAATGTGAAGAGGAACAGATAGAACACCGCCCCTACGTTGCCGTAAGCCCCGGCCATTCCGGAAATCTGTCCGGTCAGGCGACGCTTGATCGACGGAATAATGCCGAACGTGGCACCCTCGGAACCCTGCACGAAGAACGAGCACATGATGGTGATGGCGATGGCGATGATCAACGGCCAGCTCTCATTGAGCATGCCCATGAAGATGAAACCCACGCCGATGCCGAACATGTAACTGAGCATGACGAAACGCCGGTTCCCCATGCGGTCGGACACCAGGCCGCCCGCCGGCCGGGCCACCAGATTGACGAACGCGAATGATGCGGCAATCAACCCGGCTGCCGCCGCACCCAAACCCCAGGTCTCCTCGAAAAACATGGGCAACATGGACACCACCGCCAGTTCCGCCCCGAAGTTCGCGAAATAGGTGGTGTTCAGCGCCGCAACACTCTTGAACGGGTATTTGTCGTCCTCCGGCACGCCTTGGCGGAGCAGGGGGACATTGACCCGCAACACCTGGACGATCTGGTAGATCACCGCCACGACGATCAGCGCATAACAGATCAGCGCTCCGGTCTGGCCGATATAGCCCATGTTCTGTACGCGCCAGACCAGCACACCGAGTATGCCCATGAGCGGGATGGTCATGATGATCAACATGATCATCGCCCCCCAGCTGCTCACCTCCAGGGCAAGCGCTTTTCGCGGCTTGCGGTGGGCATAGATATCGGGACCATCCGTGATTGCAAACCAGTAGAAAACCCCGTAGCCGGCCATGATGATCGCACTGAGGCCGATGGCATAACGCCAGCCTTCATCTCCGCCGAACATGACCAGGGCGATCGTCGGCAATGTCATGGCGGCAGCGGCGGAACCGAAGTTCCCCCAGCCTGCGTAGAAGCCCTCGGCAAAACCGATATCTCGCGGCTTGAACCAGAGCGCCGTCATGTGGATACCGACCACGAAGCTGGCGCCGATCGAACTCAGCACCAGACGCGCCACCAGCAATTGCATCATGCTGGTACCGAAGGCGAAGAACAGCGCCGGGATCGCCATGGTGACCATAAGCACGGAAAACACCCGGCGTGGCCCGTAGCGGTCCAGCGCCATGCCCACCAGGATACGGGCCGGTATTGTCAGGGCGACATTGGCTATGGCGAATAGTCGTATGTCGTCCCGGGTCAGCCAGTCGACACTGCGTAGCATGCTGCTCGCCAGCGGCGCCATGTTGAACCAGACATAGAAGCAAATGAAGAATGCAATCCATGTCAGGTGCAGGGCGCGTATCTCCCTGTTCTTGAATCTGAAGATGTCTGAGACTTTCATCGTCCTGACCTCAAATGCCCAACCGAAATGGTGCAATGCAGCATTTCACAGGTACACTTTCCCCGCCCTTTGCTGCCTGGCGGCTCAACGACTCGGCAGAATAAGCAGCGGGCATTCAACACGCTTGGCAAGAAACGCGCTCACGCTGCCAAAAGTCATGTAATCAATTTCATCAACCAGAGCATTCAACGCTCGGCCTATCAGCCCGGTATCGCTCTCGTTGCTATGGCGGGCGATGACCAGGATGTCAGGGGCCCGCTCCTTGGTGGCGCGCAGGATCATCTTGCGCGCATCGCCTTCGGCCATGATGATTTCCGGGCTGAATCCCTCCTCCCGGAGCGCCTGCGCCGCTTCCTCCGCACCGGCCCTCAGTTCCCGATACGCCTCAAGGAATTTCTCCTCGTTGGTATCAGTGGCATCGCGCGGCTCCTCCACCACGCAGACCAGCATGATGTTGGGCTTCATGGCACGAAACAGGGTGACGGTCTGCGCAATGGCAAGTTTGGCGTTACGCGAATCGTCGTAGGCAACCATGATGTTCATTACGTCATCCTCGTGCGGTTTCCGGACAGCTGCCGGACAAGGCCCGCGCGACGGCACAGCGCCGCGCGGGCTTTCAGATCACGGGTTCTTCACGTAGGCATTGGGCCGCAGGTAGAACCACCAGTTGAGAATCAGGCACAGCGCATAGAACACCGCGAACCCGTAGAAGGCGTATTCAGGGTTCCCGGCGCGGAGTTGCTCGCCAATCACCTGCGGTGCAACGAAAGAACCATAGGCGGCAACCGCTGAGGTCCAGCCCAGCACCGGGCCTTTCTGTTCCTGATTGAAGATCACCCCGATGGTGCGGAAGGTGGAGCCGTTACCAATGCCGGTGGCGGCAAAGATGATGATGATCAGGACCAGGAACAGGAAGAAGTACTCCTCCGGCGTGGGCGACACGTAGGCCAGTGTCAGCAGGTAGCCCACGGCTGCAGAGGCGATCACCATGACGACCGCAATGATCTGGGTCACGATTGAGCCACCCCATTTGTCCGACATCCAACCGCCGATGGGGCGGATCAGCGCACCGACGAAAGGCCCGATCCAGGCAAACATGAAGGCCGCCGGCGCATTCGGGTTCTCGGTGTGTCCCACCAGCTCGCCGTTCTCGATGACCGCGCTCTGGCCGAAGATCACGGTGATCGCCAGCGGCAGCGCCATGGAGAAGCCGATGAAGGAACCGAAGGTCAGGATGTAAAGAATCGTCATCGACCACGTGTGCTTGTCCTTGAAGATGGCGAACTGACGCTTCAGGTTTGCCTGGATGGGGCCGGGAATCATGCGCATCATGCCCAGCGTGAGCACGATGATCAGCAGCATGGTGAACCAGATATTCAGAACACCCAGACCCACCGGCTGTGGCAGGTAAAAGAACATACCGATACCGGC
>SLCE01000240.1 GCA_007125985.1 Ectothiorhodospiraceae bacterium | reverse complement strand
TATCCTGTCCGTCATCGGCGCCGGTGGCCTTAGTGCCACCGGCGCCGATGACGGATCATACCGTCACACTGATATCCACAGCGGGGTTGAGCGTCAGGGGAGAGCCACCGTTCAAACCAAACGCGCGGGATTTTCGCCGGATCGGACCACGAATCGGCGACACTGACTTGCTGATGACGCACGTGTCGGTGAATTTCGACCGAACAGGCTTCCAGCAGGACGTGGAAGTGGTCCTTCCGCGCCAGCGCCTGGAAGAACTGGCAGCGGACGGCATGATTGCGGACGCGGCCGACACCCATTACAGCTTCATGGGTGCAACCGATCCGGAACTGATGCAGCCCTACGCCGAAGAATTGGCGCGGGATCTCCACAAGCAGGGCATCAGTGCCGCCGTTCTGCTCCCTGTTTGACCCCATTGCACGCGCGCCGTGAGCGCGCTGGGGCACTATCTGGAAGCGGCCGGCATTGCTACGGTCTGTATCAGCCTGTTTCGCCCACATACTGAGCGGATGCTGCCGCCGCGTACACTTTGGGTTCCCTTTGAGTTAGGCCGCCCGCTGGGAGAGCCGGAAGACCCCGTGTTTCAACGGCAGGTACTCAGCACGGCACTGCAGCTTCTGGAGGATGTCCGCCGCCCCCGGCATATCGCAGACTTTGCGCCGCAGGCGCCCGGATTTGCCGATGATCCGGACTGGCAACCACCGCGATTAGCCACGGAGTCAACCGCATCTCCGGATGCGGCCGGAACACCGGAAGCGCTGGCAGCGGAGTTGCGGGCGCTCGCTCCTGCCTACCATCGGGCCACGGCCCGGCGGGGGCGCACAACTGTGGGAAACAGCGGGTTATCGCTTGCGGGCATCGCTGAATTCCTCCAGGCCATGGCGGCCGGGACACCGCCGGAGAGCCCGATAGCGGGACAGCATCCGGCCATGGCCATGCGGCTGGCGGCGGACGACCTGAAGGCTCACTATCTCGAGGCAGCCGCTGCAGAGGGGCGACCGTCCAGCCGTCAATTGCAGCGCTGGTTCTGGGACACCACCGCCGCGGGAAAACTGCTGATCCGGCTGCGGTCCAAGATGATGGTGTCGGACGACAAGTTGCTGCGAATGGTGGCAACCGGCCAGTTGGTGCCCGCAGAGCAGCGGGAACGCCTCGGCTTGTGAAACATGTGGTATCGGAGAACTTGGCCGATGAACCCACAAGCATGTGATACTCTTTGAGCACATCGCTTATTCTTTGATAGAGGACTGACGCGTGCCGGAACTGCCTGACGGCCTTATCATAATCGCCAAGCGTGAGTGCCCCACTTGTGCGCTGATTGAGCCCGTGCTGCATGAACTCGCGCAGGGATCGTTGCCGCTGACCGTGTACAGCCAGGACGACCCGGATTACGGCGCTGGCCTGCCACGCGTCATCCATGATGAAACGCTGGAGCAGTCCTGGCGGCTGGAGGTGGAGATCGTGCCCACCCTGATCCGGGTGGAAGACGGCCGTGAGGTGGAACGCACCTACGGCTGGCACCGGGGCGACTGGGAAGCCCTCAGCGGCCAACAGCCCCTGGGCGCGGACCTGCCGGAAACCCGGCCCGGTTGCGGATCGAAAACCCAGGATCCGGGCATGCCGGAGAAACTCGCCGCCCGGTTCGACCACGGCAGCCTTGCCTCCCGGGAGATCGAGCTCGGCGATGCCGAGGACGTCATGGAGGCCTGTTTCGAGCGCGGCTGGACGGACGGATTACCCGTGGTTCCGCCCACGCGGGAGCGTGTTCTGCGTATGCTGCAGGGCACGACGCGCGCACCGGATGAGGTCCTTGGGGACATCCCGCCGGACCTGGTTCCCTGCACTGTGGAAAAAGTTGCCGTCAACGCGGTCATGGCCGGCTGCAAGCCCGAGTATCTGCCCGTGGTCATTGCCGCAGTCGAGGCCGCACTCAGTGAAGATTTCGGCATGCATGGCATCCTGTGCACCACCATGTTTGCCGGCCCCATGGTGATCGTCAACGGCCCCATCAGCCGTGCCATTGGCATGAATTCCGGAGTCAACGCCCTGGGGCAGGGAAACCGGGCGAACGCGACGATCGGGCGTGCGCTGCAACTGGTGATCAGGAACGTGGGCGGTGGACGCCCCGGAGAGATCGACCGCGCCACGCTGGGCACGCCGGGAAAATACACTTTCTGCTTCGCCGAGGCGGAAGACAGCGACTGGGGTTCCCTGGCAACAGAACGCGGCTTTGCACCGGACACGTCCACCGTCACGTTGTTCGCCGGCGAGGGTGTGCAGGGTATCGTCGACCAGAAATCCCGTACGCCGGAATCACTGGCGCGCAGTTTTGCCAATTCCCTGCGCGCCGTGGACAACACCAAGCTGGCCATGGCTGGCGACGCCGTCCTGGTGGTCTCGCCGGAACACCATCGTGTGTTCAGCCAGGCCGGCTGGTCGCGGCAGCGACTGCGGGAAGATTTGGAGCAACTCCTGCTCAGCCCGGGCGATGAACTCCTGGCCGGGGCTGACGGTATTGCCGAAGGCCTGCCACCCAGTGCGGCCGGCAAACAGATTCCCAAATTCCGCCCCGGCGGATTACTGATCGTTCGGGCCGGCGGTACCGCCGGCCTGTTTTCCGCGGTGATAGCCGGCTGGGCCGCTTCCGGCCCGGTGGGCTCCACACCAGTAACCAAGGAGATAAACGGATGACGGCAGCCACACATCTGCTGGACCCCACGGCGGAGAGATCCGCGGCGGCCCGCGCCCGGGTGCCCCGCCCAGACAGTCTGGACGGGCTCACCGTGGGTCTGCTGGACATATCCAAGGCCCGAGGCGATGTCTTCCTCGATCACATCGATACCCGATTGCAGGCCCAGGGCATCCAGGTCCGGCGCTACCGCAAACCCACATTCACCCGGGTCGCCCCGACTGATCTGCGGCAGCAGATCGCGGCGGAATGCGATCTGGTGGTGGAAGGCCTGGCTGACTGAGGCTCCTGCACGTCGTGCTGTATGCATGACATCGCAGACCTCGAAGGCCGAGGCATCCCCGGAGTTGGCATTGCGTCCACGGAATTCGTCCAGGCAGCGGCCATGCAAAGCCGGTCGCTGGGTTTCGACCCGGCGATGGTGTTCGTCGCCCATCCGATTCAGGACCGGACGGACGAGGAACTGCGCCAATTGGCGGATCAGGCCCTGGAGTCAATCCTCGACGCCCTGCAGGCGGGCAGCTAACCGCCAACACTCACGGGCGCACAACCAGAGGGTGCGCCCGTGAGTGTCCCGCCCACCGGGCACCGCCCCCAACCGCCGTCGGTGGACCGGGTGTTGAACTGGTCCACGATCACGGCGCTGGCTGAAGCGCATGGCCGGCCCTTGGTGCTGGAGGCGGTACGTGACACCCTGTCGCGCTGCCGCCAGGGCGATATCCCCTGTGATGCGCCCACCATCGCCACGGCTGTCGACGATGCCGTCCGGGCCGTGCTGGCGCCCTCGCTGCAACCCGTCTTCAATCTGACCGGCACCGTGCTGCATACCAATCTGGGTCGGGCCCCGCTGCCGCCCGAAGCTATTGCCGCCATGACCCAGGCCGCCTCTGGCGCATCCAATCTGGAATATGATCTGCGCCACGGCCGACGCGGCGACCGGGATGCCCACGTGGAAGGCTGGCTGTGCCGGCTCACCGGCGCTGAAGCCGCCACCGTGGTCAACAACAATGCGGCCGCGGTGCTGCTGGCATTGAACAGCCTGGCCTTGCGCCGCCGGGTCCTGGTCTCGCGCGGGGAACTGATCGAGATCGGCGGCTCGTTCCGGTTGCCGGATATCATGCGCCGCGCAGGGTGCCGGCTGCATGAGGTTGGCACCACCAATCGCACCCATCTGCGGGATTTCGCTGACGCCATGGGCGATGCAAACCCCGCGCTGGTGCTCAAGGCCCACACCAGCAATTACCAGGTCCAGGGGTTTACTGCTGAAGCCGACGAGGGCGGGCTGGCCCGGCTCTGCCACGAACACGATATCCCGTTCCTGGTGGACCTGGGCAGCGGCACGCTGACCGACCTGCGTCGGTTCGGGCTGCCGGCCGAGCCGACACCCGCCGATGCCCTGGCCCATGGAGTCGACCTGGTCACCTTCAGCGGCGATAAACTGCTGGGCGGCCCGCAGGCTGGGATCATCGTGGGCCGCGCGGACCTGGTGGCACGCATCCGCCGCAACCCCATGAAGCGCGCCCTGCGTTGCGACAAGGTCACGCTGGCGGCGCTGGAAGCTGTGTTGCGGTTGTATGCGGATCCGGACCGGTTGGCGGAGCGCGTGCCCACCCTGCGCCTGCTGTCGCGAGCGGCGGATTCCATCGCGGATCAGGCGCAACGCCTACAGCCCATTGTCGCCGACTGGCTGGGCAACGAGGGCCGGGTGGACGTGGTGCCCGTCCATAGCCAGATCGGCAGCGGCTCACTGCCCGTGGATCTACTCCCCAGCCATGCCTTGCGGCTGCAACCAGCCGGCGGGCGCAACCCGGGCCGTTCGGCCCGGGCCATTGCCGAACGGCTGCGTCAATTGCCGATGCCCGTCATCGGTCGCATTGCCAACGGCGCCGTACTGCTGGATATGCGCTGCCTGGAGGACGAGGACCGCTTCCGCGCCCAGTTCATGGAGCTGTCGCGCCCGTGATTATCGCCACAGCAGGCCATGTGGATCACGGGAAAACCGCGCTGGTGCGGGCACTCACCGGCATCGACACTGATCGCACAGAGGAAGAAAAACGCCGCGGGCTGACCATCGATCTGGGCTTTGCCTATATTGACGGGCCTTCCGGGCGCCGCATCGGCTTCGTGGATGTGCCAGGCCATGAGCGCTTTATTCGCAACATGCTGGCCGGTGTGGCTGCGGTGGACTTTGTGCTGCTGGTGGTTGCCGCCGACGATGGCCCCATGCCGCAAACCCGGGAACACCTCGCAATCCTGGAACTGCTGGGTCTGCGCCATGGCGCGGTGGCACTGAGCAAGGCGGATCGAGTCAGCGGGGAGCGCCTGGATCAGGCAGCGGATGAAGTGGCATCACTACTGGCCGACAGCCCGTTGCGTTCCGCCCCCGTATTCCCGGTTTCGGCGCAAACCGATAGCGGCGTCGAGGCGCTTCGACACCACCTGACACAACGCAGCGCGGAGATGCCCTGGCGTTCACGGGAGGGCAATTTCCGCCTGGCCGTGGACCGCTCCTTCACCGTGGACGGCGCGGGCCTGGTGGTCACCGGCACCGCTTTTGCGGGCAGCGTGCGGCCAGGCACCCAGCTGATGCTGCTACCGGCCGGAATGCCGGTGCGCGTGCGGACCATCCATGGCCAAGGACAACCCCGGGAACAGGTATTCGCCGGCGAACGGTGCGCACTGAACCTTGCGGGCAGCGGACTCGACCGGAACAGCATCCGGCGGGGCGACTGGGTGGTTGAGAGTCCGGCCAACCTGGTAAGCGAACGCCTGGATGTCAACATACACTTGTGTGCGTCGGAAAGCCGCCCACTACAGCACTGGACTCCGGTCCACCTGCACCTGGGCGCGGTCGACGTCCCGGCCCGCGTGGCCCTGTTGGGGCAACGGGAGCTTGCGCCGGGAATGCCGGGGCTCGCCCAACTGGTGCTGGATCGCCCGATCCATGCCGTACAGGGTGACCGATTCATTGTCCGCGACCAGTCCGCCCGACGCACGCTGGGAGGCGGGCTGGTCATCGACCCCCAGCCGGCCCGTCGCGGTCGCAGCCGTCCGGAACGCCTCGCTCTGCTCAGGGCACTGGACACGGCTGATCACGCGAAAGCGCTGCAGGCCGCGCTGGATCAGAGCCTGACCGGGGTCTTCATGCCGGACTTCAGCCGCTCTCGCAACCTGACGCCGGAGCAGACGCAGGTGCTGGCGGAGTCGGCGAACGCCCTCCGCATCACCACACGCGCGGGCATGCTATTGATCGGGCACGCGCAGTGGCAGGCAGGCTGCGACCAGGTGAGGGACGCGGTTGATCGTTGGCACCAGGCACAGCCCGCCAGCATCGGGCCCGGGGAAGCGGGCCTGGGCACCCGCCTCGGGCGCGAACTGTCCGCACCGCTGGTGCGGGCGATTATCCGCGCCTTGCTGGACCAAGGGCAGTTGACCCGACAGGGCTTCAGCCTGCGGCGGCCCGATCACACGCCGCGACTGGAGGCAGAGGATGCGGCCCTGCTTGCCCGGGTGCGTTCCGTGTTGCAGGCAGCCGGTCTGCGGCCACCCATTGTCGGCGAGCTGGCGGAGCAACTGGGGCTGGAGCGCGAGCAACTCGTCGAGCGATTGCAGGTGCTCAGTCAATTCGGCTATCTGGAGCGGATTGCGCCCAACCGCTATTTCCTGCCCGAGACGGTGCAGGCCCTGGCGGGCATTGCCGCGGACTTGTCCCGTGAATCGCCGGAAGGCATGTTCGATGCGGCCGGATACCGGGACCGCAGCGGTATCGGCCGCAACCTCACCATACAGGTGCTGGAACACCTGGACCGGCTCGGAATCACCCGTTTCGACGGCGAACGGCGGGGCCTGCGCTAAGGAAGCACTGACTTATTCCCATGGTGCCCCCCCCCCGCAGGGCGAACCGGTGTTCGCACGGACGTCCCGGCGCGCTACACTGACCGCGCTGTGACGCCCGATGCACGGACACAGGGGAAGGGGATCGCATCCCGGTGGAGCGCCCGGACTTCAAATCCGGTGAGACGTGCCAGGCACGTCTGGTGGGTTCGACTCCCACGCCCTTCCGCCACTTCAGTGCCATCTGCGCCGCGGCGCGGTGGTCCGGGGAAGCCGCGGACACGTGTGAGGCCCGCGGCTGCACAACTCAGTTCACCACCAGCACCGGGCATTCGGCGTAATGCACCACTTTGTTACTGACGCTGCCCATCACCATCTCGCGGAAGCCGGTGAGCCCACGGCGGCCAATGACCACCAATGGGCGTTTCATCTGGCGCACGCGTGAGACGATGCTTTCCGCGGGATCGCCCTTGAGCACTTCCTCGTCCACCTTAATACCCTCATCCCGCAGGGTTCGGGCAATGCCATGCACCAGCTGCATGGCCTCCTCCTCGCGACTGGCATCCATGTCGTCCTTGCTCATGTGCGTGGCGCCCATCAGTTCGGATGGCATGAAATCCCGGCGCGAGACCACACTCACCACGGTTACGGGAATGCCGTTTCCCTTGGCTAGGTCCATGGCCACATCCCGCGCACGCTTGGAGGTCTCGGAGCCGTCCACCGGCAGCAGAATACGATCAAACGTCTTGGTCGCTGTCATGATCTGTTACTCCTTGTTCGTGCACGGTTGGTCAGTCCGAATCCCGGGCGGCCGCAGTGTCGGAGTTCGGCTCGCGGCCCAGCATGCGGGTTTTTTCCACCAGAATGTACAGCACTGCACCGGCTGCCAGGCCCCATCCCGCACCGTACACGGCGAGCACCACCGCCATGGTGCCGGCCACACCGCGTTCGACATTGTTCTCCAGCTGCTCGATCCCCACCATCAGGCAGATATAGCCGGTGAGCAGCAGCGTCAGTGACAACGCGATGGGCAGCACAGGCTGGAACAGGCTGACCAGCGGCAGGATGAACAGGGCGATGAAGCCAGTGACCCAGAACGTGCCGGCACCGCTGTAGATGGATTCCATGGCATTGCGCCCGTACTTGTAACGTTCGGCCATGGTGGCGGTCACTGCCGTCCAGATCGGGCCCGCCAGGCCCGGGTACGGCGCGAAGAACGCGTGGATCGCATTGCGGATGGCCGTGACCA
Source organism: Ectothiorhodospiraceae bacterium (assembly GCA_007125985.1). Classification (GTDB taxonomy): domain Bacteria; phylum Pseudomonadota; class Gammaproteobacteria; order Nitrococcales; family Aquisalimonadaceae; genus LSCE01. The sequence continues at coordinate 25,191 of SLCE01000240.1, read as the reverse complement.
GGTGCACGCGGTCCATATCGCTGTCGATCTTCTCGTCGGGCCGAAGATGGTCCACACGGTCCATCAGGGATTTACCGACGATGATGTCGCCGAAGGCGATGACGTAGGCGATCACGGCCGTGGGCACCGCCAGCATGAACACGTCCAGCCCCGGGAAGCCCACCATGAAGGGCAGATAGCCCCACATCTCGCCGAAGGCCGGCGAGGTGATGCCGAACTCGATATCCGGGAACGGGTATTCCATCACCAGCCAACCGATGATGATGGCCACCACCATACCGGGCACCATGCCGTAGTTGGCCAATCTGCGGGCGAAGTCAGAGCGGTCCACCAGCCCCTTGAAAGACATGGAGAACATGAGGTAGGCGCAAACCAGGCCGCCGACAATCAGTGAGATGGGCGTCTCGGCCAGGCGACCGCCGCTCTCGATCTCACCCATGATCGCAGCAATGCCGGCGCCGATGATGATGCCGCCCTTCATGGAACGGGGGATGATGCGCACCAGCGTACTGCCCAGCCGTGTCACACCAAGGATCAAGAAGATCAGGAACACCAGAAACTGCAACGCGAACAGCGCCTGAATCGCCTCCGGTCCGGGCTCGAAATCCCCCAGGAACAGCAGCACGACGGGAATCGCTGGGGTGATCCACCCCGGTACCAGGGGTACGCCCAGTAATGCCGGCAGCAGGAAACCGATGCCACAAACCACCACATAGGCGAGGGCCACGTCATAGGGTAGCCCCAAATATTGTTCCAGCAGGGGGATCATGGCCAGGCTGACCACAAACATGATCAGCGCCTGGACCATCTCCGCCATTTCCCAGCGGTAATGAACGAACGGTAGACGGATCTTGAACGGCCCTGCCGACCAATAAGGCTGTTCTTCCCCGTGTTGACGCTTGTAAAGCTGCATGAATTGCTCCTCCAGTTAGCATGCCGTGGACGGGCGCAGCGACGGCAGGCGCAGGGAGCGAAACGCCGTTCCGCTCCCTGCGGCCTCCTAGCGCCCGGGGCGGGCCTGATTCAGAGTTGCCGCGCCTGATCGCGCAGAACGAATTTCTGGATCTTGCCAGTGGATGTTTTGGGCAGGTCGGTGAAGACCACGGTCTTCGGCGCCTTGAAATTCGCCAGGTTCTCGCGGCAGAAACTGATAATGTCCGCCTCGGTGACGTCATCATGTCCCGGGCGAGGGGTGACGAAGGCGCAGGGTGTTTCCCCCCATTTCTCATCGGGGCGTGCCACCACAGCCACCTCCAGCACCGCCGGATGCCGGTAGATCACATCCTCCACCTCGATGGTGGAAATGTTCTCCCCGCCGGAGATGATGATGTCCTTGAGCCGGTCCTTGATCTCCACATAGCCATCCGGATGCCACACCGCCAGATCCCCCGTGTGGTACCAACCACCGGAGAACGCGTCACGGGTGGCCTTGGGGTTTTTCAGGTACCCCTTCATCACGGTGTTGCCGCGCATGAAGATCTCCCCCATGGTCTCGCCATCCTGCTCCACCGGCTGCCCGGTTTCGGGATCGGCCACCATGAGCCCGTCCAGCGTGGGGTAACGCACACCCTGCCGGGCCTTGATGCGGGCGCGTTCCTCCAGCGGCAACGCATCCCACTCCTCATGCCAGGCGCAAACGGTCACCGGGCCGTAGACTTCGGTAAGTCCGTAGACGTGCGTGATGCTGATACCCATCTGCTCGATACCACCGATAACCTGCGCGGGCGGTGCCGCACCGGCGGTCATGGCCTTGACCTCGTGCTCGATGCCCGCCTTGGAGGCGTCCGGCGCATTGAGCAGCCCGTTGAGCACGATGGGCGCACCGCACATGTGGGTCACGCCGTGTTCACGGATCAGTTGCAGGATCTTTTCCGGGTCCACACGCCGCAGGCAAACGTGGGTGCCCGCACAGGCGGTGATCGTCCAGGGGAAGCACCAGCCATTGCAGTGGAACATGGGCAGTGTCCACAGATAGATGGGGTGATGCCCAAGCGCCCAGATCATCTGGTTGCCCATGGCATTCAGGAATGCCCCCCGGTGGTGGTAGACCACGCCCTTGGGATCACCCGTGGTACCGGAGGTATAGTTCAGCGAGATGGCGTCCCATTCGTCCTGCGGGCCCACCCAGGCGTAGTTGGGATCACCTTCGGCGAGCAGCGCCTCATAGCCCAGTTCACTGATCGCCTCACCCTCACCGTACTCGGGGTCATCCACTTCGATCACCAGCACCGGATGATCCACCATGGTCAGGGCCGAGCGGATGACCTGGCCGAACTCCCGGTCCACGACAACGGCCTTCGCCTCGCCGTGGCGCAGTTGGAAGGCGATGGCCTCCGCATCCAGCCGAACGTTGAGCGTGTTGAGCACAGCGCCGGTCATGGGCACCCCGAAATGCATTTCCAGCATCTCGGGGATATTGGGCAGCATGGCGGCAACAGTGTCGCCCTTGCCGATGCCGCGTCCGGCCAGCGCGCTGGCCAGGCGGCGGCAACGGTCGTAGGTTTCGGCCCAGCTTCGGCGAATCGCGCCGTGAATCACCGCGGTACGGTTCGGGTAGACCGAGGCGGTCCGTTCAATGAAATGCAGGGGGGACAGCGCCACGTGGTTCGCCGGCGTCTGGTCCAGATGCTGTTCGTAGATGTTCTGACTGGGGCTCATACTGTTCGCGTCCTCCAGCTGGTTATCGAGTGAAACGGCCAAGGGCCGGATCTGACCGGGAGGAACACGGGTCCACCGACAGGCGGTGGCACGGCTCCTCCGTAAAATTTGCTGTTATCGGTTGCTGAAACAACTCTGGACGCGGACCATATCAACATCAAAAAGTTTTAGCAATCAAACGTGCTTTCTATAGTAAAACTACGATATTAACTATGGACAAAATCCAGCAACGTGCCCTGAGCTCCGCGGTTCAACAGCTGGCGCAGGGCGCTTCCGCCGCACAGAGCGGAACGGTGATCAGCCAATTGGCCGAAGCGCTCCTCGCCGGTCGCGACTACGCACTGTTCCGCTATGACCCGGGTAGCCGGCATTTTCACCCCGTGGGTGGCACACTCCGTTGCCCCCACGGGGCGGACATGGATCTCTCGGCAACGGATCAGCAGCTGCATCAAGAATTGCAGCACGCCTCTTTACTGCGCTCGGACCAACTCGCCCACATCGACGCCCCCTTACTCAAGCGCTTGCATCGCCGTGCCAACCAACCCTGGCACCTGGCAGTAGTGCGACAAGCCGCGGACGACTTCCTGCTGGCCCTCCCGGGGCCATTGGATGCCCGCCCGCTCAGTACGCTGGAGACGCTCTCCAGCCTGTGCGCGGCGCTCAGCGACCTTGCCCAGGCCGACGCCCCGGAGAGTCTCGCGCGCCTGCTGGACGCGGATCCCAGCCCGGCACTGCTCTGCGATAGCACGGGGGAACGACTCATTCAGAACCCGGCGGCGACGACCTTGGCGGATCGGCTGGAATGCGACTCCTGGCGGGCGCTGCTGCCCAGGAATCACGCTGCGCTGCTTGCCTCCGTGGTGCGCCGCCTGCGGCCTATCGTGGAAGTGGAAACGGATGTGGGGGATCACATCCTGCTATGGACCTACATTGCTTTCGACCGGGGCCAGCGAGTGCTGCTCCGCTGCCGCGATGCGACCACGCAACGCCGTACGGCCAGACAGTCCCAGCAGATCGACCGCATTCACCGGCTGATCACCGAGAACACCACCGATCTGATCTCGCGACACGATGCCCGAGGCCGGTTTCTGTACGCCTCCCCGGCCTCGATGCCGCTGCTGGGCTACATGCCCCGCGACCTGATGGACCAGTCTCTGGAAACGCTGGTTCACCCGGCAGACCACACCCGCATGGCGGACGACGCCCTGGCCGATCTGGCCGAACGCGGCTTCCACACCATGACCTGCCGGCTGCGTCGACGCGACGGTGCCTACCGCTGGTTCGAGATCGCCATCCGCGCCATAAGGGACACCTACACCGGCACCATCCTGGAATTGATCTGCGTGTCCCGGGATGTCACCGAACGCCGCCGCGCCGAGGAGGAAACCCGCCGCCTGGCGGCGGTGGTGGCCAACACCACGGACCTCGTGCTGTTTGCCGATGCGCGAGGCCGCATTCTGCATTTCAACCGCGCCGCCGGGCAGGCTTTGGGGCTGCAGCATCCGCTGCGCGATCCGGTCACCGTTCGCCAGGTGCTGGATGCCCACCAGACGGACGGCCTGGACGAACGGCTTTTGCCCGAGCCCGATGAAGCCGATGTGTGGGAAGGGGAAGGCCGGCTGGTGCCTCTGCATCAGGGCGCCTCGTTTCCGGCTTCGCTGGTCATGATCACCCATGGAGACGAGACCGGAGGCGGCAACTACTGCTCGGTCATCGCCCGGGACATGACCGATCGGGAACTGCGCGAGGAGTTGTCACGCCACCACCAGGAGGAATTGGCCCATGCGGCACGGCTGACCACCATGGGCGAACTGGCCTCCGGCATTGCCCATGAGATGAACCAGCCACTGGCCGCCATCGTCAATTACGCCAATGCCTGCCTCAACCACCTGAAGCGGGATGAATCGGACACCCGGGAACGGCTACGGGATGGGCTGGAGCGCATCGCGGATCGCGCCCGCCATGCGGCCGAGGTCATCCGGCGGTTGCGGGCCTTCGTCCGCAAGGGCCAACGCCAGATTGTGGCGGTCAACGTGGATACGGTGGTGGAGGAAACCATCGCCATGGTGCAATGGGAAGCCCGCCGGCATGGCGTCTACCTGCGCTATACGGCGCAGCCTGACCTGCCCGCCGTGGCCGCGGACCCGGTGTTGCTGGCCCAGGTGCTGGTCAACCTGCTGCGCAACGGCGTCGAGGCCACCCGGGAAGGCGGCGCGCGAACCCGCCCCATGGTGGAGGTCAGCAGCAGCCTGGCCGGGCCGGATGCCGGCTCGGTTCAGATCCTGGTGACGGATCATGGCCCGGGACTTCCGGAAGAGGAACTTGAAGCCATCTTCCAGCCGTTTCATTCCAGCAAGCAGCAGGGGCTGGGGCTGGGTTTGACCATCAGTCGTTCGATCATCGAACAACTGGGAGGGGAGTTGACGGCCAGCCGCCAGGCACACAATGGCATGGAGTTCCGGGTTATCCTTCCCGCCTGGACACGCGACGAAACCGCCGGAGCAACATGACGGCCTACACACCAACTGTCTACATCGTGGACGACGACCCCGGCATGCTGGAATCCACCGCCTGGCTGCTGGAGTCGGTCGGCATCCGACATCGCACGTTCCCCAACGGAGCGGCATTTCTGGACGCACTGGAGCCCCAGATGCAGGGCTGCGTGCTGCTGGACGTCCGCATGCCGGGTATGGGCGGATTGAACGTGCAGGAGGCTCTACAGGGCCGCAAGGTCAGCCTGCCCGTGATTTTCATCAGTGGGCACGCGGATGTTCCCATGGTGATCCGCGCCTTCCGCGGGGGTGCCAGCGATTTCATCGAGAAGCCGTTCAACGAGCAGGAATTGCTGGATTCGGTACAGCGGGCGATCGAGAAGGATCGCCGCGAGCATGCGCGCACAGCCATGGCGACACAGGCGCGGGAACGGTTCGCCCAGCTCACACCGCGGGAACGCGACCTGGTGGCCCCGCTGATCAACGGCTTGCGGTCACGGGAGATTGCCGAGCAACTGGGCGTGGGTGCGCGCACGGTGGAGTTATACCGCGGGCGTGTGATGCAGAAACTGCAGGTGCGCAACGTGGCCGAACTGGTCCGCCTGGCCGTGGTGGCCGGAATCCACGACCCTTTCACCCCCACGGAATGACGGGGCGGCCGACACCGCTCACGTGTGGGGCAACTGCGGCCCTGCCATGGCGCCATCGCGGCACGGGGACACCCTGGACACCGGTGCCCGAAGGGCCATGGGCAGCCGGTTGCCTATAAAATCCCGCAGGGCGGCGTCATCACCAGTGGTCCAGTAACGAACCTTACCCACGCTGCCCGGGGACGCCTGCAGGCCTTCCGCTGCCAGGCGGCGCTGCAATTGCCTGGCCACGGCCGCCCCCGTGTCGATAATCCGGATCCCCGACCCGAGCATCCGCTCCAGCAATGGGCGCAGAAAGGGGTAATGCGTGCAACCAAGAATAATGGTGTCCACCCCCTGTGCCAGCAACGGGTCCAGATACGACTGAAGCAGGCGCTCCGTGGCCGGTGAATCCACTTCCCCACGCTCCACCGCCGCCACCAGTCCCGGACAGGGCTGGGTGAGAATGCGCATACCGCCGGCGTACCGCTGCAACAGCGCCGCGAACCGGCCGCTGGCCAGGGTGCCCTGGGTGGCCAACACGCCGACGGTGCGATTGCGGCTCACCCGTGCCGCCGGTTTCACGGCGGGCTCCATCCCGATAATCGGCAGGGAATGCCGCTCACGCAGCCAGGGAACCGCTGCCGCCGTGGCCGTGTTACAGGCCACCACGACCGCTTTCACGTCCAGATCCAGCAGAAAACCGGTCAGCGCATCGAGCCGCTCACGGATCGCAGCCGCACTGCGTTCCCCGTAGGGAACGAAACCGGAATCCGCCACGTAGTAGAGGGATTCCTCCGGCATAAGCGCATGAATCTCGCGGAGTACGGACAGACCACCGACCCCCGAATCCAGCACGCCCACCGCCCGCCGGTCAGTCATGGACGGGCTCCGCACCAGACAACCCCAGTTGCCGCGCCAGCGCCGGCAGCACCTGACCGCAATCGCCATCCACCACCAGTCTGGCTTCGCGCTCTCCACGGCTATGCCCGCGGTTGACGATGAACACCGGCTTGCCCTGCTCCGCTGCCCGACGCACGAACCGGTAACCGGACCAGACCATCAAGGACGAACCGACAACCAGCAACGCATCCGCCCGGTCGAGGCACTGGAAGCTGGACTCCACCACGGACTTGGGCACGGTTTCGCCAAAAAACACCACCGCCGGTTTCAGCAGTCCGCCGCAGGAAGGGCAGTCCGGCACCCGGAATGCATCGAAATCCACATGATCGAGATCCGCATCGCCGTCCGGGGCATCGCCTGCCGAGAACCGCAGCCACTCCGGGTTCTGATGCTCCAGCCAGCCCTGTACCTGATCCCTCGCCCACAGTGCTCCGCATTCCAGGCATGCCACCTGATCCAGGCGCCCATGCAGATCGGTCACCGCACGGTGACCCGCGCGCTGATGGAGACGATCCACGTTCTGGGTGATCAGGTGCGCGACGCTGCCTGCCGCTTCCAGTTCCGCGAGGGCACGATGCGCGGCGCCGGGGCGCGCCCGGGCGACCAGGGGCCAGCCCAGCATGCTGCGCGCCCAGTACCTGCGGCGTTGGCGGGGGCTGCGCAGAAAGTCCCTTAGCTGCACAGGCGGTTTCCGCTTCCACGCACCCCGACTATCCCGGTAGTCCGGGATCCCGGACCCGGTACTGCAGCCGGCGCCGGTGAGCACCAGCACGCGGTCACCCGATGCCAGACGCTGTGCCAGTGCCGCCACCCCGTTCCGGGCGGACTGCATCAGGACGGGGGCCGGCTTCATGCGGTCTGCGGGCTCCGCTGGAACGTTCGCCGGGGCGGCAACTGGTCATCCTGCTCCCAGGGCGGCACCGGCGTGAACTGCTCCACCAGAAAGTCCACGAAGGCGCGGACCTTGCGCGACATATGCCGCCCCTGAGGAAACAGCACATAGTACGCGGAGGCCTCCTGCGCGTAGTCGGGCAGCAGCTCAACCAGGGAGCCATCCCGCAGCCGCGGCGCCACCAGCCAGGTGGACAGGCGCGCCAGGCCCACGCCCACCAGGCACGCCTCATACAAGGCGCCGGCGGTATTGGCGCGGAAATTCCCCTGCACGTGCACGATCTGCCGCCGACCATCCGGCATTTCGAATTCCCAGTCGTTGAACCGGGAGACGTTGTACAGGCTCAGGCAATTGTGTCGGTAGAGATCCTCCGGGCTATCGGGAGCGCCATGCCGGGCGATGTAATCCGGGGAGGCCACCACAATGCGGCGATTATTGGCCAGTTTCCGCGCCACCAGCGACGGATCCGTGACCTGCTCCTGCAACATGACGGCCACATCAATGCCCTGCTCCACCAGGTCAAGCATGCGGTCGGTGAGCTGCATTTCCAGGCTGAGATCCGGGTAACGCTCGAGGAACCCGTTGATGCGCGGCAGGATTTCGCCACGGGCGAAGGCCGCCGTCGCCGCCACGCGCAGGGTTCCGCGGACGGTATCCTGCAACGAACTGACCACTTCCTCCGCCTCTTCGATCTCGGCGATGATGCGTGCGCAGCGCTCGTAGAAGTCACGCCCCACATCGGTGAGGTTGATGCGCCGGGTGGTCCGGTTGAACAGGCGTGCGCCCAGGCGGTCTTCAAGCCGGCGGATCTGCTTGCTGACTGCCGACGGCGTCATATCCATGGCCCGGGCTGCGGCGGAAAAGCTGCCCTCTTCCACGCAACGGGCAAAAATCATCATTTCGGTGGCGCGATCCATGAGGCTGCCCCTGACTTTTGAAAATCAGGCACAAATGATATGCCGATTGGAAGGATTTTTCACGCGCTGAAGCGTCTATAATTGTTTACACGCAAGCGGTCGGCATGAGGACAGCTTGCCGGAGTAACAGCTCGATGTTTCCTCTCCTCCTTCTTCGCACCTTTGCGAAGAATGGCGGGCCTGCCCTCCAGGCCCGCCTTTTCTTTCTTCAACGCCGGAACAGTGCAGCGAAACGCTGGCGGGCCTTCGCCACCTTGGGCGCCACCACCACCTGGCAGTACGGCTGCCCCGGATGGTTCCGGAAATAATTCTGATGGTAGTCCTCGGCCGGATAGAACGCCGGCAAGGGCTCAAGCCGTGTGACCAGCGGCGCGCCCCAGATGCCAGAGGCCTCCACGTCCCGCATCACCGCCCGTGCGGTTTCCGCCTGCGCTTGGTCATGGAAGAAGATGATGGACCGGTACTGGGTACCGATATCATTGCCCTGGCGGTCCAGCTGCGTTGGATCGTGTATCACGAAAAACACATCCAGCAGCGTGCGGTAACTGATGCGCTTCGGATCGAACCGGATCTGCACCACTTCCGCATGCCCGGTGGCCCCGCTGCACACCTGCTCGTAGCTGGGGTTGGCCCTGGCGCCGCCGGCATAGCCCGAGACCACCGACTCCACGCCCTCAACATCCTGGTAAACCGCCTCCAAGCACCAGAAGCAGCCGCCTCCCAGGGTCGCTGTTTCCAACTCCGCCATGGAACACCTCCGAATCAGGGCAGGGCCCAGGGGCCCTCCCGTGTATCGCCAACCGCACGCCCTTCGTCGCGGAGTTTCAGCAGATGGGCGAACACCGAGCCTGCCGCCACCCGGTGCAGCGCCTCCGGCACATCCACATAGATACGCCGAACCATATCGGGTATGTACTGATCACCCGCTTCCAGCGCTTCCACCACCATGGCCTCACGCTCGAGCCGATGATCAATGATGTTCTGCAGCAGCTTGTCCGGCTCTTTCAGCAGCCGGCCGTGAGCCGGCGCGATGGCTTCCAGGCCCAGGGTCTTGAGCCGTTGCAGCGACTCCAGATAGGCGAGCATATCGCCATCCGGCGGCGATATAACCACCGTGGACCGGTCCATGACCTGGTCACCCGCAATGAGGATACGTTCCTCCTCCAGCAGGAAGCACAGATGATTGGCCGCATGGCCGGGCGTATGCAGGGCCCGCAACGTGAAACCACCTGCGCAGACCCGATCGCCATCGGCCATGGGAACCTCCGGTCGGAACGTGGTATCGCTGATGCCCTGCAACCGGATCCAGTGCCCCAGAATAGGCGCCCCCGTGAGTTCCGCCAAGCGGCGACTGCCGGGCGAGTGATCGGGGTGGGTATGGGTGACGAGGATCCAGCGGATCCGCCCCTCGGCGGCCTCGGCAATACGCTCGATGTGGGCGGGCTCATCAGGGCCGGGATCCACCACGGCCACTGCGTCGCCGCCGACCAGCCAGGTATTGGTGCCCGGCCCGGTCATCATGCCTGGATTCGGAGCCGTGATCCGGCGCAGCAGCGGTGTGACCTGCACCACCCGTTCCGGGTTGAAGGCGCGTCTGACGTCAGGGTGCATCCACGGGGGTTGGGTCATGAAACTGAAGGCCTCGCTCGATTCGCTTATCGACAGTAGCCTAACAGTTCATCATAGCCGGGCACGCCTGGCCAGCCCGGGGAGGCTCAGTCCTGCAAGGACTTCTCCAGCGTCCAGGCCAGACAACGGATGCGATCCGCGGACACGGGGCGCCCCATCAGAAAGCCCTGCACCATGTCGCAATCCAGGCGCTCCAGGAAGGCAAGCTGCTGCCGGGTCTCGACGCCCTCAGCCACAACCTCGAGATCCAGCCCGTGGGCCATGGCAATGATAGCCCGGGTCAGCGCAGCCCCGCTCTCGTCGTCCGGCAGATCGCTGATAAAGGATTTATCCACCTTGATCTGATCCACCGGCAGGCGTTTGAGGTAGGACAATGAGGAGTAGCCGGTACCAAAATCATCCATGGTCACCCGGACTCCCAGGGCCTTGAGGCCTCGCAACTTCTGCCCGGCATCTTCGGGGGACTGGATCACCGCATGCTCGGTCAGTTCCAACTCCAGGCAGTGGGGCGGTACGCCGAACCGCTCCAGCGTGCGACGGACAAAATCGAGAAACCCGGGGTCGGACAACTGCAGCGCGGAGATATTCACGGCCACCCGGGGCACCGGAATGCCGCCGGCCCGCCAGGCGGCGAGCTGTTCACAGGCCTGCCGCAGAACCTCCTGCCCCACCTGCACCATCAGGCCGGACTCCTCCAGCGCAGTGACGAAGGTGTCCGGCCCATGCACCCCCTCCGGTGACTCCCACCGCAGCAGGGCTTCCACACCCACCAGCGCACCGCTGCGAACGGCATACTGGGGCTGGTAGCAAAGGCGGAACTCCGCAAGCTCCAGGGCCCGTCGCAACCGCGCCTCCAGGCCGAGATCCCCGCTGCGTCCGGAGTCCAGTGCCGAGTCGTACAGCCGCCAGGCCCGTCCGCCCACGTCCTTTGCCCGGTACAGCGCACTGGTGGCGCCGCGAAGCAACTCGCGCGCGCAACGACACCTGGCGCCGGCGCACATGCCTCCCACGCTCACACTGACGGGCATCTCCTCACCGGCTATCTGCACCGAGCTGTCGAACAGATCGGCGGCGCGGGCGGCATGCGCCTTCACAGCCGCCGGATCGTCCCCGCGCCGCTGCGGCAAAAGCAGGAACTCGTCGCCGCTGACCCGCGCAAGCTGATGTCGTGGGAAGGCCCGCTGCAGGCGTCGTGCAGCCAGGCGCAGCAGGCGATCCCCCACGTCGCGGCCGAAGGTATCGTTGATCCGCTTCATCCGGTCCACGCCCACCAGCAGCACACCGAAAGGCTGGCCCTGCTGCCTTGGATCCGCGATCAAGGCCTCCAGCGCCCCCATGCCGCTGGACATGTTCATCAGCCCGGTAAGCGGGTCATGGCGGGTCATCCAGTCCAGCTGCTGCTGGGTCAGATACTGATCGGTGATGTCCTGCACCGCGCCCTGGATCCCCAGGGAGCCGTCCCGATCACGGACCGGCTCCGCATAATGCTTCAGGTAGCGGGTTTCACCGCTTGGCCGGCGAATTCGGTGCACCAACTGGAACGGCACACCGTCCGCCTGCGCCCGCTCCACGGCAGCCAGCAGCCCGGCTCGATCATCGGCATGCACCAGTTCCAGGGCACGTTGCCCCGACAGTTGCTCACCGCTGGGGGGCAGCCCGAACAGACTGGCCGCCTCGGCCGAGAACCGGACCTGGCGCGCCTCGGCCAACCATTCCCAACTGCCGATGCTGGCCAATCGCTGCGCCTGACGCAGCCGCGATTCACGTTGACGCGCGGCCTGCCCGCCCACGGCGCCATAGGCCTCCAGCACCAGCGACACGTCCAGCAGCACAATCTTGTTCAGCGCCTGCCACAGGGACTCGAAACGCTCCGATTCATTGATGTACAGCGGCCGGGCCAGTTCCATCAGGCCCTGGGTGTAACGACCATAGGCGGCGAGGTACCAGGCGGAATCCAGGCCGAGCTGCTGATGTACGCGCCCGATGCGCTGCCGGTTCTGGGCATAGGCCGCGTCATAGCGGCCGCTGAGCAGGGAACGGAAATAGTCGTCCTGATGCTGACGCAAACGCTGGACCTGGCGGGATGAACCAACAATCCGGGCGGCTTCCGGCGTATTGACCAGATGTTGGCAAAACCCATCCAGGAACCGTGACACCGCAGCTTCCGGCAGTCGCAGCTGAAACTCCTGTAGCAGCGCCGCATCCGCGTCGGTGAGGCCGAAAAAGGATCGCCTGTGGGCGAATTCGTCTTCTCTGACGGGCGAGAGGCTCCCCCCCGTTTCATTGGCTAACCGCACCCTGTCTCCTTATTGTTTTCGTATCCGGTACGCCGGGGAGATCGCACGAACTCCGTTCAGGCCTCGGCATTGGGACGGAACGGGTGATCGGATTGGACCCGTCCCTGGGCTCAGCGCTGGGTGCGTTCATGGTAAGAGCCCGCTGCGGCGAGCACTGTGACAGAGTTCAAGGAACCGGCGCGGGATGGGTGCTACCGACAGCCCCATCCCGCCGGGATTCAGGCGGAGCCTCCCTCCTTTTCCGCGGTCTTGCGCAGGCGGATGTGGAGCTCGCGCAGCTGTTGTTCCGCAACCGGCGAGGGCGCATCCGTGAGCAGACAGCTGGCGGTCTGCGTCTTCGGGAACGCCATGACATCACGAATCGAGCCAGCGCCGGTCATCAACATCACCAGGCGGTCCAGGCCGAAGGCCAGCCCACCATGGGGCGGTGCGCCGTACTCCAGCGCATCCAACAGGAAACCGAACTTCTCCCGGGCCTCCTCCTCGCCGATGCCCAAGAGACCCAACACCGCCTGCTGCATCTCCGGCCGGTGGATACGGATGGAGCCGCCCCCCACTTCGGTGCCGTTGAGCACCATGTCATAAGCACGGGACAGCAGCAGTTCCGGATCACCGTCACGCAGTTGCTCCACCGAATCGATCTGCGGCGCTGTGAAGGGGTGGTGCAGTGCGTAGAGGCGACCGTCGCTCTCGTCGTACTCGAACATGGGGAAGTCCACCACCCAGAGCGGGCGCCAGTCACCTTCCACCAGGCCGCGGTCATGCCCCAGCCTCACCCGCAGGGCGCCGAGGGATTCGTTCACAACCTTGGCCTTGTCCGCACCAAAGAAGATCAGATCGCCGGCCTGGGCGCCGGTGCGCTCCATGATGCCGCTAATCGCCTCGGCGGTGAGGAACTTGACGATGGGGGACTGCAGCCCCTCGGCTCCGGCGGCCGGATCGTTGACCTTGATATAGGCCAGGCCCTTGGCGCCATAACGGCCGACGAAACCGGTGTAGTCGTCGATCTCCTTCCGCGTCAGATCGCCGCCACCAGGCAGACGCAGCGCGGCCACCCGCCCCTTGGGATCCTTGGCCGGGCCGGCGAAGACTTTGAAATCCACGCCGTCCATCAGGTCGGAGACTTCCACCAGTTCCAGCGGGATACGCAGGTCCGGGCGGTCGATGCCAAAGCGGTCCACCGCCTCCTGGTAGCTCATGCGCGGGAACGGCGGCAGATCCACATCCAGTTCCGAAGCGAACAGCTCCCGGATCATGCCTTCCATCAGCGCCATGATGCCATCCTCGTCCATGAACGAGGTCTCGACATCGAGCTGGGTGAATTCGGGCTGCCGGTCAGCACGAAGATCCTCGTCCCGGAAGCAGCGCACCACCTGGTAGTAGCGATCCATCCCGGACATCATCAGCAACTGCTTGAACAACTGCGGTGATTGCGGCAGGGCGTAGAAGGCGCCGGGATGCACGCGGCTCGGCACCAGGTAGTCACGGGCGCCCTCAGGGGTGGCCCGGGTGAGCATGGGGGTTTCGATATCCAGGAAACCGTGGGCGTCCAAGTAGCTGCGCAAACGGCTGGTGACACGGGCGCGGGTACGGATACGCTCCAGCATTTCCGGGCGGCGCAAATCCATGTAGCGATAGCGCAGACGCACGTCCTCGCCCACTGATTCCTCGTCGAGCTGAAACGGCGGGGTTTTCGCCGTATTCAGCACATCCAGCTCATGACCCAGCACTTCGATCTGGCCGGTGGTGAGGTTGGGATTCTCGGTTCCCTCGGGGCGACGCCGGACGCAGCCCTTGATACGTAGCACAAACTCGCTGCGGATTCGCTCGGCGGTGGCGAACACCTCGGCCCGATCCGGGTCGAACACCACCTGCACAAGCCCTTCCCGGTCCCGCAGATCGACGAAGATCACGCCGCCATGGTCACGTCGCCGGTGCACCCAGCCGCAGAGTTCCACTTCCGTGTCCAGATGATCTTCGGTGACCTGCCCGCAGTAATGAGTACGCATGAGTCTGTTCGGCCCGATTGCTGTCGAATACTTGAATCACCGCTACTGGCCGGGATTGGCCTGCGCCAGGCGGTGCATGCTGAGGAAGCGGGGATGGTAAGGCGTCACCCCGGGCGGCGCAAGGCTGCGCCCCCGGGATGCACGACCGGGACACGCTGCGATTCAGGCGGAAGCCGCTTTCTTACTGGTGCTGTCGCCGGAGCCACTGGAGCCCGAATCACCGGAACTTTTCTTGCCGGCCCCGGTATCACCCGCCAGGTTGCGTTTATTGCCTGACTTGAAATCCGTCTCATACCAGCCGCCGCCCTTGAGACGGAAACCAGCCGCTGAGATCTTTTTGTTCAGGGCCGGCTGGCCGCATTCCGGGCAGTCGCTGAGCGGTGCATCGCTCATCTTCTGTATGGCTTCCAGTTCGTGGTCGCAGGCCGCGCACTGATACTCGTAGATGGGCATGATCGGTTCCTCGACAAGAACAAGAACGAGGCTTTATATATAGGCTTCTGCGCCGCAGCACAAGCGGCGCAGCACCTCGGGCACCGATCAGACCTGTGACTGCTGGTAGTTTTCCAGGCCGATACGATCGATCAGGTCGAGTTGGGTTTCCAGCCAGTCCACATGCCCCTCTTCGTCGTTCAGGATATGCTGGAACAGGTCCCGACTCACGTAATCCCGGACCGATTCACAATAGGCAATGGCGTCTCGCAGCACTGGGCACCCGGCATGCTCGAGTTTGAGGTCACATTCCAGAATCTCACGCACGTTCTCGCCGATCAGCAGCTTGCCCAGATCCTGCAGATTAGGGAGCCCCTCCAGGAACAGGACGCGCTCGATGAGTTTATCCGCGTGCTGCATCTCCTCAATGGATTCCTGGTACTCCTTCTCCCCCAGCTTCTCCAGCCCCCAATCCTTGAGCATCCGCGCATGCAGGAAATACTGGTTGATGGCGGTGAGTTCGTTGTAGAGCACCTTGTTAAGGAATTCGATGACCTTGGGATCGCCTTTCATGTCAGCCTCTGAGCATTGGTCCGACGTTGATTTGGCGCAGCCGGCATGGTTCAACACATGCAGGATGCTGCGCACTCCGCGCCCATAGTCTAGTACAGCAGGGATCTCCGTTGGGAACGGCATGGGAAGGCGCGAACAGGGTGTATTCGCAATCCGGTTCAGGCGATGGAGCATTCCGGGTCGCGGGCGGGCATGGGGATGTGGACGGCGACGGCAGAGATATCCGCAGTGGCCTCGGTCAGCACTTCGCGGGCATGGGGCCCGCAACGACCGCAGCTTCCGCACAGGCCGAGTTCACGGCGCAGTTCCCGCATGCTGCGCACGCCCTGGGAGACCGCTTCACGGATATGGTGATCGGTGACGCCGTGACACAAACAAACGTACATGACAATCCTCCCCGTTGCATTCGCAGTATGAATACAAATGAGAGTGATTGTCAATTACAAAAAAATTACTTGCCGGCGCGGATCAACCCGCCGAGGCCGGCCTCGTCCAGAGCGCCGTTCAGGAGGTAACGCACGTCCTGAGGCCGCTCCATGGACCAGGCCTGCTCCAGCAAAGCCCGCGCTTTCTTGCGGGAGAAACTGCGAATGACCCATTTGATCTTGAGCAGGCTGGAAACGCTCATGCTCAGCCCCTGAACGCCCATACCCAGCAGCAGAATGGCGGCCACCGGATCACCGGCCATGGCGCCGCAAACGGAGACTGAGGTGCCGTGGGGCCGCGCCGCCTGCACCACGTGGTTCATGGCGGACAGCACCGCCGGATGCAGTTCATCATACAGATCCGCCACCCGTGCATTGTTGCGGTCCACCGCCAGAAGGTACTGGGTGAGGTCATTGGAGCCGATGGAGATGAAATCGACCTTCGCCGCCAGCCGATCGGTCTCGTACACCGCCGAGGGCACCTCGACCATGACGCCGATCTGGGGCATCTCCACCTCGATGCCCTCTTCCAGAAGCTCGTCCCGGGCCCGCTCCAGCAACCCCACGGCCTCATCCACCTCGGCCACCCGGCTCACCATCGGGAACATCACGTGCAGATTGCCACAACCGGTGTTGGCCCGGAGCATGGCACGCAACTGGGTGAGGAAGATTTCCGGATGATCCAGGGTGAGCCGGATGCCGCGCCAGCCGAGAAACGGGTTCTCCTCGCGCACCGGGAAGTACGGCAGCGGCTTGTCACCGCCGACGTCCAGCGTCCGCAAAACCACCTTGCGCGGAACGAACGGCTCCAGAACCTGGCGGTAAACCAGAGTCTGCTCGTCCTCGCCCGGGAAACGCTCCCGCGCCATGAACGGAAATTCGGTGCGATGCAGACCGATGCCGTCACAGCCGCTGGCAAGACTGGAGGTGATGTCGGCCATCAGCCCGGTGTTGGCATAGAGGCCCACCCGATAACCGCAAGGCGTTTCGGCCGGCAGATCCCGCAGGGCCTGAAGTTCCTCAGACAGTTCGGCATCTTCCCGCAGCAGCCGCCGGTATTCCTTCTTGGCGCCGGGCCCCGGGTCGATATGGATACGTCCGGAGTAGCCATCGACGATGACCTCCCGCCCCTCCAGGCGGTTGACCGGCAGTTCCGCCACCCCCATCACCGCCGGGATGTTCAACGCACGGGCGAGTATGGCCACATGGGAGTTCCCCGAGCCCCGTGCTGTGACCACACCGACCAGCCGCTCCGTGGGGATCTCGGCAAGTTGCGAGGCGCTGATCTCCTCGCCCACCAGCACAGTGCCTTCCGGGACGGAGCGCTGATCACCGGAATCCAGCTGCAGCCGCATGAGTATGCGCCGGCCGATATCGCGGATGTCCCCCGCCCGCTCGCGCAGATAGGGGTCTTCCATCTCGTCGAACACACTCACGTGTCGGGCAATGCTATCCCGCAGGGCGCCGGAGGCCCAGTTGCCCTCACGGATGCGCTCCTCCGTGCCCTTGACCAGGCTTTCGCTGTCCAGCATGCGCAAGTAGACGTCGAACAGGCTGTGTTCATCCGAGGACACGGCATTGGCTAGCCGGGCCGCCATGTCCTTGACCTCTTCCTTCACCGCGGTCAGCGCCGCGTGGAACGCGGCGATTTCCCGGTCCACATCCTCCGCGGGCCGATCCGGCACCGCAAACAGGTCAGCAGGGGAATAAGCCACCATTGCCTGCCCCATGGCGACACCCGGGGAGCCGGGGACTCCCGTCATCGGACGCTTTGCCAGGCTGCCACCGCCGCCGGCCAGGAGCGAGGTGGTGCCAGTGGCCTCACCATGGGCAATGGCGCCGGCGAGTTGCGCCGCCATGGTGACGATGAAGGCCACCTCCTCTTCACCGAACCGCCGCCGTGCGGTCTGCTGCACAACCAGCACGCCCAGCAGTCGGCGGAAGTGGATGATGGGCGCGCCAAGAAAGGAGTGGAAGCGTTCCTCGCCGGTTTCCGGAAAATACCGGAAGCGCGGATGGGCCTCGGCATCTTCCAGGTTCAACGGCTCCTTGCGCTCGCCCACCAGGCCTACCAGACCTTCATCCATCCGCAGACGCACGCGCCCCACCGCATCCGGGTTCAGGCCGCGGGTGGCCATCAGCACGTATTCATGGGTATCCGGGTCCACCAGGTAGACGGAACACACGTCCACCTCGGTGGTTTCCGCCACGCGTTTGACGATGATGTTCAGCGCATGGTCCAGCCCCCGCGCAGCGTTGACTTCCTGGACGATACTGTGGAGCGTCTGAAGCATGATCTGTCCGGGGGCTCTGTAAAGGATTCAGCCGCTGGCGCCCTGCCGACGGCGACGCGTGCGGTCTGGACGCGGCATGGATGGCGGTTCCGGAGCCCCTTCAGGGAAGACCAGCGGGGCAAGTTCCTCCAGGGCGCAGTGATACACCCGGCGCTTGAAGAACACGACCTCGCGCACCGGTTTCCAGTAATCCACCCAGCACCAGTCGTCGAACTCCGGGCGCTCGCTGGCGTCGAGACGGACATCCGCCTCGTCTCCCACAAGGCGCAGCATGAACCAAAGCTGCTTCTGGCCGATACACACCGGCTTGCGGTTGCGCCGGATGAGCCGCCTGGGAAGATGATAGCGCAGCCAGCGGGTGGTGGAGCCCACCAGTTCCACATGCTCGGGCTGCAAGCCCACCTCTTCAGCCAGCTCCCGGTAAAGGGCCTCCTCCGGCGTTTCATTGTGTCTGATTCCGCCCTGCGGGAACTGCCAGGCATTCTGACCAATGCGCCGAGCCCAGAAAACAGACCCTTCGTCATTGGTCAGAATAATGCCGACATTCGCCCTAAAACCTTCGGAATCAATCACTTATTGACTTTTCCAGACCACGATTATCAAACCTATTTTTCCACACGCAGGCGCGAATCGGCAAATGCGGCGGCGACTGGATACAATGGCGGGCCTTGAAACAGGTGCGATCTGTCAACGCCCGACCAGGAGAGCATTCCGTGACACTTGCCATATTCGACCTGGACAACACCCTGCTCGCCGGAGACAGCGATTATCTTTGGGGGCGTTTCGTAGTGGAGCGCGGCCTGGTGGACAAAGCCAGCTACGATGCGCAAAACCAGCGCTTCTATGAAGATTACAAGCGCGGGGAACTGGATGTGCGTGCCTACCTGCGGTTCGCGCTGGAGCCACTGACCCGTTACCCGGCGGAGGAACTCCACGCCCTGCGCGCCGAGTTCCTGCAAGAAATCATCCGCCCCATCGTTCTCGAGGCAGGACAGGAACTGGTCCGGGACCACGCACATCGCGGCCATGTGACCATGATCATCACCGCCACCAACCGCTTTATCACCGGCCCCATCGCGGAGCTGTTCGGCGTCGAACACCTGCTGGCCACCACACCGGAATTCCGTGGAGGCCGCTACACGGGAGAAGTGATTGATGAACCGACCTTTCGGGAAGGCAAAGTGAAGGCACTGGACATCTGGCTTGCCGAACGCAGCGAACAACCCCGGCAGAGCTGGTTCTACAGCGACTCCCATAACGACCTGCCGCTGCTGGAGAAGGTGACCAACCCCGTGGCAGTGGACCCGGACAAGCAATTACGGGAATTGGCCCAGGCCCGGGGCTGGCCGGTGATCAGTCTGCGGAACTAGGGAAGCGCTGATCCATTCCCATAGTACTCTGCGGAGCCATTCGCGCGCGCTGACCGGGCGGCGCTCGCAGGCAAGGGCTAGCCATTACCTGCGAGCCGCGTCTTGCACGCAAGCACGCCGCAAAGCCAGGATACCATGGGAATGGATCAGCACTTCCCTAAGAGGCTTCGAACAGCGGCAGATGGGCGGCGGCGATCACGTCGCCGCCGTTGCCGGCATCCCCTTCCGTACAGATGGCGGCCGTGGCCGCAACGTCGGCGCCAGCCTCCTTCATGAGCTGTTTCATGCCCTGCAGCGTGGACCCTGTGCTCACGACATCATCGAGCAGGACCACGCGCCGGCCTTCCACCAGGCGCCTGTCCTTCTCATCCAGGTAGAGGGTCTGGGGAGCACCAGTGGTGATGGACACCGTGGTGGCCTCCAGCGCATCCCCCATGTAGGGCTTGTAGCTCTTACGTAGAACGACATAGGGCTGCCCGGTGCGCACGGCCAGTGCATGGGCAAGGGGGATACTCTTGGCTTCCGGGGTCACCAGCACGTCGTAGTCCTCCGCCGCAAGCCGCCCGGCCAGTACCGTGGCGGCTTCCTCCGCCAATTCGGTATCCCCGAGGATATTCAGGACCGCGATACGCAGCCCGGGCTTCATTTCGTACAGCGGCAAATCCCGGCTGATGGCGCCAACGGTGATGCGGTATGTGTCGCGACTCATGAATGACGCCCCGGAGTGTCGGAAACGAAAACGCCCCGCGATGGAGTCACCGCGAGGCGTCATTGCCTGGAGCGGGTGAAGGGACTCGAACCCTCGACCCCAACCTTGGCAAGGTTGTGCTCTACCAGCTGAGCTACACCCGCCTGCGTCCAGTTGGCGGCAGTTTATGAAAGCGGGATGACCATTGCAAGAGCGGCGCGGTGGCCTTGAGCAACCGGCAGGCAGGGTGGAGTTGGGACTGTCGGTGAGAGGGACCTCGCCGGCAAGCGTACATGGACGTATTCACAGCGTGTCCGAACTCCATCCTGTTTGCCTCAGTGCGTGTGCAGGGAAACGCACCTCATCCACGGCTCAACACTGCACGCCCCTTGCCAGAAAGCGAACACACCTATATGTTGATAACCATCCTCATCACGGACACCAAATGTGGTATCCGTGATCGCGAGGGGAACACCGGTGAGAATCCGGGGCTGTCGCGCAACGGTGTGATGGCGGAACGCCGCCCAGGCGGTTCGACCATCGAGCCCGAATACCTCCGAGGACTGCCAGGAACCTTCGCGTCAAAGGTGACTGGGGACGGATCGAATCTGACGGGCACCCGAATCTCTGCCGTGAGGCAGTTGCCGTTTCACGCCTGCGCAGCACGACATCCCTACCCGCATTCCGCGATGGTTCCTCCAAACGGACGATAGGAGGACACCATGTCAGCACTCGCTGAATCCATCCCGCAAAGCACCCGCCAATCCCGGCTACGCGTCATCCGCCGCAGCGGGGAGTTAACCGACTTCAAGCCGGACAAGATCAGCCTGGCCATGAAAAAGGCCTTTCTCGCCCTCGAGGAGAGCAAGGCAGATGATTCCGCCAGCATCCAGGAAAAGGTGGCCCGCCTCACCGAGCATGTGGTGGCCGCCCTCACCCGCCAACCGGATATCAGCACCATCCACATCGAGGATATTCAGGACCAGGTGGAACTGGCTTTGATGCGCGCCGGTGAGCACAAGGTGGCACGGGCTTACGTGCTCTACCGCGAGGAGCACGCGCGTCGGCGGGCCGCGCAGCAGCCCCCGGCCGACAAAGCTCCCGCCGGGCTCAGCATGACGCGGGCCGACGGCCAGCGAATCCCGCTGGACGAAGAACGGCTGCGGGCGCGGCTGGAGGACGCCTGCGACGGCCTGCCGGAGACCGACCCGGCACGCATCCTGCGGGACGTCCATCGCAACCTCTACGACGGCGTCACCGAGGGCGAGATAAACCGGGCCCTGGTGATGTGCGCCCGCAGCCTGATCGAGCGCGAACCCGAATACGGCTACGCCGCTGCCCGATTACTGCTGAACCAGTTGCGCCGCGAGGCCCTGGAGTTCCTGTCCCACCACCCGGAGGCTGTGCCAGCCGACGGCATCGAGGAGGGCTACGCCGGCTACTTCCCGCGTTACGTCCGGCGTGCGGTGGAACTGGAATTGCTGGATCCGCGGCTGTTGGACTTCGATCTCGACCGGATCGGCAAGGTGCTGGACACCGACCGCGACCGGCAATTCAACTACCTGGGCCTGCAGACCCTGTACGACCGTTACCTACTGCACTGGGAGGACACCCGCTTTGAACTGCCCCAGGCCTTTTTCATGCGGGTGGCCATGGGCCTTGCGCTGAACGAGGTTGATCGCGAGGAGCGGGCCATCGAGTTCTACCGCTTGTTGTCCAGCTTCGATTTCATGAGCTCCACCCCCACCCTGTTCAACAGCGGCACCCTGCGGCCGCAGCTGTCCAGCTGCTACCTCACCACGGTGCCTGATGACCTGGCCGGCATCTACGGCGCCATCCGGGACAACGCGTTGCTGTCCAAGTTCGCCGGTGGCCTGGGCAATGACTGGACGCGGGTCCGGGCACTGGGCGCTTACATCAAGGGCACCAATGGCAAGTCCCAGGGCGTGGTGCCGTTTCTCAAGGTGGCGAACGACACGGCCGTGGCCGTCAACCAGGGCGGCAAGCGTAAGGGCGCGGTCTGCGCCTACCTGGAAACCTGGCACCTGGACGTGGAGGAATTCCTGGAACTGCGCAAGAACACCGGCGACGACCGCCGCCGGACCCACGACATGAACACGGCCCACTGGGTGCCCGACCTGTTCGTGGAACGCGTGCTGGCCGACGCCGACTGGACCCTGTTCTCTCCCGACGAGGCCGGCCACCTCCACGAACTCTATGGCCGCGCGTTCAGGGCAGCCTACGAGGAACTGGAGGCGCGGGCGAAACAGGGCGGGGTTCGCAATCACAAGGTGGTCTCCGCGAAACAGCTCTGGCGCAAGATGCTGTCCATGCTGTTCGAGACCGGCCACCCGTGGATCACCTTCAAGGATCCCTGCAACCTGCGCTCGCCGCAGCGGCATGCGGGCGTGGTGCACAGTTCCAATCTCTGCACTGAGATCACGCTGAACACCTCGGACGAAGAGATCGCGGTGTGCAACCTGGGTTCGGTGAACCTCGCCTCCCACGTGGGTCCGGAGGGCATCGACCACGAACGCCTGCGCCGCACCGTGCGCACCGCCATGCGGATGCTGGATAACGTTATCGACATCAACTACTACAGCGTGCCGCAGGCACGCCGCGCCAATCTGCGCCACCGGCCGGTGGGCCTGGGCGTGATGGGCTTCCAGGATGCCCTCTACCGGCTCGGCTATTCCTATGCCAGCGAGGATGCCGTGGATTTCGCGGACCGCAGTCAGGAGGCGATCAGCTACTACGCCATCGAGGCATCCGCCGAACTGGCCCGGGAGCGCGGCAGCTACCAGTCATTCCAGGGCTCGCTGTGGAACCAGGGCGTGCTGCCCGTGGACTCCATCCGCTACGTGGCCGATGCCCGGGATGGCGGCTGCCATATGGACACCCACGGCACCCTGGACTGGGATGCGTTGCGCGAAAAGGTGCGCGGCGGCATGCGCAATTCCAACTGCCTGGCTATCGCACCCACCGCCACCATCGCGAATATTGTCGGCGTCTCCCAGGGCATTGATCCCACGTACCAGAACCTCTATGTGAAATCGAACCTCTCCGGAGAGTTCACCGTGGTCAACCCATATCTGGTGCGGGCGCTCAAGGAGCGCGGCCTGTGGGATCCGGTGATGGTCAACGATCTCAAGTACTACGACGGCAGCATCCAGCCCATGGACCGCGTGCCGGACGATCTCAAGGCGCTGTTCGCCACCGCCTTCGAACTGGATCCGAAATGGCTTGTGGCGGCGGCCTCGCGACGACAGAAGTGGCTGGACCAGGCGCAGAGCCTGAATCTCTACATGGCGGAACCCTCCGGGCCAAAGCTGGAGCAGCTGTATCTGGAGGCCTGGCGTCAGGGGCTGAAAACCACCTATTACCTGCGCTCCATGGGGGCCACGCATGTGGAGAAAAGCACGGTGACAGACGGTGCGCTCAACCGCGTGCCCTCGGCACCTTCCCCGCAACCCCAGGCCTGCGCCATTGAGGACCCGGGCTGCGAGGCGTGCCAGTAGCAAACCGTTGAAGGCGTCTGGTGCTCGGAACGCAGCGTTGTTTGTTGCGGGCTTCGTTCTGGCCTTGACTGGGTGACTTCCGCGCTAGGGGCACGGCTTCACGCGCAGCCACCCAAGCAGGCCTCCCAGCAGTAGCCGATTCGAAGCCCGCACGAGCACCCGCAACCGATAGCAGCAAGAGCAGACGACGCAAATCAGTCAAGGAGACAATCGCATGTTGGACTGGAACACCGCAGAAGAAAGAAACAGTGAACAGGGCATGGCCGGCGCCACCGGGCTGGAAAACATCGAGCTGGGCGCGCGCCGGGTGCAGGTGGATGACAAGAAGATCATCAACTGCCGAGCTGACCTCAACCAACTGGTGCCGTTCAAATACCGATGGGCCTGGGACAAATACCTGGCTGGTTCCGAAAACCACTGGATGCCGCAGGAAATCCCCATGGGCCGCGACATCGAGCTGTGGAAATCCCGCGACGGGCTCAGCGAGGACGAGCGCACCATCGTCAAGCGCAACCTGGGATTTTTCTCCACCGCCGACTCGCTGGTGGCCAACAACCTGGTGCTGGCCGTCTACCGACATATCACCAATCCGGAGTGCCGCCAATATCTGCTGCGCCAGGCCTTCGAGGAAGCCGTCCACACCCACGCCTACCAGTACATTATCGAATCGCTCGGCATGGACGAGGCCGAGGTGTTCAACATGTACCGGGAAGTGCCCGCGGTGGCCGCCAAGGCCGAGTGGGCCCTGCCGTTCACCCAAAGCCTGGGAGACCCCACCTTCGTCACGGGCACACCGGAGGCCGATCAGCGCCTGCTGCGCGACCTGATCGCCTTCTACGTGGTATTTGAGGGCATCTTTTTCTACACCGGCTTCGCCCAGGTACTCAGCCTGGGGCGGCGCAACAAGATGACCGGAACGGCGGAGCAGTTTCAGTACATCCTGCGGGACGAGTCGATGCACATGAACTTCGGCATCGACATGATCAACCAGATCAAGCTGGAGAACCCGCAGCTTTGGACCGACCGCTTCCAGCAGGAGATGCGACAGCTGATTATCGAGGGCATGGAACTGGAAGCGGCCTACGCCCGCGACACCATGCCCCGCGGCGTGCTCGGCATGAATGCTGACATGATGACCGAGTACCTGCGCTTCATCACCAACCGCCGGCTGGCCCAGATCGGACTGCCGGAGGCCTTCCCCGGGGCGGAGAACCCGCTGCCGTGGATGAGCGAGATCATGGACCTGAAGAAGGAGAAAAATTTCTTCGAAACCCGGGTCACGGAGTACCGCACCGGCGGCGCCCTAAGCTGGGACTGAGTTCCGAAGACCAGCGGCGTACAAGGCATCAACGCGGCTCCGAGCCGGCTGGTGGTGGGGGTCCTGATGCCGGACGCGCCGTGAATACTTCCCTGTAGGCTTGTCGGCCGCGTCCATGCGGCCGACAGTCCGGCATCAGGACCCCCG
>SLCE01000178.1 GCA_007125985.1 Ectothiorhodospiraceae bacterium | reverse complement strand
CCGGCCTCGCCGGAGCTGGAGCGCTACCGGCCGCTGATCGAAAAGCAGATCGAGAAACTGATCCGCACCTTCGATATCGAGTTCGGCTTCATTCACCCCGAGTACTTCGTCACCAGTGACGATGAGATGTACTTCGGCGAAGTGGCGTTCCGTCCGCCCGGGTTCAAAGTGTTCGAACTACTGGAGCGGGTCTACGGCTTCAATGCCTACCAGGGCCTCATACTGTCCTTCGACCCCAAGACCACCGAAGAGGAGATCAAGGCCTTCTTCCCGAAGGAAGTGGTGGATGCCAAAGGCTATGCCGGCTGCTTCGGTGTGTACCCGCGGCGACGCGTGGTCAGCCGTCTGGAGATCCCGGAAGAGACGGAGAATCATCCGTACTTCGAGTCCCACGAATTGACGCCGCCAATGGAGGAAACGGTCACCAAACGGACGGCCTTCGGCACCCACTGGGGGCTTGTGTATTTCCGTGGTGATAATGCCAAGGAGCTGCATGATCTTCTCAAGCGGCAGGAAGAGCTCGATTTCTACGTATAATCCACGCCAGGACCATGAATAGGAGCTGGTGTGTCTAGCGAAGAGAACGGGCGACAGGAACAACGGGTACAGCTGGATGGTCTGTTGACCATGCTGGACGAGGCAACGGACATCCTGGCCAAGGCGCGGGAATTCGCGAAACCGGCCAAGCTGAACCGTGTCCTGGATACGGCACGTCGCGTGCTGTTGCAGGAGGGCGGCTGCGCCGCCGTCGAGGAACGCGCCCAGCGTCTGGAAGAGGCGGGCGTGTTCCTCGGCTCCGACTGGGCGATGCCGCACATCCTGGTGCCCACCCTGACCGCGCAATCGTTGAAGAGCGCGAACTCGGCGACGGTGGTGATTGAGGCGCTGAGTGAATTGCGCATGCTCGCCGTGGCCACAGGCAAGTACCGCCATCCCCAGGTGTCAGCCGAGCAGGCGCATCATTTCCTCACCCAGGTGCTGGCTGTCAACCTGCCCATGTTGTTCACGCCGCCCAGCGAGGCGGAGCGGGAACTCCAGGGGCGCCTGGCGAAGCTCCCGCGTGCCCTGTTGCGCCATCTGGCGGATCGTGTCGGCTACGAGCACATCATCGACAAGCTCATCGAGGAGATCTGGCGCATGCTGCAGCAGCGCCCGATCCAGGTGGATGATGTGAAGCAGATGGTGACCCAGATCGCCATCTGCCAGGCCAACCCTGAGATCGATCTTGCCGGCAGCGGCCAGGGCGCGGAGCGTCTGGTGAGCAGTCTGTTCGGCCCTACCCAGGGCTGCCGGGAAGATCCCGGGCTGGCTGTGTACCGGCAGCGTCTGGACACCATGGACCGCAACGTGCTGCAGTCCGAGGCCACCGGCTTTGCCCGCGCCATGCACGACACGGGGCTGGTGTCCCCATATCACCCGGTTTTGTTGCGGCATCTGCTGGAGCAGGGCGATCATCTGCTGGCCGAGGCACTGGGGCTTTCGTCCACGGGGCGTGACTGCATGCTCTGCTACAACGAGCTGGTGCGGGCCCTGATCCAGAAGGCGGTCTATCCGGAAACGCCCCAGGCGGTTTACGGCCTGGCGCTGATGCTGGAGCGCGGCATTCTCTACCAGCCGCCAGTGGCCCCTGCCATGTGGCGGCAAATCGGCCTGCATCTGTCCGACTGGTCCCGTGAACGCCTGGAATTGGCTTATGGGTCGGCGGTTTCGCCACAGGCGCGGTTGCTTGAGGGTGTGCTGTGCATGCTGGGCATGCCGCTTGGTGTGGGGCAGGGGAATAATCCCACCTGCCAATCCGCCCGTGCCCTGTCCATGTGGGCCTATAACGATCCCGACTACCTGTTGCAGATGGTGGCCTGGGCGGCGCGCGACGACGAGATCGTGATGCACTTCGAAGGGCAGAGCATTTCATCCCGTGAGAGCGCGTCGGGTGTTGCCACGGAACTGCCCATGGATCTGGACCCGGTCTCGTTGCTGGTGGTGCCGCATCTGGACCGCATTTATGCGGAGATGGGGCGGCGCTGCATCAGTCGCGAAGGGGATCCGCACCGCTGGGTGAATCCGGAGTTTCATGGTTGGTGGGCTGGTCGCGGCTTCAGCATCAACGTGGACGTGGACACGGGGCAATTGATTGATTTGGATGACTTCCTGCGCCACTTCTATGCCTGTTACCACCCGTACTACAACGGTAATCAGCCGCTGATCCATCCCCAGCCGGCGGGCGTTGCGGTCACGGATAGCGCCGCGCGATTCGTGGGCTGGCATGCCATCACCATCCTCCGCGTGGCGCTGGACCCGTCGGGTCAGATGCGGGTGTATTTTTTCAACCCCAATAATGACAGCGGTCAGGACTGGGGGGACGGGGTTAAGGTCAGCACCGCCGGCAACGGGGAACGCTATGGCGAATCCTCACTGCCGTTTGCCCAGTTTGCCTCGCGGCTGTACATCTTCCATTACGATCCGCTTGAGGGGGGTGAGCTTGCCGCCGTTGAGCGTGATGAGTTGGACGAGGTTATCGCCTATATCCAGCGCAGCTGGGGAGCGGAACGTCTGGCGCCTAACGGCCTGCAGGCCAGCAGTCACAATTGAGACCCAACGCTGACCGGGACCGGACTGCAGCGAATACCCTATAGTGAGCGACGGGAAAGCCCTCCCTCAGGGAGAGCTTTCCCGGTTCCATGCTCCGTAACACCAACCAATAACAGGAGTTCTTGATGGAAACTGATGAAATTCTCGGAGTGATCCAGGAAAGCGGCACCGACCTGGCCCTGAATATCATTGCCGCTATTGCCATCTTTTTCATCGGGCGCTGGGTGATCGGCATCATCCACCGCCTGCTGCTGAAAGGCTTGGAGCGGGCCAAGGTCGAGCCGATCCTGATCAAGTTTCTCGGGAATATCGTCTACACGATTCTGCTGATTTTCGTGGTCCTGGCGGCGGTGGGTCAGCTTGGGGTGCAGACCACATCGCTCATCGCTCTGCTGGGTGCGGCCGGCCTGGCCGTCGGTCTGGCCTTGCAGGGCTCGCTGGCCAACTTCGCCGCCGGCGTGCTGCTGATCATTTTCCGGCCCTATCGGGTGGGGGACTACATTGAGGGCGGTGGAACCGCCGGTACCGTGGATGAGGTGCAGATTTTCACCACGATCCTGAACACGCCGGACAATCGCCGGGTGGTGGTTCCCAACGGGCAGATGATGGGTGGCACCATCACCAATTACTCCTCGCACCCCACGCGGCGGGTGGACCTGGTGGCCAGCGTCAGTTATGACGACGATTCAGACAAGGTGCGCGCGGTGTTGCAGGACATCGTGAGCAGTGATGAGCGGGTGCTGCCGGAGCCGGCGCCGAACATTCGCATGGTGGCGCACGCCGACTCCAGCGTGGACTGGATTGTCCGCCCCTGGGTGAAGACCGAGGATTACTGGGGCGTGTACTGGGATCTCACCGAGAAGATCAAACGCCGCTTTGACGAGGAAGGCATCACCATCCCTTATCCGCAGCGGGATGTGCATCTGTATCACCACGAGAAGGAGGCCTGAGGCGGGAGCTTCCTTGCCCGCGCCCTTGTGATCCCCGGTGTGGCGGGGGCCTAGTGGGCCCCCGATTTCTCCTGGTCCGCCAGTTGGCGTTCGTGGTCGGCGATGAACTCGCTCAAGGTGGCGGGGTCATGTTGGTCCCAGACGCGCAGTTGCCCCGCACGTACAAACGGATTGCCCGGATGGTCATCGCTGTGCAGCCATTGCCAGGTGATCTGGCCGGGGTAAATCAGATCCACCTCCGTCCATTCCGGCGGCGCCGCGTCCAGGTCGCCGTCCACCCGGCGGGCGATGATGTCAGCGGTGTCATGCTCGCCCAGACTCAGCTGTAGCGGAAGTGATACGCGGTGCCAACGAGCCCCGACAGCGCCGCTGTGTACGGCAAAAGCCACGGTATAGAGGCCGCCATCGCTCAGGGTTTTGCTATCGAGAGCATTCGGCGCGTCCAGGGTTCGCGTCAGGCGGATACGCCATGCACCGTCCTCGTAGCGGCCGGCTGAGTGAATCGCGCCACGACTGCCATCCGGTTGTCGCAGAAAGCGTTGTGGAATTACGTCGCCCTCCTGCCAGGCGTAATCCGGGTCAAAGGGCACGGCGTTGTCTTCCGAGATGAAGTACACATCGTCTTGGCCGTATTCCCGGGCCACCAGGCGCTCCCAGTCCAGTGCAGGCGAGCCGACCTGATCCGGGTCCAGCATCCACGCCGGATGGCCCCCCTCGTCATCCCAGTTCGTGGTGAACATGCTGCGGCCTTCCGAGGACAGGCGGTAGTGCAGCACATAGCCGTTATCGGCGTGACCCATCGGGTGGCTGCGGTGTGCGCGCCATTGCCAGAGGTCGAGAAATTCCCCTGCCTCCTGCATGGCCGCCAGTTCATCATCGTCACGGATCTTGTGCCAGGAAATCTGCTCCGGCTCCGCATTGCGGGTGCCGGGTAGATACTTGCGCACATCGCTGCGCCCCATGGCTTCGCCCAGCTTGGGGTGAGCGCGTACCGCATCCCGCTCCGCCGCCGACGTCAGCGTGCGCATGCCGTCGTGGATCAGCATCCAGCCGCCGTAGCGGTCGAAGCCGTCGACGCTGCCATCGTCCAGCATCATGGAAATCCGGTCTTCGTACAGACCATGGGCGTCTGGTCCGCCGGAGCCGTCACCCTTGCGCACCCAGTCGCCATCACGAAATACCCAGTACTGGTGATACCAACTCGGGTTGTCCGTGGCGTATTCATAGCGCAGTTGCACATGGGAATCGTTGTAAACCATATCTACCCGGATAACGTCCTGCCGGTCCGATTCCACGGGAAGGTAGATGTTTGCGTCAGACAGGTCCCGTTCTGCATCCAGCGCGGCCAAGGCCCCGGGCAACAGGCATCCCGCCACAAGTAGCACGTTGTAACTCGGTTTCATGCGAGCCCCATCGAGATAGTAGACCGTTTACTGTGCGCCCAGTGAAGGCAGCCACAGGGAGATTTGCGGAAACACAATGACCAGCACCGTGGCAAGCAGCAGGATCATTATGAAGGGAGGCGTGCCCCGTATCACGTCCATGTACGGGCGCCGGAAGACCGCCATGGCGGTGAAGATGTCGCATCCAAACGGCGGTGTTGCGGAGCCGATGGCCGCCTGCAGGGTGACCACCACGCCCACGTGCACCGGGTCTAGGCCGGTGGCCTGGACCAGCGGCGCGAACAGGGGTGTGAGGATGAGGATCACCACGATCGGGTCCACGAACATGCAGCCGATGAAATACGCCACCGCGATCAGGGCCAAGGCCGCGGTGGGGTTATCGCCGAAAGTGGCGATGATGGGCTGCAGGATCTGGGTGGGAATGCCTGCCGTGGACAACGCCTGGGAGAACGCGTAGCCCGCTGCGACCAGCACGAAGACCACCGCTGTGATCATGCCGGTGGACAGGGCAATGGATCCCATGTCCCGAAGCGACACCTTGCGGTAGATCACCACTTCGAGAACAAAGGCGTAGAGCACGGCCATGGCGGAGGCCTCCACCGGACTGAATGTCCCGGTGTAGATGCCGCCGACCACAATGACGGGAAAGCCCAGGGGTAGGAGTGCGCCCCGAAGCGCACGCAGGCGGTCCTTCCAGCCCACCCGTGGTTCCGCCTCGATGCCCATGATGCGGGAGGCGATGTAGCAGTAGATCGAGAACATCAGCAGGATCAGAAGCCCGGGGAGGATGCCGGCAATGAACAGGTCGCCGATGGAAGCGCCGCGGGCGATGACGCCGTAGACGATCATGCCGATGCTGGGTGGAATCAGCAGGGCGATGTCGCTGGCATTGATGATCAATGCCAGGGTGAAGCTGTCCTTGTACCCTTTCTCCAGCAACCGTGGCCGCATCGGGCCGCCCATGGCCACCACGGTGGCCTGTGTGGAACCGGACACGGCACCGAACAGCGTGCAGCTTGCGGCGGTGGTAATGGGCAGCCCGCCGCGCATATGGCCGAAGAAGGCGCTCACCAGGTCCAGCAGCCGGTTGGCTGTGTGGCCTTTGGTCATGATATCTGCCGCGAAAATGAACATGGGCACAGCCGCCAGCACCCAGTTGCTCACCCCGGTAATCATCCAGCTGATGCCCTGGTCCGGCCCGAAGAAGGTCATTCCGGTGAACATCATGAACAGGGTCGCCGCCAGCAAGGGCACCATCATCGGAAAGCCCAGCAGCAGCAATACGATCATCAGCAGGACCAACCAGGTCAGCATGCTTTCAACCCCCCTTGTCGCCGGCTTTGGCGCCGGTTATTGCTTGTCCTTGTCCGTGTCCGTGTCCAGCGATGTGGCACCGGCGTCCATGGGGACGTCGTCGTAGGCCTCCCGCTCGGTAAACGAGCGGTACATCCCCGGCGTGGTCACATTACGCAAGGCGGTCAGCCAGTACTGGAGCCCGGCCAGGAAAAAGCCGATGGGCAGCACGGCGTAAATCATCCACAGCGGGATGTTGAGAGCCGATGAAGTACGGCCACGCTGGTGAATGGTCTGGACGTAGCCCAGCGCCTCCCAGGCCAGGAAAAACAGCAGCCCGCCGGTAATCAGGCAGATGGTGACCAGCAGCGTCTTGCGGGCGACGCCGCGGAGTTGGTCGTAGAGGGCGGACATGGAGATGTGTCGGGCGCGCCGTACTGCATAGCTGACGCCGACAAAAGTGATCAGGATGATCAGGAGTTCGGTGATTTCAGTGACGCCGGGAATGCCGATGCGGAAAAAGGTACGGCCCAGCACGTGGGTGACCATGATCAGGGCCATGAACAGAATGGACCCGCCAATGATGAATACTTCCGCGTATTCCAGAGTGCGATCAATGCCCCGAATCAACTTGATGATCACGTTTCCCTGTCGCGACGCTGGCTGCTCTGAGCCGGATTGAGCCATTCCTTTTCCTCCGTCAGGCACGCGCTTTTCCCTAAGACCATAACCTAACAGAGGCCCGTTGGACACCGAATGGACATGCCGGGGGCGTGTGTTAAGGTTGAAAATGCATGTGATAAACGACAAGCAAGCACAAAGGGAGGTAGCAGTAATGCGCTGGCAGACAGGAGTGTGCGCGGCTGCACTAGGGCTGGCCGTTTTCGGCGTTGGCACGGCCCAGGCCATCGAGAACCAGACCTGGCGTTTCGGGCTGGAGGAAATCGAAGGCAGTGTGCAGTACGAATACGCGGCGCGATTCGGCGAACTGATGAATGAGCGTACCGATGGCGCTGTCACGGTACAGCTGTTCCCCTACGGGCAGCTTGGTGGCCTGACGGATATCTATGACGCAGTGCAAAGCGGCGCCATTCAGCTGGCATTCGGCTCCGGCTTTCTGGGCGGCACTGTGCCAGAAAGCCAGTTGTTTAGCCTGAACTTCATCCTGACCGACGATGAATGGACCAACACGCAAATTCTGAACTCTGAAGAGTTCCGCAAGAACGAGGATTTCGTCGACGCATTCCGGAACCGTGATCTCCATCCGCTGGCCGTGGTGCCGGAAGGTTGGCAGGTCTGGGGGCTGCAGCAGCCGGTGCGCACACCGGAGGATTTCTCCGGTATTGCCATCCGCACCATGGATAACCGCCTGCTGCGTGAAACCTATCAGGCCTACGGTGCCGATCCCACCACCATGGAGTACGGCGAGATCTACAGCGGCCTGCAACTGGGGCAGATCGAGGGCAACATCCAGCCCGTGTTTGCCCACGAGGAGATGAGCTTCTACGAAGTGCAGGACTACCTGGTGTTCGCCAACCAGGCGCAGTTCATCGCCACCTTCATGGGTAACCGTGACTGGTACGACGGCTTGTCTGACGAGCTCAAGGAGATCGTGGACGGCGTGGTGGTGGACCTGGTGGAGTACATCCACGATGTGCAGGTTCAGCTGAACACGGAGCGGCTGGACGTGATCACCTCCAACAGTGATATTCAGCTTGTGGAACTGACCGCTGAAGAGCGGGAAGCCTTCCGTGAACTGAGCCTGCCTGTGCGCGACACCTTCGTGGAAATGGTGGGTGAACGGGGTGAGCGCCTGCTCAACCTGCTGCTGGAACTCGTGGAAGAGCACGAGGACTGATCCGGGCGGCGAGAGCCGTCGTTGGCCCGGTCACCGTGGGGTGGCCGGGCCCTCCTGGTGGAGTACGGCGTCATGGCTGCAAAGCAGTCCGCCCCGCTGGAACTTGGCGCAGAAGCGCCGGATTTCCGTCTGCGTGACACGGACGGGGCCATCGTGGCCCGGGACGACTTCGCCGACGCACCGGCTCTACTGGTCGTCTTCCTCTGCAACCATTGCCCGTATGTGCGCCACATCAGCCACGCCCTTGCCAGCTTCGCCCGGGAGTTCGAACCCCGGGGCCTGGCGGTGGTGGGTGTCAATGCCAACGATGCCGAGCGCTATCCCGATGACAGCTATGAGGCCATGATCCGGGAGAAGGCGCGGATTGGTTATCCGTTTCCCTATCTGCACGACGAGAACCAGGCGGTTGCCCGCGCCTACGGTGCTGCCTGCACGCCGGACTTCTTCCTGTTCGATGCGGACAGGCGCCTGGTGTATCGCGGCCAGTTTGACGACAGCCGTCCCGGCGATGAGTCACCGCCGACCGGGGATGATCTGCGCGAGGCGGTGCGTGCGGTTCTGCTGGAAGAAGAGGTCAACCAAGACCAGAAGCCCAGCGTGGGCTGCAGTATCAAGTGGAAACCGGGTCAGGCGCCGGGTTGACCCTGTGGCTCAGACCCTGAGGCGTTTGGCCACGTCCGGGTGTTTCCGCAGGTTCTCCAGGTCCGTGTCCCCGGGCACCTGTGGCCGGTCCCGCTCCCGATCAACGATGCACAGAAACCCCAGGGGTTCGGCGCCAGTGGCGTGAAACTGGTGGTACGTGTGCGGCGAGATGTACACGCAGTCGTGTAGCCCCACGGGTTCCACCCGGTCTTTCAGAATGACCTCTCCCTCACCGCGGATGATGACTACGGCGTGGGGGTGCTCATGATGCTCCAGGGAGGAATAACCGCCCGGCTGGACCTCGAAATATCGGGTGAGGAAATTGAGGCGTTCCTCGCCCTCGGCTTCCCCCAGTATGGTCTGACGGGTGATGTCTCGGAAACCGGTGCCGTCGGACTTGTATTCCTTGAGCGGCACATCCCAGCGGTAGTTCTCGGAACGGATGATCTTGGCCATGGCGTGTTCGTCCGGTGGTTCAGTTGCGCCCCAGTGCCTGCAGCAGCTTGCGGGCGGCCGTGGTGATGTCACCCTGGGCATACAGGCTGCCACCAATCAGCACAATGGTATCGGGCCCGTAGCGTTCAATCCAATGCGGTGCCCGCTGCGCGTCCATGCCGCCCCCCGGCGCGGGAGCCGCAGGTCGCAGATTGCCCAGTGGTTGCCGCAGCGCCTGGTTGATCGCATGGCATGTGGCTTCGCTGAACCCGAAACGCCCGCCGGTGTTGGGGTAGATGGAGGCATCAGCGCCGGCAATGCGGAACAACTCGCCCAGCAGCAGTTCCGGTGATAGGCCGTGATCGCTGCCCATCTGGCCACCGGTCAGTGCCGGGTGGGCCATCAGTGCCAGACCGCTGTGGTCCCGCGCCCAGCGGAGGCTGTCCAGGCCGCATAGCCAGGGGCTGATCAGCACGCCGGTGCAGCCGGCCTCCCGCGCGGCGTTCAGGCGTTCAGCCAAACAATGGGCTGGTGCGGTGACATTGGGGAAGTAGCGGCTGCTGCCGCCGGTTTGCCGGTTGGCGCGTTCCACCGCGGCCTGGCAGGCGGCGAGGCGTTCCACGAACGGCGCGCTGGCCTGATCCGCGATGCCATGATCGTCCTTGATGATATCCACCCCGCCCAGCGCAAAACGATAGGCCAGTTCGGCCAGCTCGTCGGCGCTGTAGCCGACGGGCTTCAGAGCCGTGCAGGTCAGGGGCAGGCCGGGCTCTACCCCGGTCATCCGGCGCAGCCCGTCAATTCCGTGGGCGGGGCCGCCGAAATGCGCCAGCAGCGCGTTGGGCCAGTCCACACGCTCCAGGCGGATGCCCGCCTTGAGCGAGATGTTGCCGAACAGGGTGTTGAGCAGCTGCGTCAGCTCACCCCCGGCAAGCCGGGTGTCATAGCTGATGCGGCACTGCCAATGCGCATCCTCGATGGGTTCCAGGTCCTGGATCTGCCCGACCCACTGCTCCCTGATATCGTCCCGAACGCAGGTGGCGGGCAGTTCCACGGTCTGTTCCAGGGCGATTCCCCGGGCCTTGTCCATGGGGTTTTCACCCGCGGCGCAGTGCAGCCGGTAATGTACGGTAAAGCTGGATTCCATGCGTGCCACTAACCTTTGATGAGGCGGTCAAGCCCGGGCTCCAAATCGTGATCTCGCGCGCCCATCTGGTACGGCGCGAGCAGGGAGTTTAACAGGGTCGGGTGATACAGCGGGCCCGTTTCAGGGGCCGGGTGGGCGATTGCTGTGGTTCCGGTCCGAGTCCGGCGGCACCGCCCGACCCCGAACCCGGCCATAAACACGCAGCGCCGTGATCGGGGAACTCATGAACAACACGGTGATGAACAGGAACACGATGAATTTTGCCCAGATCGGCAGGTAGGGCCAGATCCAGCTCGCGAAGCCCCAAAGCAGCGCAATGTACAGGACGATTACCACTGCAGCGCTGAAAACACCCAGGATTACGCGACCCACAAGTAACGCCTCCCCGACGCCTCAGGCGTCGTAATCCTCACTCTCGGGGCCGCTGTCGGCAAGTAGGGCGGAGACCCGGCCAAGAAAGGGCCAGGCCACCAGGGACTGGGTGAAACGCATGGTGGAGTTCTGGGCCTGGTCGGTCATCACGCGGGCGCCGAGATCTGTGGTGATGCCGGTCAGGGACATGATGTTCTCCTCCAGCCGCTGCATTGCCTCCAGTGGCATGATGCCGTCCACATGGATCACGTTCGCCTTGCGGCCCCAGTAGTGGCTTGGAACGGAGGCCAGCATGAAGGGCGGTGCGTCCAGCGTGGTCAGTCCGTTCAGGTTCACTGGCAGATCCAGCGATGGCAGGGGCAGTTCGCTGGGGTTGACGATGATCTCCATGTGGTAGCAGTTCTCCGGAAGTGCGCCGTCATATTGCTGATGGGCAAGGGAGGAGAGGTGGCTTTCGTGGATCTTGATCACGACATCGGCTGAGACTTTCTGGAAGTCGATCCAGCGCTTGTAGGCGGCCTCGCGCCGCTCGATCTCCGCTTCCAGTTCCGCGGGATCGTGGCCGCGCAGGTAGACATCACGCTCAAACTTCCAGCGCCATTTCACGTCCTGGTCCGAGTCCACATACAGGGAGAAATCCAGCATCGGCAGGAACTGTTCGTACAATGCGTGCAGCCCCTCCACCACGACCACCGGCGCCGGGCGCACGATCTGGGGAGCATCGAAACACCCCGTCTGATGATTGTAGACCGGGATCTCAACCGGACGCCCCGCGCGCAGCGCACCCAGGTGTTCCAATACCAGGTCCAGATGATTGGCGTCCGGATCCAGGGGAATACGGCCGCTCTTGCGCCGCTGTGCCCGGTCCTCCTTGTGATAGCCGTCCAGAGCAATGGTTGTGACCATATCGTTGCCCAGCAGTCGCCGGATACCGTGGGTGTACGTGGTCTTGCCGCTGCCGCTGTCGCCGGCCACACCCAGCAGAATCGGGTGGTGGGCATGGCGCAGCTGCTCACGCAGCGTGGCGCGGCGCGCCTGCACCGGGTTGCCGAGCATCTGATTCATGCAGGAGATACCTCTGGAACGGAAAAACCATTGTCCGTCCCTTGTCGCTGCTGTCAATCGTCTATCCGCATCGGACAGGCCGTGTTCGGCGCGTCCGTGAGTTCTCGGTGTGCGACTGGCCTGCTAGGATTGGCGCTTCCTGGGAGGCGCCGAGCCTCCACTGGATGACTCCAACGCGAGGACTGCATGAGCATGAGCCTGAAAACCACTGATCTGTGCGACGATCATTCTGATCATTTACGTATTCTCAGCCCCTTGTTCCGCTGTTTTGGCGGCCGCCGGCTGTTCAATGGGCCGGTTAGCACCGTCAAGGTATTCGAGGACAACT